>NZ_CP087106.1:3902500-4268333 GCF_028583545.1 Methylobacterium sp. NMS14P | reverse complement strand
CCGGCCGACATGCGACACCCGGGTGTAGACGCACAGCACGTCGCCGACCCGGACCGGCCGGATGAAGGTCATCGATTCCAGCGCCACGGTGACCACCCGGCCCAGCGCCCGGTCGACGCCCGCGATGCCGCCGGCCTGATCCATCTGCGACAGCACCCACCCGCCGAAGATGTCGCCGTTGGCGTTGGTGTCGGCCGGCATGGCGATGGTGCGCACCGTCAGGTCGCCCTTGGGCAGATCGACCTCCGCGGGCGGCGCGCTTCCGGCCGGTGAGAGTGCGACGTGCTGCATGCCGTCCATCCGCCCCCGCGCCGTCAGGACATCACGCCGGCGAGCTTGAGCCCCGCCGCCAGCAGAACGGCGACAGCGCTCAGGATGCATTCGAGCGGGATGGATTGCCAGAGGTCCGGCGTCGCCGCCGCGGGCTCGGCGCGCTGCGCAATATCGTTCATCGGGCTTCCTCTCGGGCGCGCCGATCTGCCGTCGGCGGTCCCGTTCCCGGCACGATAAAGCAAGGCTCGCGGTCGCGCACCCCGAATCGGGGCGTGAAAAAGCCCGGCGGCTCGCTGAAGCCGCCGGGCCGGTCAGGTCGGAGAGCCGATCAGTAGTAGAACCGACGGCGCCAGTAGGGACGACGGTAGTAGGGCCGCGGGCCGTAGTAGAACCGGCGGCCGTAGTACGGGCGGCGCCAGTAGGGCCGCGGGCCGTAGAAGCGGCGACGGTAGTAGTACTGGGCCTTCTCGGCCACCGCCGGCGCGGCTTCGGCGGGCAGGGCCAGCCCCGGGCCGATGGGCGCGGCGGACGCGCCCTCCGGCGCCGCGGCCGCGAAGCCCAGCGCCAGCAGGGCCGCGAGCAGGAATTTCCTCAGCACGGTCTCGACTCCCTTCGTATGATTACGTCCTGGTCGACGAACCGCACGGGAAGCGAGGGCTGTCCGCCCGGTCCGAACCGCTGCAACGCACGGGCGAGCGGAAGCGTTGCAGCTTAACCGCCGTGATGTTTCGGACAGGGTTGATCGCGGGTTGCGACGCGCGGGATCAGGCGATCTTCGTGGTCATGTCCTCGATGCGCGCCTCGGCGCTCTGCCGCACGAGGGCGATGCCGTGCTCGCAATCCTCGCGCCGCACATAGCCCTCGCCCGACTCGGCGATCACCTCGCCGTTGCGCGCCCGCAGGCGCCAGCGCCACTCGCCCTTGGCGTCCCGGTAGAGTTCGAACCGCATGCTGCAGGCCCCCGCTTCGTCCGACCCTCAGATGGGTGCGCGCGCGCGCAAGGGAAGGCGCGGCGCTGACGGCGCTGCGACGGGAGCGACGACCCTGCGGCCGGCGCGATCGGCCGCACCCGCTTCGAATTAGAACTTTTCTTCCTCTCGTTGTACGCTTCCCCGCCGAGAGCCGGGAAGCCTGAACAATAACGGGACGCCCGCGGCCGGTGAGGGAGAGAGCATGAACGAGATCGTCCAGCCCGAGGCCTACTCGGAGGTCTTCTACGGCGCCTGCCCGCACGATTGCCCCGACACCTGCTCGATGCTGTTCGAGGTGAAGGGCGGCGAGCTCCTGAGCGTGCGCGGCAACCCCGACCACCCGATGACGCGCGGCACCCTCTGCGTGAAGCTGAAGGATTACGAGAAGCGCCACTACCACCCGGACCGGCTCCTCTACCCGATGAAGCGGGTCGGCCCGAAGGGGTCGAAGCAGTTCGAGCGGATCACCTGGGACGAGGCGCTCGACACCATCGTCACCCGCTGGAAGGCGATCATCGACCAGTACGGGCCGCAGGCCATCGCGCCCTACAGCTACCTCGGCAACCAGGGCCTCGTGCACGGGCTGAACGGCGGCGACGCGTTCTTCAACCGCATGGGCGCCACCGTCACCGAGCGCACCTTCTGCGGCGAGGGTTCGTGCACCGCCTGGCTCCTCACCGTCGGGCCGACGGCCGGCCTGGATCCGGACAGCTACATCCACTCCAAGTACATCGTGATCTGGGCCTGCAACTCGGTCAGCACCAACCTGCACCATTGGGCGATCGTGAAGGACGCCCAGAAGCAGGGCGCCAAGGTCGTGGTGATCGACGCCTACGCGTCGCGCACCGCCAAGGCCGCCGACTGGCACATCGCGCCGAAGCCCGGCACCGACGGCGCGCTCGCCATGGCGCTGATCAACTCGATCATCGCGCAGGGCCTCGTCGATCAGGACTACGTCGACAACCACACCGTCGGCTTCGAGGAGCTGAAGGAGCGGGCCAGCACCCGCACGCCGGAATGGGCCGCGGAGATCACCGGCGTGCCGGCCGACGACATCCGCAAGCTCGCCTACGAGATGGCGACCGAGCAGCCGGTCGGCATCCGCATGGGCGTGGCGCTGGAGCGGCACTACGGCGGCGGCCAGACCATCCGGGCGGTGACCTGCATCCCGGCGCTCACCGGCGCGTGGCGCCACGTCGGCGGCGGCGTCACGCAGTTCGGTGTCTGGGAGCACCCGTACAAGTTCGACGTGATATGCCGGCCCGACCTGATCCCGGAGGGGACCCGGGTCGTCTCGAACCTGCAGATCGGCCGCGCGCTGACCGGCGAGATGCAGCTCGACCCGCCGATCATGTCGATGATGTGCTGGAACTCGAACCCGGTCACGCAGGCGCCCGAAACCGACAAGATCGTCGAGGGGCTGATGCGCGAGGACCTGTTCATGGTCTCGGCCGAGCACTTCATCTCGGACACGGCCTCCTACGCCGACATCCTGCTGCCCGCCACGATGGGCGCCGAGATGGAGGACATGATCCTGTCGTGGGGCCACCTCTACCTGACCTACAACACCAAGTGCGCCGAGGCGCCCGGCGAGGCGATCCCCAACAACGAGATCTTCCGGCAACTCGCCGCCCGGCTCGGCTTCGAGGAGGAGAACTTCAAGTGGAGCGATGCTGAGTGCCTTGAGCACTACGTCGACTGGTCATCGCCGGCCTGCGAGGGCATCGACCTCGCCTACATGCGCGAGCACGGCTTCGCCCGGCTGAAGGTGGGCACACCGGACGACCGGGCGCCGCACCGGGAGGGCAACTTCCCGACGCCGACCGGCAAGTGCATGCTCAAGGTCGAGGGCGCCACGAACTTCGTCGCCCCGCCGTTCCGGCAGATGTACGAGGGCTTCCAGCCCGGCGAGGCGCTCGACCCGCTGCCGGACTACCTGGGCCCGCGCGAGTCCCACACGAACGACCCGGAGCTGGCCAAGCGCTACCCGCTCAACATCGTCTCGCCCAAGAGCCACTACTTCCTGAACTCCTGCTACGCCAACATGGAGGACAAGCAGAAGGGCCAGGGCGAGCAGTTCGTGCTGATCAGCCAGGCCGATGCCGATTCCCGCGGGATTCGGGAGGGCGACCGGGTGAAGGTCGGCAACGACCGCGGCGCCTTCAAGGGCGTGGCGCGGATCACCGACGACGTGAAGGCCGGGATCGTGGTGGCGACGCTGGGCTACTGGCGCCAGCTCAACGAGGGCACGGTCAACAGCATCTCGTCCGGTGCCTTCACCGACATGGGCCACGCGCCCTCGTTCTCCGACAACCTCGTCGAGGTGTCGCGGGCGAACTGAGCGGCTCGCGCGCGGCGACCCTCTCCTGGTCGCCGCGCCGCACTCGCACGGACGGTCGAGGCGTCATCCGGCGGCGGTGTCGGCGCTCCGCCGCCGGCGGGGCCGCGGCGCCGGCCGGATTTCCCCTCCGACCGCCGGCAGGCCCCGGCCCTTCACCAGGGCGTAGACCGCCGGGATGACGATCAGGGTCAGGAGGGTCGAGGAGACCATCCCGCCGATCATCGGTACCGCGATGCGCTGCATTACCTCCGAGCCGGCGCCCCGGCTCCAGAGGATCGGCAGCAGCCCTGCCATGATGGCCACGACCGTCATCATCTTGGGCCGTACCCGCTCGACCGCGCCGACCATGATGGCCGCCCGCAGATCCGCGCGGGTCAGGGGCCGCCCCGCCCGGTCGCAGGCGGCGCGCACCGCGTCGAGGGCGTGGTCGAGGTAGACCAGCATGATCACTCCGGTCTCGGCGGCGACGCCGGCCAGCGCGATGAAGCCCACCGCCACCGCCACCGACAGGTTGAAGCCCATCCACCAGAGCAGCCAGACCCCGCCGACCAGCGCGAAGGGCAGGGACAGCATGACGATGAGCGTCTCGGTGAGCCGCCGGAAGTTCAGGTAGAGGAGCAGGAACACGAGGAGCAGCGTCAGCGGGACGACGATCGCGAGGCGCGCCTCGGCCCGGGCCAGGGATTCGTACTGCCCGCTCCACTGGAGGGTGGTGCCGGCCGGCAGCGTCACCGCGTCGGCCACCGCCTGCCGCGCCGCCGCGACGTAGCCGCCGAGGTCCCGGCCGGCGATGTCGACGTAGATGTAGACCGCGAGCTGGCCGTTCTCGGTGCGGATCGCCGTCGGCCCGCGGGTGAGCGCCACGGCCGCGACCTCGCGCAGGGGCACGGTCCCGCCCGCCGGCAGCGGCACCTGCACCGTGTCGGCGATGGCGGCCGGGTCCGAGCGGAAGGCCCGCGGGTAGCGGACGTTGACGGTGTAGCGCTCGCGGCCCTCGACGGTCTCGGTGACGCTCTGGCCGCCCAGCGCGGTGGCGATCACGTCCTGGACGTCCCCGACCCTGAGGCCGTAGCGCCCGAGCGCCTCCCGGTCCGGGGTGATGTCGAGGAAGTAGCCGCCGATCACCCGCTCGGCGTAGGCGCTCGACGTGCCCGAAACGGTCCGGAGCGCCGCCTCGACCTGCCGGGCCGCCGCCTCCATCGCCGTGAGGTCGGTGCCCAGCACCTTCACGCCCACCGGCGTGCGGATGCCGGTCGCCAGCATGTCGATGCGGGCGCGGATCGGCTGCGTCCAGGCATTCGACACGCCCGGGAATTGCAGCGCCGCGTCCATCTCGGCCCTGAGGCCGGCGAGCGTGACCCCCGGCCGCCACTCCGCCCTCGGCTTCAGGGCGATCACGGTCTCGAACATCTCCATCGGCGCCGGGTCGGTCACCGTGGCCGCCCGGCCGGCCTTGCCGTAGACGGAGGCCACCTCCGGGAAGCTCCTGATGATCCGGTCCTGGGTGGCGAGCAGCTCGCCGGCCTTCGTCACCGAGATCCCCGGCAGGGTCGTGGGCATGTAGAGCAGGGTGCCCTCGTCGAGGTCCGGCATGAACTCCGAGCCGAGCTGCCGGGCCGGCCACGCGGTCGCCGCCAGGAGGCCGGCGGCGAGCACGATCGTCGGCACCCGGGCCCGCAGCACGGCGGCGATCACCGGCCGGTAGGCGCCGACGAGGAGCCGGTTCAGCGGGTTGCGGTGCTCGGGGACGATCCGCCCGCGCACGCACAGCACCATCAGGGCCGGAACCAGCGTCACCGACAGCAGCGCGGCCGCCGCCATCGCGAAGGTCTTGGTGTAGGCGAGCGGGCCGAACAGGCGGCCCTCCTGGCTCTCCAGGGTGAAGATCGGCAGGAAGCTGACCGTGATCACCAGGAGCGAGAAGAACAGGGACGGCCCGACCTCGGCGGCCGCCGCGACCAGGATCGCGACCCGGTCGCTGCCGGGGGGCGCCCGCTCCAGGTGCTTGTGGGCGTTCTCGATCATCACGATGGCGGCGTCGATCATGGCGCCGACCGCGATGGCGATGCCGCCGAGGCTCATGATGTTGGCGCCGAGCCCCAGGGCCTTCATGCCCGCCAGCGCCATCAGGATTCCCACCGGCAGCATCAGGACGGCGACGAGGGCGCTGCGCACGTGCAGCAGGAACACCGCGCAGACCAGGGAGACGACGAGGCTCTCCTCGACCAGGGTGTGCCGGAGGGTGTCGATCGCGGCCTCGATCAGCCGGGAGCGGTCGTAGACCGGCAGGATCTCGGTGCCGGCCGGCAGGCTCCGGGCGATCTCCGCGAGCTTCGCCTTCACGCCCTCGATGACCGACAGGGCGTCGGCGCCGAAGCGCTGGATCACGATGCCGCCGGCGACCTCGCCGTCGCCGTTCATCTCGGTGATGCCCCGCCGCTCGTCGGGTCCGAGCTCGACCCGGGCCACGTCCCGCACCCGCAGCGGCGTGCCCCCCGCGGTCTTCAGGACGATGGCCTCGATGTCGGCGGTGCCGCGCAGGTAGCCGCGGCCCCGCACCATGAACTCGAACTCGGAGAGCTCGACCGTGCGGCCGCCGACATCGGCGTTGCTCGACCGGATCGCGTCCCGGAGCGCCGCGAGGGTGACGCCCTGGGCGCGCAGCCGGTTCGGGTCGACCACCACGTTGTACTGCTTCACGAAGCCGCCGACGCCCGCGACCTCCGCCACGCCCTCGGCCCGCGAGGCCGCGAAGCGGATCACCCAGTCCTGCAGGGAGCGGAGTTCCGCCAGCGTCCGCTCCCGCGCCACCACGACGTACTGGTAGACCCAGCCGACGCCGGTGGCGTCGGGGCCCAGCGTCGGCGTCACGCCGGGCGGCAGGCGGCGCGCCGCGCCGCTGAGGTATTCCAGCACCCGCGAGCGGCCCCAGTAGGGGTCGGTGCCGTCCTCGAAGATGACGTAGACGAAGGAGACGCCGAAGAACGAGAAGCCCCGCACCACCTTGGCCCGCGGCACCGTCAGCATGGCGGTGGTGAGCGGGTAGGTGACCTGATCCTCGACCACCTGCGGCGCCTGGCCGGGATACTCGGTGTAGACGATGGCCTGCACGTCCGAGAGGTCGGGGATGGCGTCCAGCGGCAGCGTCCGGAGCGCCACGAGGCCGGCGCCGACCGACAGCGCGGTCCCGACCAGCACCAGGACCAGGTTGCGGGCCGACCAGGCGATGAGGCGGGCGATCACGGCGCGTCTCCCGCACGGGCCGCCTGCCGGTCGTCCCGCGGCGGGGCGAGGCCCTGGAGCGCCGCCTTCAGGTTGCTCTCGGCGTCGATCAGGAAGTTCGCCGCCGTGACGACCCGGTCGCCGGCCGCGAGGCCGGCGCGGATCTCGGTGAAGCCGTCGCCCCGCGCGCCGAGCGTCACGGCCCGCGGCTCGAAGCGGCCCTCGCCGCGCTCGATCAGCACGATCTGGCGCGTGCCGGTGTCGAGGACGGCGTCGTCCGGGACCGCGACCACCGGCACGGCGCTCCCCGTGTCGATCGCGACGTCGGCGTACATGTCGGGCAGGAGCGCGCCGTCCGGGTTCGCCAGCTCGATCCGGACCCGGGTGGCGCGGGTCTCGGGATTCACCTGCGGGTAGATCACCGCCACCCTGCCGGCGACGGTCCGGCCCGGCGCCGAGCGCGGGCGCACGGTCGCACCCTGGCCGACGCGGATCCCCGCGAGGTCGCGCTCGGGCACGTCGGCCAGCACCCACAGCACCGCGATGTCGGCGATCCGGAACAGGGCGTCGCCGGCCGCCGCCCTCATGCCCTCCACGGCGTTGCGCTGCAGGACGACACCGTCCCGGGGCGAGGACCACGTGATGGCCATCGGCACCGTGCGGGTGCGCTCCATCGCGTCGATGACGGCCTCGGAGACGTTGAGGTTCTGCAGGCGCCGGCGCGCCCCGTCGAAGCCGGGATTGGCGATGAGCTGGGCCGCGGCCGCGTTGATCTCCGGCGCGTAGATGTGGACCAGGGGCTGACCGCGGCGGACCCGGTCCCCGGTCGTGACGCTCTCGACCCGGTCGACATAGGCGTCGGAGCGGGTCGCCACGACGGTGACGCGGCGCTCGTCGAGGGCCAGCGTGCCGGGCACGCGCACCGGCTGCGCCACCACCCGCCGCTCCGCGGTCGCGGTCCGCACGCCGGTGCGCTGGATCCGGCCGGCCGGGACCGTCACGACCGGGCCGCCCGCCTCCGCGTCGGCGTAGACGGGGACGTAGTCCATCCCCATCGAGTCCTTCTTCGGCACCGGCGACGTGTCCGACAGGCCCATCGGGTTGCGGTAGTAGAGGACAGCGCGCGCGCCCGAGTCGGACCGAGGGCCCGCGGCCTCCGCGCCGGCCGCGTCGGGGCCGGGGGCGTCGTCCGGGAGATCGAAGCGGACGTCCTCGCTGGCGCGCACCGCCCGGAACGCGCGCCCGTCCGCGGTCATCATCGGCGCGAGCGCGTAGACCGGCTTCCCGTCCGGGTCCCGGTAGTAGACCACCGGGCCGGTCGCCGCGGTCGCCGTCGCCGGGACGGGAGGGGCCGGCCCGCTCGGCCGCCAGGCGGCGAATTGCGTCCGGGCGGC
The DNA here is from genome assembly GCF_028583545.1 of Methylobacterium sp. NMS14P. Taxonomy (NCBI): domain Bacteria; kingdom Pseudomonadati; phylum Pseudomonadota; class Alphaproteobacteria; order Hyphomicrobiales; family Methylobacteriaceae; genus Methylobacterium; species Methylobacterium sp. NMS14P. The sequence goes on along the minus strand of NZ_CP087106.1, from coordinate 4,260,132 downwards.
CGCGACCAGCGCCGGCACGGGGTCGCCCCCGCGCCCCGCGCCGTAGCCGATTCCCCCCGCCGCGAGCGCGGCGAGGGTCCCGGCGAACCAGGCGGTGCGGCTCACTTGGCAGCCTGGACGATCAGCTGGTCGTCGACCGTGCCGGTCTCACCCTGGACCTTCGCGGCGAGCGACAGGCGCCAGCGGCCCTGCATCGAGAGCCTGGCCTTGAACCGGTAGATCCCGGGCTCGGTGGACGGCAGCTGCTCGACCTTGGTGGCCATCTCCTCCATGGCGTCGGGCGCCATGTCGAGGCGCTTGGCGAAGACCACGGCGTCGGGCACCGGCTTGCCGGTGCGCCGGTCGACGAGCCGGACGGCGAGGACCGTCTCGCCCACCTTGGTCTCCGGCTGCACGAGCTCGAAGCGGTAATCCTTGACGTCGGCGCGCGCCGACAGGGCCGGAGCCGACAGGGCGGCAGCGAGCAGCGCGGCCGCGGCGGCGCGCGCGAGGGGAAGCTTGATCACGGGGGTCGTCTCCTGAACGCGATGGAAGGTGCGCGCGGACGCGCGTCACCGTGCCGGCGCGCGCGCCGGCGGCATCGGGTTCAGGCTCGGGGAGGCTCGGGCAGCGGGGCTCCCGGCCGGCTGGCGAAGGCCGCGCCCTCGGGCCAGCGGGTGCTCAGACCGCGCGCCGTCGGCACGGGGAGGGTGATCGCGGCCGGGAGGAGCGAGGCCATGCCCGCCAGGCAGAGCGCCATCAGCGGGCAGCCCTTGGCACAGTCGGGCTTGGCCGGCTTCGGGCAGCACGGCATGGCGTCCATGTCCGCCATCATGCCGGTGTCGCCGGATTCGGTGGCCGTCTCCGGTGCGGCGGCGTGGTGATGGTCCCTATGGTCGTGGGCCGGCGCGGCCATCGGCGCGTGCGGGCCCGCGATGGCCGCGGGCGCGGTCACCGGCGTCAGGGCGAGGCTGATCACCGCGAGGAGCGGCAACAGGCGCCGGAGGGCCGACCAGAGGTGCACGGGAGCAGGATGCCAAATTCCGGGGGCGAGCGGAAGGGCCAGCCGACCGGGTTCGATCGCGCGGGAGCGCCGCGCCCGGTTGGGGCCGCCGATCCCCCGCGCTGTCCGGAGACGAAGCCGCCCGGGACGGATCCGTCCCGGGCGGCTCGATCTTCACTCAGGAGCGGGGCGCCCGCTCCAGCCAGCCGATGCTGCGACCCTCGCCGCCACCGCCACCGCCGCCGCCGCTGCGCGGACGGGCATCGGCGCGCTGGGGACGGCCGTCGCGGTTCGGACGGCCCTGGTTCGGGCGCTCGCCCTGCGGGCGGGCCGGCCGGTCCGCGCGGGCGTCGCGGCCCTGCGGGGCGTGGCCGCGATTGTCGCCGCGGGTGTCGCCGCGCGCGTCGACGCGGCCGTCCTGGGGCCGGCCCTGCCGGGGCGCGCCCTGGCCGGGACCGCCGAAGCCGCGGCCGCCCTCGGGCCGGCCCTGCTGGGGACGGCCCTGCTGCTGCCGGGGACGCTGGCCCTGGCGGCCGCCGCCGGGGCGCTGCTGCTGACGCTCGGGCCGGCGCTCCTCCTCGCGGGCGATCTCGGCCGCCTCCTGGCGGGACGGCGGGGTGAAGCCCTCGGGGAAGCCGGCCACCGGCACCTTCTGGCGCGTGATGCGCTCGATGTCGCGCAGGTAGGCCTTCTCCTCGTCGTTGCAGAACGAGATGGCGAGCCCGTCGGCGCCGGCGCGCGCGGTGCGGCCGATCCGGTGGACGTAGCTCTCCGGCACGTTCGGCAGGTCGAAGTTGATGACGTGGCTCACGCCCTCGACGTCGATGCCGCGGGCCGCGATGTCGGTGGCGACCAGCACCCGGCAGTCGCCGTCGCGGAAGGCCTGGAGCGCCCGCTCGCGCTGAGGCTGGCTCTTGTTGCCGTGGATCGCGGCGGCCGCGATGCCGACCTTGTCGAGCCCGCGCACGACCCGGTCCGCCCCGTGCTTGGTGCGGGTGAAGACGAGCACGCGCTCGATCGCCGGATCGCGCAGGATGTGGCCGAGCAGCGCCTGCTTGGCGCCGGTGTGGACGAAGATCACCTCCTGCTCGACCCGCTCGGCCGTGGTGGCGACCGGCGTCACCGCGACCTGGACCGGATCGGTGAGGTACTGCGCCGCGAGGCCCGCGATGTTCTTCGGCATGGTGGCCGAGAAGAACAGGCTCTGGCGCTTCTGCGGCAGCATCTTCACGATGCGCTTGAGGGCGTGGATGAAGCCGAGGTCGAGCATCTGGTCGGCCTCGTCGAGGACGAGGATCTCGACGCCCTCCAGGGTCAGCGAGCGGCGCTCGATCAGGTCGATCAGCCGGCCGGGGGTGGCGACGAGGATGTCGACGCCCGGCGCCAGGGCGCGCTCCTGCCGGCTGATGGTGACGCCGCCGAACACCACCGTGTTGGTGAAGGACAGGTGACGGCCGTAATCGGAGAACGATTCGGCGATCTGGTTGGCGAGCTCGCGGGTCGGCGAGAGCACCAGCACGCGGCAGCCGCGGCGCGGGGCGCGGCGGTCCGAGAGCGAGAGGCGGTGCAGGATCGGCAGCGCGAAGGCCGCGGTCTTGCCGGTGCCGGTCTGGGCGATGCCGCAGAGGTCGCGGCCCGTCATCGCCGGCGGGATCGCCTGGGCCTGGATCGGGGTCGGCGCGACGTAGCCGGCCTCGCTGAGCGCCCGCAGCACGGGCTGGGCGAGGCCGAAATCGGTGAATTGGGTCAAGGATGTATCCGATGCAGCAGGTCCGGCCGGGCGCCTCGCGTCTTGCGCGAGCGGTGCCGTAATGGGGCCGGTCCGTTGGCAGGGGGCAGCCCGCGTGATGGGGCGGCCCGGGTGCATGCACGTTATGAAGAGGGGGGCCGGATCACGCCGGGTGGCGCCCGATCCGTCACGCAGCCCCCTCAAGCGGGCCATGACGGCCGCTGACGCTGCGCCGCCGATATGCGTGTGTGCGGCTGCGAAGTCAATGCAGGGCCGGGTTGCGGCCCGGTCAGGCCGAGCGCCGCGCGGTCCGGTACAGCGCCGCCGTCGCGCCGGCGAACAGCGCGAGGCCGGCGATCAGCGCGAGGCCCTGCGCCTCCGAACCGAGCAGCGCCAGGGGGGCGTCGCTGCCCGACAGGTAGACGATCAGCGCGAAGGCGACGCCCCAGAGGCTCTCGCCGACGATCAGGCCGGTCGCCGTGAGGGTGCCCATGCGCAGGGCCCGCTCCGGATCGGGCCGGCCCCGGGCCCAGCGGTCGTAGAGCGTGCCGATCGCGGCGCCCGCCACCAGCGGCAGGACCAGCTTCATCGGCAGGTAGATCCCGAGGGCGACGGCGAGCGGCGGCAGGCGCAGGCGGTTCAGGCGGCCGAGAGCCGCGTCCAGGCCGACGAGGCCGAGGCCGGCGACGGCGCCCCAGGTCAGCATCCGCCAGTTGGCGTCGCCGGTCAGGACGCCCCGGGCCAGCGCCGAGATCAGCCCGGCCTGCGGCGCCGCGAGGGCGTTCGGGCCCGCCCCGGGCGCGCCCGCGAAGCCGAAGCTGGCCCCGAGGAGGTTCAGCACCGGCGGGATGATGACGGAGCCGAAGGCCACGCCGATGACCAGGGCGACCTGCTGCTTCCAGGGCGTCGCGCCGACGAGCTGCCCGGTCTTGAGATCCTGCAGGTTGTCGTTCGCGATGGTGGCGACGCCGAACACGATTCCCGTGACCGCCAGCGCGTAGGCGACCAGCGCCCGGGTGCCCTTCGGATCGGTCCCGCGGCCGAACAGGCCGAGAAGGAGGGCGGCGCTCGCCAGGACGGCCAGGATGCCGACGCCCGACAGGGGGGAGTTCGAGGCGCCTATCAGCCCGGCCATGTAGCCGGTCACGGCGGCCACGCAGAGACCGATCACCAGGATGAACAGCAGGGCGCCGGCGATCAGCGGCACGGCCTCGCCTTCCAGCGGCGTCCCGGCCAGCACGGTCCACAGGAGCCAGCCGATCGGCGCGAGCAGGGCCAGCGAGACCAGCACCACCGCGGCGACCGGCAGGTCGCGCTCCTCGACGGCGAGCGCCGCGCCGGCGCCGCGGGCGCGCCCGGCGGCCAGCGCCGAGCGGATGCCGCCGAGCACCGGACCGGCGATCCGGACCAGGGTCCAGACCGCCGCGACCCCCATCACGCCGGCGCCGAAGAAGCGCACGTCCTGGCGGAACGCCGTGCCGACCCACGCCTCCAGGTCGGCGCCCGGCATCGGCTGCGCGGCGGTCAGCAGCGGGATGAGGACGCCCCAGGCGATCGCCAGCCCCAGGGCCATCGCGGCCCCGACCGAGGGCCCGACGAGGTGACCGACGCCGATCAGCGCGAAGGACAGGTTGCCGGCGATCCCTGTGGCGCCGGCGCCCACCCGGAACCACGTGCCGGCGCTGTCGAGGACCAGCCGGGTCTGCGCCAGCGCCGCGAAGGCCGCCGAGACGAGGCCGTTCCACGCGAGGATCCGCAGGCCGCGGGCGCTGTCGGCTTCCCCGGCACGGCTGCCGGAGCCCACCGTTAGCACCTCGGCGGCGGCCCGACCCTCGGGAAAGGGCAGGTCGGCCTCGACCACGAGGGCGCGGCGCAGGGGCACGGAGAACATCACGCCGAGGATCCCGCCCGTCGCGGTGATGCCCGCGGTGGTGAGCCACGGGAAGCCCTGCCACCAGCCGATCATGACCAGACCGGGCAGCACGAAGATGATCGCCGACAGGGTGCCGGCCGCCGAGGCGACGGTCTGGACGATGTTGTTCTCCAGGACCGTGGCGCCGGGCAGGCGGCGCAGGATCGCCATGGAGATGACGGCGGCGGGAATCGAGGTGGCGAAGGTCAGGCCGACCTTGAGACCGAGGTAGACGTTGGCGGCGGTGAAGATCAGCGTGATCGCGCCGCCCAGCACGATGCCGCGCAGCGTCAGTTCGGCGGGCTGGGGGACGCTGGACATCTGGACCGAACGCGGCTGCGGGACCGGACCAGTCTAGGAATGGGACCGGGAAAAGGACAGCCGCCGCGCCGACGACCAGCCGTCGGTCTCCGAGGCCGCGCGGCCGACAAAGCCGCGTCCCCGCTCGATGCGGCCGGATCGAGCCCATGTCGGTGCGGTGACTGATGATCGCCCGTGCTCTGGCCGGCGAGCCATAATTGTTTCAGGATTGACTGTATTGATGGCTAACTCGATCGCGGAGTGTGTGGAATGATACTTAGCGATCGACCTTGAATGATCTCTGCGCGGCCGTCCGATACGGCAGCGCCTCCAGATGTTGTCCATGCAGACAGTCTTTTCGACGGAGGGACTCCACCCTCGGAGCGGGTTCAAGCTGTGGCGGGACCTCCTGGGCGAGCGGCTCGTGCCGATCGAGGTCGAGCGCCTCGACGACGGACCGTTCCGGGGTAGGCTCGACGTCGCCGAGATCGGCGCGCTGCACGTCTCCCGCCTGACGCAGAGCGCGTTGCGGTGCGAGACGACGCCCCGCGCGGCCCGGCGCCACGACAGGGCCGGGATGGTCGTGGTGCTGTTCAAGCTCGCGGGCCTGTCGACGAGCCTGCAGGACGGCCGGGAGGCGGTGCAGCGGCCCGGCGACATGGTCGTGCTAGACCACCGCCCCTCCGTGCTGACGACCCACAGGGACAGCCAAGCCCTGTTCCTGGAGCTGCCGCGGGAGCGCCTGGAGGGCGTGCTCGGCTCGACACGGCTCTACACCGGCCTGTCGGTCGGGGCGGAGCTCGCCTCGGCCACGCTGGCGACCGGCTTCATCCACGAGCTGATCCGGGTGCGCCACCGGCTCGCGCCCGACGCCGCCGAGCGCATGTCGGCGATCGGGGTCGACCTGATCGTGGCGAGCCTCGCCGAGCGCCTCGCGCAGGATGTGCCCCGGCCCGTCCACGGCAGCGTCGTCGTTCAGCGCGCCAAGGCATATGTCGAGGCCCATCTGGGCGACCCGGGCCTCGACCCGCCGCAGCTCGCGGCCGTCATGGGCGTCTCGCTGCGCCGCCTCCAGGAGCTGTTCCACGAGCGCGGCCAGCACATCTCAGACTGGATCTGGGAGCGCCGGCTGGCGGCGGCGGCCAAGCGCCTGGCCGACCCGGCCTGCCTGCAGCTGTCGATCGGGATGCTCGCCTATGGCTGCGGCTTCACCAGCCAGGCGCACTTCTCCCGCCGGTTCAAGGACCGCCACGGCCTCACTCCGCGCGAGTACAGGGATGCGGCCGCGCTGCGGGCCTCCGACGCTCCGTCGGCTCCCTGACCGCGACGGTGGACGGCCTCGGCCGATCCTGCCCCGCACCGGCGCGCGAGCGCCGGCCTCGCGGATCCTCCGATCCGGCGCAGACGCAGGTGCCTCCAGGCGATGGGGACCTCGGTCCCGACCCCGCGGATCAGTTCAGATGATGGTGTGTCGTGATCGGCGGCGCACCGCCCTGTCTTGCACCACATCAGGGCTGCCGCAGATCCGGGCAACCGAAACAATGTGGTGCGGCCAAGAGGACTCGAACCTCCACCCCTCGCGGGACTAGCACCTCAAGCTAGCGCGTCTACCAATTCCGCCATGGCCGCATCGGACGCGAAGACCGGTCCGCTTGCTCGACCGTCGCGCCCCGCGGGAGAACCCGGGGCCGCTTTCGTGTCGCGCGGCGCAGCGGATAACAGATCGTCCGGCCGCCGACAAGCGCACTCACGGGGAATCGTAGCCGCCCTCCAAGAATGGTGCCGCCCCGTCGCCGATCATGACGCCCGGCTCGACGATCGAGGCCGCCTTGCGGATCAGCTCGGTCACCTCCACGGAGATGCGGTCGCCCGTCACCACGATCTGCCCGCGGGCGATCGGGTGGTCGTTGGCCAGGATCTCGACCATGTCGCTGTCGCTGGCTTCGAGCTCGATCACGGCGCCGCGGCCCATGCGCAGCAGCATGTGGAGCGGCATGCGGGCGCGGCCCAGCACCACCGTCAGATCGACCTTCAGGGTCTCGAAGACCGCCACCGCCCGCCATCCCGTCTCGCCGCCGGTCCGGTTCGGGCAAGCCCTCGCAGCAGGCCCTTGCAACCGCCGGCAGCGGGTGTTGAAGGCTTCGACCATCGACGCAGGATGGTGAACTCTTGGTAAACGCGCCCCGCCTCACGGTCAGCCCGCACGCTTTCCCGAAGCGGCCCGGCACCGATCCGGTCGCCGGCCCGGTGGGCTGGCGCGTGAGCGACGCGCCGGTGGAGTACGCGGCCGCCCTCGCCTGGATGGAGGCGCGCGCGGAGGCGATCGCCCGCGGCGCGGCGCCCGAATGCGTCTGGCTGCTGGAGCACCCGCCGCTCTACACCGCGGGCACGTCGGCCCGGCCCGAGGATCTCGTCGCGCCGGACCGCTTCCCGGTCCACGCGACGGGGCGGGGTGGGCAGTACACCTATCACGGTCCCGGCCAGCGGGTGGCCTACGTGATGCTCGACCTCGACCGGCGCAGCCGCGACCTGCGCGCCTACGTGGCGAGCCTGGAGGCGTGGCTGATCGAGACGCTGGCCGCCTTCAACGTCCGCGCCGAGCGCCGCGAGGACCGGGTCGGCGTCTGGGTGCGCCGACCCGAGAAGGGGCCCGGCGTCGAGGACAAGATCGCGGCGATCGGCATCCGGGTGCGCCGCTGGGTCAGCTTCCACGGCATCAGCCTGAACGTGGAGCCCGATCTCGCGCATTTCGACGGGATCGTGCCGTGCGGCGTCCGGGAGCACGGCGTGACCAGCCTCGTCCACCTCGGCCTGCCGGTGAGCATGGCCGAGGTCGACATGCAGCTCCGCGCCGCCTTCGAGGATATCTTCGGGGCGACCGCGATCGAGGCGGCGGACTGATCGGGCGCGCCGCCGACGCCTCCGGCCGCGCCGATCAGAAATCCGCGTGCAGCCGCGAGGCGAAGAAGTGCGCGGGCCCGCGGTCGCGGTTGTATCCGGGATTGTCGATGAACTGGTAGTCGAAGGTCAGGGTGACGAACTTCGTGAGGTTCAGGGCGTAGTAGGTCTCCAGCGCGCGCTCGGTGCCGTAGTTGAGGCGACCGTCGCCGACCAGCAGGCCGAGATAGCCGGCCGCGAAGGCGGCCCGGTGCGAGGGCGACAGCCCGTTCATGGCGGCACCGATGCCGACCGTGTCGTCGGGCCGGTCCCAGGCCTTGCCCTTCAGCGACAGGCCCCCGGAGAAGCTCTGGTCGATGTCGGTGAAGGAGATGTTCTCGGTGCGCCCGTCGTTCAGGCTCGCCCGGGCGAACAGCCCCAGCTCGGGCGTCAGCGCCTGCTCCAGGTTGATGTAGCCGCCGGTCTTGCGGCGGGGGCGCCGGGTCGCCGCGACGGCGTCGTTGATGTCGTCGAACAGGCCGAGCTGCGTCAGGGTGACCACGTCGCGGTTGTTGGCCGAGACGCCGACATTCGAGAACAGCCCGATGCGGATCTTGCCGGGCTGCTCCAGCCACGGGAGGACGTGGCGCTCCTCGAACTCGACGTTCAGCCCGGCGCGCCGGAACACCCGCGGGTCGAGCACGTCGCTCGACGGCTCCTTGGGCACCTGCGTGTAGGCGGCGCGGATCGCGAATTCCGGGCGGTTGTACTCGGCGTAGACGCCCTGCGTGAAGCCCGGGAGATTGGCCGGGAAGTCCCAGGCCGACGAGCCCCAGAGCGACCAGTTGAAGAAGTCCACGCGCGGGTCGTGCGCGTAGATGTTGCCGTCGAAGAAGTCGCCCAGCGCGAACTTGCCGGCGATCAGCGTGATCCGCTCGGCGTCGTAGCGGGTGGCCACCTGGTTCGGGCCGTCCGGCACCTCCACGGTCTCGCCGCCCAGCCCGAAGGTCTGCTTCACGTAGTAGCGGTTCGAGCGCAGCTTCGGGAACGGGGCGCCGGCCTTCTGCGCCTCGCCGTTGACGAAGCCGGCGACGCCCAGCGTCCGCGACAGGCCGAAGCCCTGGCTGAACTCGGGATTGTAGTAGACCTCGGTGCTGTCGGTGAGCTTGAGGCCGAGGAAGATCGTGGCCGTGGTGGTCTGCCGGGCCTGATGGGGGATCAGGCTCTGCGCGCCCTCGTAGGGCGAGCGGAAGCCGGGCACGCCCTGCGCGATCAGCGTCGTCTGACCGTGCAGCGAGAAGCGGCCGGTGTCGCCGTTGTCGGGATCGTGCGGGGCGGTCTCGTCCGGGTCCGGCGGGACCTTCAGCCTGTCCGGGAACCACATCAGCCGCGCGAACAGCTCGTTGGACGTGAAGCGCGCCCGGGTCGTGACCGGCCCGCCCGCGTCGCCCGGCACCGCGCCCAGCGGGAAGCTGCGGCTGCCGCCGAGATCGATGTAGCGGTAGTCGATGCCCAGGGCGAGGCTGTCGCTGATGGCGTACTGCACGCCCGCGCCGAGGGTGAAGCCGACGTAGCCCAGGTCCCGCCGCGCCGTCGTCTGCCCACCCGCGTCGAGGTCCGGATAGTTCGCCAGGATGCGGGCGTTCGCCCCCGCGAGACCGAAGGTGCCGTAGATCAGGTAGCGGTCGAAGCTGTAGCCGAGCCGGGCCCGGAGGGTGCCGTAGAGATCCGTCTTGGCGCGAACGATGTTGAAGGCCGGCGTCACGTCCGCGTAGCCGAAGCCCGCGACGGTCGAGGGGACCGGCCGCTTCAGGTTCGCCGCGTCGAGGCTCGCCTCCAGGCCGTAGACCCACGGCCCGGCCTGCCAGTTCCAGCCGCCGAACAGGCCGCCCACGGCCGTCGTGGCGTTCCTTCCCTGATCGCTGCGGCCGGTGGAATCGCCGCTCTTGAAGGCCGGAACCGGGCGGCCGCCGATCGTCGTCGGCCCGAAATTGTAGGCCCCGTAGGACCCGCCGGCGCTGCCCTCGAGGCCGACATAGCCACCCGCCCAGTCGGTGTAGGCGGGCGCCTCGGCGGCGGGTCGCGGGGCGGACAGGTCGGCCGCCCGCGCGGCGACGGGCGCGAGGAGCGGCGCGGTCAGGACGAGCGCTGCGGTGCGGACCAGGGGCACGGAACGGGTTCTCATCCGACTCACAGAAAAGTATAGCACTTGCTAAAACGGGATCCGGTGTCGCGCAAGCCGCACCGCGCCGTCCAGTCACAGGTCGTCGCGCAGATCATGGCCGTTCCGCCCCGCATTCTCGGTTCGCTGCATGGCACTGGCATGACGATCCTGGTTGGGCGAGCGCCGTCAAGATCCGAAGCGGGCTTCCGGGACGAACATCTTCGTGAGATCGCGTGGTGAGCGCGTCGATCTCTCGTGAAGACATGCGAATACGGTCGTGCCGATCCGACGAGGCCTCAGATTGGAATTGTTATCATTTGATGTTCGCGCGATTCCGGTTTGAACTTCGGGCCGGGTGGATTATGTGCGGTCGCATGCACGCGTCGCACATCCTCCCGGTTCTCCGCGGCCTCGCCGCGGCCTCGCTCCTCGCGTTCGCGGGCGCCGCGACGGCCAAGGAGGTGCCGATCGGTCCGCACGTGACGCGGAACGGCCTGGAGGTCGCCGCCGTCTATCTGCAGCCGATCGAGATGGACCCGCCCGGCATGATGCGGGAGGCCGCCAAGTCGGACATCCACCTCGAGACCGATATCCGCGCCGCCAAGGACAACCGCAACGGCTTCGCCGAGGGAGACTGGGTGCCGGCGCTCGACGTCCGCTTCGAGGCGGTGAAGCTCGACGGTGACAAGCCCACCGACCAGACGGTGTCGGGCATGCTGATGCCGATGGTCGCCAACGACGGGCCGCATTACGGCGACAACGTCAAGCTGTTCGGTCCCGGCCGCTACCGTCTCAAGGTCACCGTCGCGCCTCCGGGCAAGGACAGCCACTTCGGCCGCCACGTCGACAAGGAGACGGGCGTCGGCCCGTGGTTCGAACCCTTCGAGATCACCCAGGACTTCACCTTCGCGGGTGTCGGCAAGAAGGGCGCCTACTGAGAGTGCCGGAGCTGACCGTGTCCCGCCTGCCGCGCTCCCTCGTCCGAGCCGTCCCGCTGCTGCTGGTCGCCGCCGTGTCGGCCTCCGTGCCCGCGCGGGCCGACGACATGCCGGTCATCAAGGTGGAGATGCGCGACGGCGTGATCATCCCGACGGTGATCGAGGTTCCGGCCAACACCCGGTTCAAGCTCGAGATCTCGAACACCGGCCAGACGCCGGTGGAGTTCGAGAGCACGGAACTCCGGCGCGAGAAGGCGCTGGCCGCGGGCTCGACGTCGGCGATCGTGTTCCGCACCCTCGATGCCGGCACCTACCAGGTGTTCGACGATTTCCACCCGGAGGCGAAGGCGACCCTGGTGGCCAAATGAGCGCGTCCACGACAGCGCCCGGCTCCCTCGCCCTGACCGGCGTCACGCCGCGCCGGTCCGCGGTGGACGCGCGGCTCGCGCGGTTCGGCGACGTGCTGCGCCGGTACGGCTGGATCATCCGGTCCGTGCAGTGGCTGATCGTCGCCGTCTACGCGGTGCTGGTGATCGTCCCGGCGCTGCTGCCGCTGCCCGACAATGCCGCCCACATCTGGACCAACCTGACGCTCGCCGCCCAGTTCGCCTTCTGGGGGATCTGGTGGCCGTTCGTGCTGGTCAGCATGGTCCTGGTCGGCCGGGCCTGGTGCGGCGTGCTCTGCCCGGAGGGGGCCCTCAGCGAGTTCGCGAGCCGGTGGAGCCGCGGCTACGCCGTGCCGCGCTGGATCACCTGGCAGGGCTGGCCGTTCGTCGCCTTCGCCGGAACCACCGTCTACGGGCAGATGACCAGCGTCTACGGCTACCCGAAGCCGGTGCTCGCGGTGCTCGGCGGCTCCACCCTCGCGGCGATCGTGGTCGGCCTGCTGTACGGGCGCAACAAGCGCGTCTGGTGCCGCTATCTCTGCCCGGTCAACGGCGTCTTCGCGGTGCTGTCGAAGCTCGCGCCGGTGAGCTTCCAGGTCGACCGCGCCGCGTGGGCGGCCTCGCCCAGGCCGGTCGGCGGCACCGAGGCCTTCAACTGCGCGCCCCTCGTGCCGGTGAAGACCATGCGCGGCGCGGGCGCCTGCCACATGTGCGGGCGCTGCAGCGGCCATCGCGGCGCCGTGCACCTCGCCCTGCGCTCTCCCAACCACGAGATCGTCCACGTGGCCGGCGAGGAGCCCAGCCTCGATCAGACCATGCTGATCCTGTTCGGCATGCTGGCCCTGGCGGTGGGCGCGTTCCAGTGGTCCTCGAGCCCCTGGTACGTCGACGCCAAGCAGTGGGCCGCCACGTGGCTCATCGAGCGCGGGACGACGTGGCCGCTGGAGCACTCGGCGCCCTGGTTCGTGCTGACGAACTATCCCGACCGCAACGACGTCATGACGCTCCTCGACGGCGGGCTGCTGCTGGCCTACATCGGCGCTGCGACCATCGTGCTCGGGCTCGCCCTGTCGGGGATCGTGGCGCTCGCGACCCTGAGCCTCGGGGGCTGGTCGCTCCGGCGCTTCCACCACCTGACCCAGACGCTGATCCCGGTGGCGGGCTGCGGCGTCTTCCTGGGCCTGTCGGCGCTCACCGTGACGTTCCTGCGCGGCGACGGCATCGTGATCCCCTACGTGGCGGAGATCCGCGCGGGCCTGCTGGCCGGTGCGAGCCTGTGGAGCGTCTGGCTGGCCTGGCGTGTGGCGGGTCTCGCCGCCGGCGGCCTCCGCCGTGTGGCGGCCTCGGCCTGCATCGCCGGCGCGGCCGCCCTCTCGGTGGCCAACTGGGTGCTCCTGTTCTGGATCTGGTAGCGCGCGGTTCGCGCGCGACGTCACACGACCTCACAACTCCTGGAGACCGCCATGATCGGCGCCTTCGTCATCGCCTTCCGCGAAGTCATCGAGGCAGGCCTCATCATCTCGATCGTGCTGGCGGCGACCCGCGGCATCCCGGGCCGGATGCGCTGGGTCCTGCTCGGCATCGCCGGCGGCCTCGCGGGCGCCGCCCTGGTGGCGCTGTTCGCCGAGAAGATCTCGGACGCCTTCGAGGGCAGCGGGCAGGACATCCTGAACGCCGCGGTCCTGATCGTCGCCGTGCTGCTGCTGATCTGGCACAACACCTGGATGAGCAAGCACGGCAAGGAGCTGGCGGGCGAGCTGCGCGCCGCCGGTGCGGCGGTGCGCTCGGGCGAGCGGGAGGCGGCGGCCCTGTCGATCGTGATCGGCGCCGCGATCCTGCGCGAGGGGGCCGAGCTGGTCCTGTTCCTCTACGGCCTCGTGGCCTCGGGCACCTCGGGCGCCGACATCCAGTTCGGCGCGGTCGCCGGCATCGGCGCGGGCGCGCTCCTCTCGGCGGTGACCTATCTGGGTCTCGCCTCGATCCCGAGCCGCTACGTCTTCTCGGTGACCAGCGTCCTCATCATCTTCCTCGCGGCCGGCCTCGCCGCGCAGGCGGCGCAGTTCCTGGCCAATGCCGGCGTGGTGGACGTTCTGGGCCACACCCTCTGGAACAGCTCCGGCGTGATCGCCGAGAATTCCTGGCCGGGCCGCGTCCTGCACGCCCTGGTCGGCTACACCGACCGGCCGACCGCCCTCCAGGGACTGGTCTACGTCGCCACCATCGCGGTGATGGTCGGCCTGATGCAGTGGAGCGCCGCCGACAAGCGCCGCGCCGTGCGGGCGGCCTAGCGAACCGTCCGGAGCCGCGGACCCCGATCCGACACCAAGGCTCGGGGGGCCGGGCCGCCTGACGGCCCGGCCGGGCATCCTCGGCTCGGCTCGGCGCGGCGGCCCGTGGCCGTCAGGCCAGCACGGTCCACTTCGCCGGGTCGGCCGGCTTCTCCTTGTAGATCGTGCCGGCGAGATCGACGTGCAGTTCCGTCGCCGCGCGATCGCTCCGCCGCGCCAGCACTTCGAAGTGCTTCGGCTTGCGGCGCGGCGCGTCCGCCACCGTCCAACCCGCCGAGGCCGCCGCCGCCAGGGCGCGCGGGGGATCCGCGGGGACGTCGGTTGCTCCGTCCGGCCGCTTGGCGCCGGGCGCGTGGTGGGGCTTCTTGTGATGGATCTCCACGGGATCCCGGCCCTCCGCCGAGATCCGCGTGACCTTGATCTCCGAGGGGCGACGCTCGCCCTCGAGGATCACCTGCATCCCGCGCGCGATCGGGAAGGCGGCCACGCCCTTCGGCCCGAGGTCGGCCAGATGGGTCTCGCCGTCGGCTTCGACGGTGAAGCGATGGGCGAAGACGTGCCCGACGATGCCCGAGAGGGCGGTGGTGTCGTGAAGCGGCATGATTTTCTCCGTGGAGCGCCCAACCGCAGGCGCATTCGATATATCGAAATCGATCACGGAGCTTTCAAGGCGACGCGTGAACAGGCCCGAGCGGCGCGTCGCCGGACCTGTCGGGGAGGCCGCCTCTCAGGTGCCCGTCGCCACCGCCCGGGCCGGGTCGGCACCCCATTCCGACCAGGAGCCGTCGTAGAGGCCCCGCGCCGGGCGTCCCATGGTCTCCAGCGCCAGCGCGATGATCGCCGCGGTCACGCCGGAGCCGCAGGTGGTCACGATCGGCCGGTTCGGATCGACGCCGTTCTCGGCGAAGACCGCCTGCAGCTCCTCGGGGCTCTTCATCCGGCCGTCGCGCTGGAGGGCCGCGTAGTGCAGGTTGCGGGCGCCGGGCATGTGCCCCGGCCGGACGCCGGGGCGGGGCTCCGGCTCCTCGCCGCGGAACCGCGTGCCCGAGCGCGCATCGACCACCTGCGCCGAGCCGGTGTCGAGGGCCCGGGCGACGTCGTCCGCGTCCGCCACGGCGCCGTGGTCGAGGCGGGCGGTGAAGTGGCGGCGCTCGTGCGGGCGCGGCTCGCCCTCCTCGGTCGGGTAGCCCGCCGCCACCCAGGCCGGCAGGCCGCCGTCCAGCACCAGCGCGTCGCGCACGCCGAAGGCCTTGAGCATCCACCAGACCCGCGGGGCCGAGAACAGCCCCTGCCCGTCGTAGACCACGATCTGCATGCCGTCGCCGACGCCGAGCGCGCGCATCCGCGCCGCGAACACCTCGGGCCGCGGCAGCATGTGCGGCAGGCTCGACTCGGTGTCGCTCATGGCGTCGAGATCGAAGCGGCGGGCACCGGGGATGTGGGCGGCGCGGAACTCGGCCTCGGGATCGCGGCCCGCGGCCGGGAGGTACCACGAGCTGTCGAGCACGACGATGTCGGGGGCCGCGAGGCGGTCGTGCAGCCATTCGGGTGACACGAGGGGCGCTTGGGCCATGGTCGGCGGGTCCGGCTCTGTTCGCGTTGCGGGCTCACAGAACCACAGGTCGCACCGCGTTGCACGTCCGGGCCGCCGCCGGACGGGGGCGTTCGCCCGGATTCGTCAGCCGCGCCGGTGCCGGCCAATGCCAATCGAGCGCCCGCGGGAACGGGGGAGCTACGCATCCCGCACCGTGGTCCGATGCATCCAGCGCAGGCTGGTCTTGTTTTAAAGAGCCGTAACCCCAGTTACGACACCACGATGACGCCAATCGCGTCGGCCGACCGGCCGGCATCGTGTTGGCCGCCCCGGACGCTCCGCTCGCGGACGCGAAACGGGGACGTCGCCTGAACGAGATGCGTTCATACCTTCCCTGTCTGCCCGGGCGCCCGACCCACCGTGCAGGATGCTTATTGAGCCGATCGATACCATGAATCAACTCGTCCGCATGTCCCAGATCGGCGACGCCGAGTCCGTCGAGGAGCCGTCGGCCGACCTGCGCGTGCCCTTCGCGCAGTCCGGCGCCTTCGTGTGCAAGTACATCATCGGTGAGCCGAACGACCGCGCCGTCTGCTGCGGCGCCCCCGTGTCCGACGGCAAGAGCTGGTGCGCCTACCACCGCCGCATCGTGTTCGAGCCGACCCGACCCGGCCGCATCCGCTGAGGCCGGTCCGGTAACATTCGCTGCCGCGTCCCCTGGCGCATCCCGGCCGTCACTGCGTCCGCATGATCTGGATGACCGCCGGGGTGATGATGACCACGAACAGCACGGGCAGGAAGAACAGGATCATCGGCACGGTGAGCTTCGGCGGCAGCCCGGCCGCCTTCTTCTCGGCCTCGTTCATGCGCATGTCGCGGCTCTCCTGGCTCAGAACGCGCAGCGCCTGACCGACCGGCGTGCCGTAGCGCTCGGCCTGGATCAGCGCCGTCGCCACGGATTTCACTGGCTCGAGACCGGTCCGCATCACGAGGTTCTCGTAGGCCTGGCGCCGGTCGGGCAGGAACGACATCTCGGCGGTCATCAGCGCGAGCTCCTCGGCCAGCACGACCGAGGACGTGGCGATCTCGGTACTCACCTTCCGGAACGCGTTCTCGATCGCCATGCCGGACTCCACGCAGATCAGCGTGAGGTCGAGGGCGTCGGGCCACGCCTTGCGGATCTCGGTCTGGCGCTTCTTGGCGGTGTTCACCAGGAACAGCTCCGGCGCCTTGATGCCCATGTAGGCCGCGCCGATCACCAGCCCGAACCGCATGAGGTACGAGGCGTCGAGCACCTCCAGCACGAACAGGTAGAACAGGGCCGAGATCACCGCGACCACCGGCACGACGAGGCGGAAGAACAGGAACGCCGTCTCCGCCCCCTGGCCGCGATAGCCCGCCTGCATCAGCTTGCGCTTGGCCGTGTCGGTCCCGAGCCAGCGGCGCAGCTGGTACCGCTCGACGATGGACTTCATGTAGGCCTTCGGCTCCGTGCGCAGCGTCGCCCGGTTGCCGCTCCGCTCCGCGCTCAGCCGCTCGCGGCGCCGGATCTGCTCGCGCTCGTCGCTGACGAGCTTCATCCGCTTGCCGAGCCGGTCGGTCTCCAGGAAGGGCTGCGCCACCGCGTAGGCGGTCGCGGCCGCCGCGACGGCGGTCAGGAGCGTGCCCATGAAGCGGGGATCGAACAGCTTCTCGGCGATGTCGTCGATCATCGGGCGGGATCCGGCAGACGGCGCACCGCGCCTAGAACTCGAAGGCGATCATCTTCTTGATCGTGAAGATGCCGATGGACATCCAGATCGCCGCGCCGACCAGGGCGATCTTGCCCGTATCGGTGGTCCAGAGCAGCGAGATGTAGTCGGGGCTGGTCAGGGCGGTGATGCCCGCCACCGCGAAGGGCAGGCAGGCGATGATCGAGGCCGAGGCCTTGGCCTCCATGCTCATCGCCTGGACCTTGCCGCGCATCTTGGCGCGGTCGCGCAGCACCGTGGACAGGTTGTTCAGCGCCTCGGAGAGGTTGCCGCCCGATTGCTGCTGGATGTTGATCACGATGGCGAAGAAGTTCACCTCGGCGGTGGGCACCCGCTCGAACAGGCGCGTGCAGGCCTCGCCGAGGGACAGGCCCATCGCCTGGGTCTCGACCACGGTCCGGAACTCGCTGCGCACCGGCTCCTCGGCCTCGCGCGAGACCATGCGGAAGCAGTCGCCCACCGGGATGCCGGTGCGGATGCCGCGGACCACCACGTCGACGGCGTTGGGCAGCTCCTTGTTGAACTTCGCGATGCGCTTGAGCCGCAGGTGGCGCAGCAGGTAGGCCGGCAGGCCGAAGCCGCCCGCGAAGGCGGCGCCGAGCGCCGCCAGGGCGTTGTCGGTGACGACGAAGAGCAGGAGCCCGAAGACGACGCCGCTCAGGGCCGAGATCCCGTAGAAGGTCTGCTTCGTCCAGCCGAGGCCGGCGCGGGCGAGCTTCAGCTCGACGCTGGCCTTCGAGGCGCCCTTGGCCTTCGCCTCGATCTCGCTCAGCGTCTTGGCGACCTGCTCGCGCCGGTTGACCGCGACGCCCCGGGTCGCCGCCCCCGAGGCGGAGACGCTGATCGTCTTCAGGCGCTTGGTGGCCCGGCGCTCGCCGCCGAGCAGGGGCAGGACCGCCACGTACGCGACGGCGGCCACCGCGATGCCGGCGAGGCCGGCGGCGATCGGCAGGTTGGAGGCGTCCGCCATCGGCTCAGTTCCGGTCGACGACCTCGGCGGCGTCGAGCGCCTCGCCGAGCCGCTGTTCCAGGCCGTAGTAGCGGGCGCGCTCCCAGAATTTCGGCCGGCCGACGCCGGTGGAGCGGTGACGCCCGATCAGCTTGCCGTTCGCGTCCTCGCCGACGATGTCGTAGAGGAACACGTCCTGCGTGGTGATGACGTCGCCCTCCATGCCGAGCACCTCGGTGATGTGGGTGATGCGCCGGGAGCCGTCGCGCAGGCGCATCGCCTGGATCACGACGTCGATCGAGCCGCAGATCATCTCGCGCAGCGTCCGCGACGGCAGGGTGAAGCCGCCCATCGAGATCATCGACTCGATACGCGACAGGCACTCGCGCGGGCTGTTGGCGTGGAGCGTGCCCATCGAGCCGTCGTGGCCGGTGTTCATCGCCTGGAGCAGGTCGAAGGCCTCCGGTCCGCGCACCTCGCCGACGATGATCCGCTCCGGGCGCATGCGCAGGCAGTTCTTGACGAGGTCGCGCATGGTGACCTGGCCCTGGCCCTCCATGTTGGGCGGCCGCGTCTCCAGGCGCACGACGTGGGGCTGCTGGAGCTGCAGCTCGGCCGCGTCCTCGCAGGTGATGACCCGCTCGTCGTGCTCGATGAAGGCCGTGAGGCAGTTGAGCAGCGTGGTCTTGCCCGAGCCCGTACCGCCCGAGATGACCACGTTGCAGCGCGACTGGCCGATGATCTTGAGCACCTCGGCGCCCTCGGGCGAGATCGCCCCGAAGCGCACGAGTTGCTCCAGGGTGAGCTTGTCCTTCTTGAACTTGCGGATCGTGAGCGCCGGGCCGTCGATGGCGAGCGGCGGCGCGATGACGTTGACGCGGGACCCGTCCGGCAGACGCGCGTCGCAGATCGGCGAGGCGTCGTCAACGCGGCGCCCGACCTGGCTGACGATCCGCTGGCAGATGTTCATCAGCTGCTGATTGTCGCGGAACCGCACGCTGGTCAGCTGGATCTTGCCGTTGACCTCGATGAAGGTCCGGTGGGCGCCGTTGACCATGATGTCGGCGATGTCGTCGCGGGCGAGCAGCGGCTCCAGCGGACCGTAGCCCAGCACGTCGTTGCAGATGTCGTCGAGCAGCTCCTCCTGCTCGGAGATCGACAGGACGATGTTCTTGAGCCCGATGATCTCCGTGACGATGTCGCGGATCTCCTCGCGCGCGGTCTCGGCGTCGAGGCGCGAGAGCTGCGTCAGGTCGATCGCCTCGATCAGGGCGCCGAAGATCAGGCTCTTGGTGCGGTAGTAATCCTCCGAGCGCGCGGTCTCGACGACGACCGGGGCCGCCGGTGCCGGACGCGAGGCCGGCGCCGGCGCGTCGCGGAGCACCGGCGTGGCCGGTGCCGGAATCCGCGCCTGCGGGATCGGCGGGGGGGCCGCCGACGCGCCGCCGGATTGTCGCCTACCGAACATGGGTCAGGTCCCCGACGCTGACCCGCGGCGCCTGCCGGGCGAAGGATCGCGTCCCCATCAGGATGCCTTGCGGCCGGAAAGCTTGGCGAGCAGCGGCTCCAGCAGGCTCGGACGGCCCCGCCGGCTCTCGGGACGCCCGAGGGTCATGGCCGCCAGATCGTTGAACAGCTCCGCCACCTTCGAGCCCGCCTGGATCTCGGCGATCATCTGGCCATTGTTGGCCGCCGTGCCGAACAGGGTCGGCTCGAACGGGATCGTCAGGGCGACCGGCGCCTCCAGGGCCTTGGCGAACTCGGCGGTGCCGATCTCGGGCCGCTTGGGCACGCCGACGCCGTTCAGCACGATGCGGGGCGGCTGGTCGTTCGGGCGACCGTGCCTCAGCGCGCCGAGGAGGTTCTTGGCGTTGCGCAGGCAGGCGAGGTCGGGCCCGGCCACGATCAGGATCTCGTCGGCCGCCGTGAGGACCCGCTTCGACCACGCGTTCCACTGGTGCGGGATGTCGAGGACCACGCAGGGCACGCTCGCCCGCATGTGCTCGATCAGGGTGTCGAAGGCCGGCTCGGACAGGTCGATGGTCCGGTCGAGGCTCGCCGGGGCCGAGAGCAGGCTGAGGTTGTCGCTGCACTTGGACAGCAGCCTTTCGACCAGGGCGGAATCCAGGCGCTCGGGGGCGAACACCGCCTCGGCGATGCCCTGCGGCGGGTCCTGGTTGAAGTTGAGCGAGGCGGTGCCGAAGGCGATGTCGAGGTCGGCGATCACCGTCTGGACGCCCTGGCCCCGGGCCACGGACCACGCGAAATTGTGCGCCACGGTCGAGGCGCCGATGCCGCCCTTGACGCCGTAGACCGCCACGGTCCGTCCCACGGGCTTCACGCCCGGAGCCGTGAACAGGTCGGAGATCGCCGCGATGAGCGTCAGGGGCTCGACCGGCGCCATCAGATAGTCGGACACCCCGCGCTGGATCAGCTGCCGGTAGAGCATCACGTCGTTGACGTGGCCGATCACCAGGACGCGGGTGCCCTCGTCGCAGACCTCGGCCAGGGCGTCGAGGCACTCGATCGGCTTCGAGCGCGCGCCCTGGACCTCGATGATGATGACGTTGGGCGTCGGCGCGTGCCGGTAGGCCTCGATCGCGGCGGCCCCGCCGCCCATCCGGACCTTGACCTGCGCCTTCTGCATGCGCCGATCGAGGGCGGCGCCCTCGATCATCGCCGCGGTCTCGCCGGTCTCGCAGAATGCCTGGATGGTGATCCGGGGCACCGGGGCGATCGTGCGCTCGGTTGTCTCGGACAGCTCTGCCATGACGGCGCTTTCGGGTTCGCGTGCGGGGCGCGGCGTTGCAGGCGGCGGCGGGGCTGCCCATCCCCGGCGCCGGCTGTCTCAGTTCGTGACCTGGGACTTCACGGCGGTCTGCCCATCTTGCCGCCATGTGGTTGACGGATCCTTGCCATCCCGCAACTGGCCAATGTCCCGGACCCGCTTGACCGTGTCGATGCGGCCCTCGGGCCGGCCGCGCACGAGGTCGACCGGGTCGGCGACCTGGGCGGCGACGTTGGACTGCGTGGCGCAGCCCAGATTCCAGTTCGGCCGGTTGTTGTAGTCGGTCGTGAAATTGCTGGTCCCGAGGTCCTGGGGCCAGAGGCCGCAGGCGTCGGCCACCTTGGCCTGCATGCGCTGGAAGCTCAGCCGGATCGGCGAAGCGAGGGTCGGTGCGGCCACCGCGTAGGCGGTGACGCTGATCTCGCGGGCGTTGACGCCGTTCTGGGTGCCGAGCCGGCCGAGCACCGACGCGGTCCGCTGCACGGCGGCGACCTGGTCGGGCGGGACGCCCTGGGGCACCTGCATCAGCAGGGCTCCGCGACCGTAGCGGCGGTATTCCAGCATGAAGGCGTCGACGTCGGTCGCCTGGCGCGGGTCCAGATGCCCCGTGCCGGTGGGGAACACGTCGAGGGTGCGGGGCCCGTCGGTCAGCACGATCGGGTGGCGCGCGCGGTAATCCGTCAGGTCGATGCCGCCGGTCGTGGCGGGATCGCTCTTGCAGGCCGCCGCGAGGGCGCCCAGCGCGCAGGCGGCGAGCACGCTCGCGGCGCGGCGGGGCAGGGCGGGCGTGTGACGTCCGGTCATGGGTCCGATCCTGAAGGCGCGGCGGGGCGCTACTCGACGATGAAGCCGACGCGGCCGCGGTAGGTGCGGCCGAGCGGCGCCGCGGCGGTCGCGCCGGGCGGGGCGACCTTGCCGTAGATGCGGTTGATCTGGCCGAGCAGCACGGTCTGGCCGTCGCTGGCGTCGACGAAGTTGTCGTCGGGCCGGCTGACCTGCTTCGGCTCCATCGGCCGGGCGATGTAGGGCGTGCACATGATCATCAGCTCGGTCTCCTGGCGCTGGTAATCGCGGGAGCGGAACAGCGCGCCGAGGATCGGGAGGTTGATCAGGCCGGGCAGGCCGGCGATCGCCTGCTTGTTGAACTGCTGGATTAGGCCGGCGGTCATCATCACGCCGCCGGAGGGCAGCTCGACGGTGGTCTCGGACCGGCGCACCCGGGTGCCCGGCACCGCGACCGAGGTGTTGCCGATGACGTAGCTGAAGCTCTGCTGCGGATCGATCTCGGTCACGTCCGTGGCGACGCGGATCGAGATCCGGTTGTCGGCCAGCACCGTCGGGGTGAACGACAGGGCGACGCCGTAGGGCTTGTAGGTGATGCCGGGCGAGCAGACGCCGCCGACCGCGCAGGTCGCTGAGGCCGGGACCGCGAACTCGCCGCCGGCCAGGAACTTGGCGGCCTCGCCCGAGATGGCGGTCAGCGTCGGCTCGGCCAGGATGCGCGAGACGCCGGCCTGCTCGAACGCCTTCAGGGTCGCCTGGAGCGAGAAGCCGCCCCCCTGCACGGAGGCCTGGATCAGATTCCCGCTCGGCGTGTTCGTGTTGATCGGGAAGGGCAGGTTGTTGGTGAGCACGTTCGGGTTCATCGCCGGCACCTGCGTGGCCGCCGCGGTCCCGCCGTTCACGAGCGCCTGGCCCAGGTTCCCGACCGGGTTCAGCGCCGACCAATTGCCGGCCATGTTGATCCCGAACTGCTTCACGACGTTGCGGGACACCTCCACCACGGTGACGCGGAGCATCACCTGATCCTTGTTGCGGATCGTGAGGTTGTTGATCACCGCGCCCCGCGACCCGGCGGCGACGCCGCCGCTCGCCGCGCCCGCCGGCCCGGCGGCCCCGCCGCCGCCCAGACCCACGAAGGCGTTGGCGATGTCGATCGCCTGCTGCGCGTCCGCCGAGGAGTTGACCGAGCCCGACAGGAGCACCGACGCGCCCGAGGAGCGCACGTCGAAACGGCCGCCCGGGATGCTCTGGTTGAGCAGCTCGCGCAGGGTCCCGAGGTTGAGGTCCCGCGCCACCGTCACGTCGAGGGCGGCGATCTGGCGCCCCTCGGCATCCATGATGAAGATCGAGGTCGCGCCGTCGGCCATGCCGATCACGAAGACCTTGCGGGTCGAGCGGACCACCGCGTTGGCCACCGCGGGGTTGGCCACGAACACCTCCTTGGCGTCCCGCGGCAGGTCGACGATGACGGAGCGGCCCGCGGTCAGCTCGACCCGGCGGGTCGCGTTGGCTTCCGCGGCCCCGACCGTCAGCACCGGTGCGGGACCGAAGGTCTGGCGGTCCTGGGCGGGGGCCGGCCCGGTCAGGGCGGCCAGCAGGGCGAGGGCGCCGGCCGAGCGGCGGCGCGGGCCGCGGTCAGGGCGCCGCAGCGGGCGGGCGTCGGGCAGCGTGGCGGGCAGGGAGGCGGGCAGCGGAGCGGTCATGGCGGTCACGGCGTCTGCTGCCGCGCGACGCCGAAGCGCACCACGGTCAGGGCGGGTTCGGGCATCTGCGCGGCGGGCGCGTCGGCCAGCGGCGTGGCTTCGGGCGGGCGCCCGGCATCGGCGAGGCTGCGCAGGGACAGGGTCAGGGCGCCGACCTTCTGGGCGAGGGCCAGGGTCTCGGCCTGCGCGGGCGTGACCGCCAGCGTCGCGGTCTCGCCGGTGACGACGTTGGTGCCGTTCTTCTCTTGGACCAGCTGACCGATCGCCAGGACGCGGATGTCGGTCAGGATCGTCTGGGAGAGCTGCACGTCGCTGTTGTTGGCCCGCGAATTGGACTCGTCGCGGAAGGTGCGGATCACGTCGACTCGGTCGTTCGGCAGGATGAAGCCGCCGGCCGAGTTGGTGCCGCGGCTGTCGGTGACGATGGCGACCGCGCGCATGCCGGGCGACAGGATCGCCGCCATGAACCCGCTCTCCGGGCGCACCAGCTTCTGCGCGCGGATCGGCTCGCCCGTCAGGAATCCCGAGCGCACGGACGCGCCCACGGTCTCCTCGAGGGCCTTGGGGTTGATCGTACGGGTCATGTAGCCGTTGGCCACGGCGCCGTCCGGCCAGGGCTGCCAGCGCAGGTCCGCGGCCCGGAGCACCTGGCCCATCGGCATGTCGATGGCGGCCACGAGCACGTCGGTCGTCGGCTGCGGCGGCGCCTCGGCCTTCGGCGGCGGCGGCGGCGGTGGCGGGTCGCCGCCGCTCATCAGGAAGGCCGCCCCGGTCCCCGCCGCGAGGGCGATACCGAGGACGGCGAAACGGGCTGGGTTCATCGCATCGCCACGCGCCGGAGACGGCCGGATTGCCGTCCATGACCGGAACCTGCGCGGGGATTCGTGTAATTATGGTTAAGGTATTATAACCTCTGCCGTTGTCGCCGGTCCGGAAACGGGGCGACCGGAATCGCGTCACAATCCGCGGAATCCTTCAGCCTCGGCCCGACCTCGGCCGTGGCGCGGCGCCGGGTCGTCCCCTATCGTGCCGCCGGAACCGCCTCAGAAGCGGGCACTCGGGCGAACCGGGGGGAGACATGATCAGGACAATCGGCGGCGCGGTGATGGCGGCCGCTCTCGCGGGGACCGCGCTCGGCTCCGCTCCGGCGGCCGCGCAAGGAAGCTTCTCGGACAACGCGATACGGATCGGCGTCCTCAACGACCAGTCCGGCCTCTACGCCGAGTACGGCGGCCAGGGCTCGGTCGAGGCGGCCCGGATGGCGGTGGAGGACATGGGCGGCAAGATCGGCAGCGTGCCGATTGAGATCCTCACGGCCGACCACCAGAACAAGCCCGACATCGCCTCGGCGATCGCCCGGCAATGGTACGACCGCGACAATGTCGACGCGATCATGGAGCTGACCACCTCCTCGGTGGCGCTGGCGGTCCAGGGCCTGTCCAAGGAGAAGAAGAAGATCACCATCACCACCGGGGCCGCGACCAGCGACCTCACCGGCAAGGCGTGCTCGCCCTACGGCTACCACTGGGCGTTCGACACGCGGGCGCTGGCGGTGGGCACCGGCGGCGCGCTGACCCGGGCGGGCGGCAACACGTGGTTCTTCCTCACCGCCGACTACGCCTTCGGTTCGGCGCTGGAGGCCGACACCAGCAAGGTCGTGCTCGCCAACGGCGGCAAGGTGCTGGGCAGCGTCCGGCACCCGCTCTCGAACCAGGACTTCTCGTCGTTCCTGCTCCAGGCGCAGGGCTCGAAGGCCAAGGTGATCGGGCTCGCCAATGCCGGCCTCGACACCTCGAACGCGATCAAGCAGGCGGCCGAGTACGGCATCGTCGAGGGCGGCCAGAAGCTCGCGGCCCTGCTGTTCACCCTCTCGGAGGTGCACGGGCTCGGCCTCAAGGTCGCCCAGGGCCTGACGCTCACCGAGGGCTGGTACTGGGACGCCAACGACGAGACCCGCGCCTTCGGCCAGCGCTACATGAAGCGCACCGGCCGGATGCCCAACATGATCCAGGCCGGCACCTACTCGGCGGTCCTGTCCTACCTGAAGGCCGTCAAGGCGGCCGGCACCGACGAGACCGACGCGGTCAACGCCAAGCTCAAGGAGCTGCCGGTGGACGACGTCTTCGCCCATGGCGGGATCGTGCAGCCGAACGGCCGCATGGTCCACGACATGTACCTGTTCGAGGTCAAGAAGCCGGCCGAGTCGAAGGGTCCGTGGGACCTCTACAAGCTGATCTCGACCATCCCCGGCAAGGAGGCCTTCGCCACCGCGGCCGAGAGCGGCTGCCCGTTGACGGCGGCGAAGTAGGTCGCCCCGTCATCGCGCGCGCAGCGACCCAGGCTGCGCGACCGTGGAGAGCGTAGCGCTGCTGGATTGCTTCGCTCCGCTCGCACGGACGACGGCGCTCACGGTCCGCCGATGGGACGCCGTCGTCACCCCGCCCAGACGCGCCGGTACAGCGCCACGATCTCGTCGGCACTGGGCTCCACCGGGTTGTTGGCCGGGGAGCCGGAGGCCAGCGCCTGGGCCGCCATGGTGGGGAGCAGCGCCTCCCAGCGGGCCGGGTCGATGCCGTATTCCTGCGGCCCCGGCACGTCGAGGTCGTCATTCAGCGCCTCGAGCTCGGTCACCAGGGCCGACACCGCCGAGCGGTCGTCGGTGTCCGGGCCGGCGATCTTCATGGCGCGGGCGCAGGCGGCGTAGCGGTCGATCGCGGCCGGGGCCGAGAAGGCCGTGACCGCCGGCAGCAGCATCGCGTTCGAGAGCCCGTGCGCCACGTGGAAATGCGCGCCGATCGGCCGGCTCATGCCGTGGACGAGCGCCACCGAGGCGTTCGAGAACGCGATGCCCGCCTGGGTGGCGCCGAGCATCATCGCCTCGCGCGCCGCCCGGTCGCCGGGATCGGTCCAGACCCGGCGCAGGTTCGGGGCGATCAGCCGCATCGCCTGCAGCGCCAGCCCGTCCGAGAACAGGTTCGACTTGCGCGAGACGTAGGCCTCGATCGCGTGGGTCAGGGCGTCGATCCCGGTATCGGCGGTGAGCCGCTTGGGCTTGGTGAGCGTCAGCTCGTAATCGACCAAGGCCGCCACCGGCAGGTAGGCGAGGCCGATGCAGAGCATCTTCTCGTCCGAGGTCTCGTCGGTCACGATGGTGAAGCGGGTCGCCTCCGAGCCGGTGCCGGCGGTGGTCGGGATCGCCACAATCGGCAGGCCGGGCTCGTCCTGCTGGCGCGGCGCCTTGTAGTCGCGCATGTGGCCGCCGTGGCGGGCGAGCACCGCCACCGCCTTGGCGGTGTCCATCGGGCTGCCGCCGCCGAAGCCGACCACGCAGTCAAAATCGCCCGCCTGGAGGGCCGCCAGCGCCGCCTCCACGGAGGCGACGGTCGGATCCGGCACGGTCTCGGAGAAGATCGTGGCCCGCGCGCCCGCCTTGGTGAGCCGCTCCAGCAGCGTGTCGGTGCGGCCGCTGCCGGCGAGGTAGGGATCGGTGACCACGAAGGGCCGCGACAGGCCGAGCTGGCCGAGCACCTCCGGCAGGAGCCGCGAGGCGCCGGCGCCGACGCGCATCAGCCGGGGCAGGGCGATCGAGGCGACCATTCTCTTGCTTCTCCCACCCGGCGCCTCTGCTGGTCGGCCGGGACGGTGATCTTAGGACCTGCGCCCGCCGGGCGAAACTGCCGGCGCTTACACTGCCGGTCCGGCGAACAGGCCGGCGGCGGCCTCCACCTCGCCCGCGATGAACCCCGCCACCGCGCGGATATGGGCCGCCTTCCGGTGATCCTCGTGGATGTGCATGTGGAATGAGCGGGTCAGGGACACCGCCCCGGGCAGCACCGGCACGAGGCCCGGATGGGCCGCCGCGATGAAGGCCGGCAGCACGCAGAGGCCGGCGCCGCCGAGCGTCGCGTGGACCTGGGCCAGGAGGTTGGTGGAGCGCAGCCGCGCGGAGACCGGCGGACCCAGGGCGCCGAGGTAGTTCAGCTCGCGCGTGAACAGCATGTCCTCGATGTAGCCGACGAAGGGGTGCCCTGAGAGGTCCCCGACCTCCGCGATCGGACCGGCCCCCGCGAGGTAGGACTCGGACGCGTAGACGAGCAGCCGGTAATCGGTCAGGCGGCGCGCCACCACACGCGCCTGCTGCGGGCCGGAGAGGCTGATGACGATGTCGGCCTCGCGCTTCGACAGGCTGAAGATCCGGGCGGTCGCCATGATCTCGACCTCCAGGCCCGGGTGGCGGGCGGTGAGCCGGTGCATCCGGGGGGCGAGGAACACGCTGCCGAACCCGTCCGGCGCGCCGATCCGGACCGTGCCGGAGACCGCCTGGGCGGCCTCCGTGGCGGCGCTCGCCGAGAGGAACGCGCTCTCCATGGCCTCGGCGACGCCGAGCAGGTTCGCGCCGTCCTCGGTGAGCGCGTAGCCGAGGTTGCTGCGGTGGAACAGCCGGGCGCCGAGCCCTTCCTCCAGGGCGCGGATCCGGCGCCCGACCGTGGTGTGCTCGGTGCCGGTGCGGGCCCCGGCGGCGCTCAGCGTTCCCGTCCGCGCCACCGCGAGGAAGAAGCGGAGGTCGTCCCAGTTGGGCCCCGTCCTGGCCATGGCCGCACCCTCGCTGTGCATCGATGCACGACGGCTGTAAGCGCATCCGGCTTTATCGCTCAAGCGATCCTGATAGGGTTCGCCAAAATCGAACGCCACATCACAGGGAGGCGCACATGCGCACGATCGGGCACTACATCGGCGGCCAGAACGTCGGCGGCGAGAGCGGGCGGTTCGCCGACGTCTTCCATCCCTCGACCGGCGAGGTCCAGGCCAAGGTCGCGCTGGCCAGCAAGGCGGAGCTCCGCGCCGCCGTCGAGAACGCCAAGGCGGCCCAGCCGGCCTGGGCGGCGACCAACCCGCAGAAGCGCGCCCGCGTGATGATGCGCTTCCTAGAGCTGATCCGCGGCGAGAACGACGCGCTGGCCGAGCTCCTCGCCTCCGAGCACGGCAAGACTGTGCCGGACGCCAAGGGCGACATTCAGCGCGGCGTCGAGGTCGTGGAGTTCGCCTGCGGCATCCCGCACCTGCTCAAGGGCGAGTACACGGAAGGGGCGGGCCCCGGGATCGACGTCTACTCCCTGCGCCAGCCGCTGGGCGTCGTCGCCGGCATCACGCCGTTCAACTTCCCGGCCATGATCCCGCTGTGGAAATGCGCCCCGGCGATCGCCTGCGGCAACGCCTTCATCCTGAAGCCGTCCGAGCGCGACCCGAGCGTGCCGATCCGCATCGCCGAGATCTTCCTGGAGGCCGGCCTGCCGCCGGGCATCCTCAACGTCGTCAACGGCGACAAGGAGGCGGTCGACGCCATCCTCGACGACGAGGACATCAAGGCGGTGGGCTTCGTCGGCTCCTCGCACATCGCCGAGTACATCTACGTCCGCTCCGCCCAGACGGGGAAGCGCGCCCAGTGCTTCGGCGGCGCCAAGAACCACATGATCATCATGCCGGACGCCGATATGGGCCAGGCGGTCGACGCGCTGATCGGCGCCGGCTACGGCTCGGCCGGCGAGCGCTGCATGGCGATCTCGGTGGCGGTGCCGGTGGGCGAGCAGACCGCCGACCGCCTGATGGAGCGGCTGATCCCGCGGGTCGAGTCGCTCAAGATCGGCCCGTCGCACGACGGCTCGGCCGATTACGGCCCGCTGGTCACCGCGGAAGCGGTGCAGAAGGTCGCGAGCTACATCGACAAGGGCGTCGCCGAGGGCGCGCAGCTCGCCGTCGACGGCCGCGGCTTCAAGCTCCAGGGCTACGAGAACGGCTTCTACATGGGCGGCTCGCTGTTCGACCGCGTGACGCCCGACATGACGATCTACAAGGAGGAGATCTTCGGCCCCGTGCTCTCGGTGGTGCGGGCCAGGGATTACGAGGAGGCGCTGGCGCTGCCCTCGACCCACCAGTACGGCAACGGCGTCGCGATCTTCACCCAGGACGGCGACGCGGCCCGCGACTTCACCGCCCGGGTCAACGTCGGCATGGTCGGCGTGAACGTGCCGATCCCGGTCCCGATCGCCTACCACACCTTCGGCGGCTGGAAGCGCTCCGGCTTCGGCGACCTGAACCAGCACGGGCCGGACTCGATCCGCTTCTACACGAAGACCAAGACCGTGACGCAGCGCTGGCCGAGCGGCATCAAGAGCGGGGCGGAGTTCTCCATCCCGACGATGCGGTAGAGCAAGACGGCTCAAGGTTGGGGGCGGGTCCCCTCTCCCGTTCGGGAGAGGGGGCACCTCGCGACTCATGCGGCGGAGGTGCAAGCCTCGCGCGGTTGAGTGGCGAATCAGAGGAAGCGTTCATGATTTTCGGGCTCGACGAGGACCGGACCGCGATCCGCGAGATGGCCCTCGGCTTCGCGGCCGAGCACGTCGCGCCGCACGCCCTCGACTGGGACCGGGACAAGACCTTCCCGGTCGAGACCCTGCGGGCGGCCGCTGCCCTCGGCATGGCGGGTATCTACGTCCGCGAGGATGTCGGCGGGTCGGGCCTGTCGCGCCTCGACGCGACCCTGATCTTCGAGGCGCTCAGCACCGGCTGCCCGACCGTGGCGGCGTTCCTGTCGATCCACAACATGTGCGCCTGGATGATCGACGCCTACGGCGGCGACGATCAGCGCCAGCGCTGGCTGCCGTCGCTCATGGGCATGGAGCGCATCGCCAGCTACTGCCTGACCGAGCCGGGCTCCGGCTCCGACGCGGCGGCGCTCCGCACCCGCGCCGAGCGGGACGGCGACCATTACGTGCTCACCGGCGAGAAGCAGTTCATCTCCGGCGCCGGCGCCAGCGACCTCTACGTCTGCATGGTCCGCACCGGCGCGGCCGGCCCGGCGGGCATCTCGGCGGTCGTGGTCGAGAAGGGCACGCCCGGCCTGTCCTTCGGGGCCGACGAGCGCAAGATGGGCTGGAACGCCCAGCCGACCCGCGCCGTGCGCTTCGACGGCTGCCGCGTGCCGGTGGCGAACCGTCTCGGCGCCGAGGGCCAGGGCTTCAAGATCGCCATGAGCGGTCTCGACGGGGGTCGGCTCAACATCGCGGCCTGCTCGCTCGGCGGCGCGCAGGCGGCCCTCGACAAGGCGCTCGCCTACATGGGCGACCGGCGCGCCTTCGGGGCGAAGCTCACCGACTTCCAGGCGCTGCAGTTCCGGCTCGCCGACATGGCGACCAGCCTGGAGGTGTCGCGCACCTTCCTGCGCCACGCGGCCGCCGCGCTCGACGCGAAGGACCCGGCCGCGACGCAGCTCTGCGCCATGGCCAAGCGCCACGTCACCGACGCGGCCTTTGACGTGGCCAACCAGGCGCTCCAGCTGCACGGCGGCTACGGCTACCTCGCCGAGTACGGCGTGGAGAAGATCGTCCGGGACCTGCGCGTGCATCAGATCCTCGAAGGCACGAACGAGATCATGCGGCTGATCATCGCCCGCGGGCTGACCGGGGGGCGCCGATGACCGACGTGATCGTCGAGCGGGTCGGCGCCCTTGGGCGCCTGCGCCTCGACCGACCGAAGGCCCTGAACGCCCTGACACACGGCATGGTCCTGGCGATCGACCGGGCCCTCGACCAGTTCTCCGCCGATCCCGGCATCGCCGCGGTGCTGCTCACCGGCGAGGGGGAGCGCGGCCTGTGCGCGGGCGGCGATCTGCGCGGCCTGTACGAAAGCCAGGGCACCGCCTTCGCCGAGGCCTTCTGGCGCGACGAGTACCGGCTCGATGCCCGGATCGCCGATTACGAGAAGCCGTTCGTGGCGGTGATGGACGGCATCACCATGGGCGGCGGCGTCGGGCTCGCCGGCCATGCCGCCCACCGCATCGTCACCGAGCGCTCCCGCGTCGCCATGCCGGAGACCGGCATCGGCTACCTGCCGGATGTCGGCGGCACGTGGCTGCTGCCCCGGGCTCCCGGGGAGCTCGGCACCTATCTCGGCCTGACCGGCGAGCCGGTCGGTGCCGCCGACGCGATGCTCTGCCGGCTGGCCGACGCCCAGGTGCCGTCCGCCGGGCTGCCGGACCTGATCGACGCCCTCGTGGCGCTCGATCCGGATGCCGGGCACGACGGCGTGCGGGACGCGATCGCCCGGTTCGCGCAGGATCCGGGCCCGCCGCCGCTGGCGGAACACCGGGCCCTGATCGATCGCTGCTTCGCCTTCGACATGGTCGACGAGATCCTGTCCGCCCTCGACGCGGACGGCTCGGGCTTCGCGGCCGCGACCCGGAAGACCCTGCTGACCAAGGCGCCGTCGAGCCTCGTCCTGACGCTGTGCCTGCTGCGGCTCGGTCGCGGTGCCCCGAACCTGGAGGCCTGCCTGGAACGCGAGTACCACGCGTCGCTGGCCCTGCTGGAGGAGGGCGATTTCCGCGAGGGGATCCGCGCCGCGGTGATCGACAAGGACAAGCACCCGCGCTGGAACCCGCCGACCCTCGACGCGGTCGATCCGGCGCGGATCGCCCACTGGCTGGAGAAGCGGGCCGAGCCGGTTTTCTCGGACGCCCGCACGGGGCCGGTGTGATGTGAGATCGCGCGTCCCCGCATCGCTTCAAGGGCGCCTCCGGATCCCTTCGGAGCGCGGGTCCCCTCTCCCGTGCGGGAGCGGGACAGGGTGAGGGACCAGGTTTTTCCGGAGAGGGCGTATCCCTCACCCCGACCCTCTCCCGCACGGGAGAGGGGGCGTGTCGCGCTCGGTGCAGACCGACGGGGCCTGCCGTCGAGGTGAGGGTGCGCGAGGAGAGCAGGGAGAAGCAGGATGGCGCAGACCATCGGGTTCATCGGTCTCGGCAACATGGGCGGGCCCATGGCGGCCAACCTCGTGAAGGTGGGCCATACGGTGCGCGGCTTCGATCTGGTGCCGGCCTCGCTGGAGGCGGCGCGCGCCGAGGGGATCGCGGTCGCGGGCTCGGCCCTGGAGGCGGCCGAAGGGGCGGATGTCGTGATCACCATGCTGCCCGCCGGGCGGCACGTGGTCGAAGTCTGGACGCGGCTCGCCGAGGCGCTGCCCGCCGGCACGCTGCTGATCGATTCCTCGACGGTCGACGTGGAGAGCGCCCACAGGGCCCACGCCCTCGCGGAGGCGCGGGGCTGCCTGTCGGTCGACGCGCCGGTCTCCGGCGGGACCGGCGGCGCCAAGGCCGGGACGCTGACCTTCATGGCGGGCGGCGCCGCGGCGGCGTTCTCGCGGGCCGAGCCACTGCTCAAGGCGATGGGCAAGAACGTGTTCCATTGCGGCGATGCCGGCGCCGGGCAGGCGGCCAAGATCTGCAACAACATGATCCTCGGCATCTCGATGATCGGCGTCAGCGAGGCCTTCGCGCTCGGCGAGAAGCTCGGGCTGTCGCACCAGGCGCTCTACGACGTGGCCTCGGTCTCCTCGGGACAGTGCTGGTCGCTGACCACCTACTGCCCGGTGCCGGGACCGGTGCCGACCTCGCCGGCCAACAACGGCTACAAGCCGGGCTTCGCCGCCGCGCTGATGCTCAAGGACCTCCGGCTCGCCCAGGCCGCGGCACTCGCCTCCGGCGCCGCGACGCCGCTCGGTGCCGAGGCGGCGCAGATCTACGGATTGTTCGAGAGCGCGGGCCACGGGGGAGAGGACTTTTCCGCGATCATCCGTATGCTCCGCGGGCAGGGAGGCGAGTCGTGAGCGACACGTACGAGACGATCCTGACGGAGACGCGCGGGCGCGTCCTGCTGATCACCCTCAACCGGCCGAAGGCGCTGAACGCCCTCAACGCGCAGCTCACCCGGGAGGTGATCCGGGCGGCCACCGAGGCCGATGCCGATCCGGGGATCGGCTGCATCGTCCTCACCGGCTCGGCCAAGGCCTTCGCGGCCGGCGCCGACATCAAGGAGATGCAGCACGCCACCTACGCGGAGATGTACGCCGGCGACCGGTTCGCCGACTGGGACCGCTTCGTCGCGGTGCGCAAGCCGATCATCGCCGCGGTGGCGGGCTACGCGCTGGGCGGCGGCTGCGAGCTCGCCATGATGTGCGACATCATCCTGGCGGCCGACACGGCGCAGTTCGGCCAGCCCGAGATCAAGCTCGGCGTGATGCCGGGGATCGGCGGCAGCCAGCGGCTGACCCGCTTCGTCGGCAAGGCCAAGGCCATGGAGATGTGCCTGACCGGCCGGATGATGGACGCCGCCGAGGCCGAGCGCGCCGGCCTCGTCTCGCGGGTGATCGCCGCGGACCAGCTCCTCGACGAGGCGCTGAAGGCGGCCGAGACGATCGCGTCGATGTCGCTGCCGATCGCCATGATGACCAAGGAGGCGGTCAACCGGTCCTACGAGACCACGCTGACCGAGGGGATCCGGTTCGAGCGGCGGGTCTTCCACGCGATGTTCGCCACCAAGGACCAGAAGGAGGGCATGGCCGCCTTCGTGGAGAAGCGGCCGCCCCGGTTCGAGAACACCTGAACGCGGCCCGCCCCGGTGGAGGGGGCGGGAAGCAAGACTATGAGACGGGGAGGGGAACGACCATGCCGAGCTTCCGGGAGGCCCGCGACCTTCTGCTGGCCCATCGCACCGACTACGCCGCCGCCGTCTCGGCCTTCGCGTGGCCGGACCCGGTGCCGTTCAACTGGGCGCTCGACTGGTTCGACGCCGTCCTCGCGGGTCCCGAGAGCCGCGACCGCGCCGCCCTGCGGATCGTCGAGGCCGGCAGCGGGGCCGAGCAGAGCCTCACCTTCGGCGAGCTCGCCCGCCGCTCCGACCAGGTGGCCAACCACCTGCGGCAGCTGGGCCTGAAGCGCGGCGACCACCTGCTCCTGCTGCTCGGCAACGTGCCGGCCCTGTGGGAGACCATGCTGGCCGCGATGAAGCTCGGCGCGGTGGTCATCCCGGCGACCACGCTGCTCACCGCCGACGAGCTCGCCGACCGCCTCGCCCGCGGGCGCCCGCGCGCGATCGTGGCCGGACCGGAGCAGATCGCGCGGTTCGCCGGCCTCGACACGGGCGGCGCCGTCCGCCTCGTCACCGGGGCTCCGACGGAGGGCTGGGCGGCCTACGACGACGCGTTCGGGGCGGCCGAGACCTTCGCGCCCGACGGTCCCACCGGCGCCGACGACCCGCTGCTCCTCTACTTCACCTCCGGCACCACGGCGAAGCCGAAGCTGGTGCGCCACAGCCACCGCTCCTACCCGGTGGGGGCGCTCTCGACGATGTACTGGCTCGGGCTGCAGCCGGGGGACGTGCACTGCAACGTCTCCTCGCCGGGCTGGGCGAAGCACGCGTGGTCCTCGCTCTTCGCGCCCTGGAACGCCGGGGCGACGATCCTGGTGATCAACCAGGCGCCGTTCAACGCGGCCGCGCTGCTGGCGCAGCTGGAGCGCACCGGCGCCACCACGCTCTGCGCGCCGCCGACCGTCTGGCGGATGATCATCCAGGAGGACCTGACCGGGAAGCGTCTCGCCCTGCGCGAGGTCTGCGCGGCGGGCGAGCCCTTGAATCCCGAGGTGATCGAGCGCGTGAAGACCGCCTGGGGCCTCACGATCCGCGACGGCTACGGCCAGACCGAGACCACCGCGCTCATGGCCAACACGCCGGGGCAGCCGGTGGTGCCGGGCGCCCTGGGGCGGCCCCTCCCGGGCTACCGGGTGCGCGTCCTCGACCTCGACGGCCAGCCGGCCGCGGAGGGCGAGGTCTGCCTCGAACTCGGGGCCCAC
This sequence comes from Methylobacterium sp. NMS14P, assembly GCF_028583545.1. Classification (NCBI taxonomy): domain Bacteria; kingdom Pseudomonadati; phylum Pseudomonadota; class Alphaproteobacteria; order Hyphomicrobiales; family Methylobacteriaceae; genus Methylobacterium; species Methylobacterium sp. NMS14P. Next base: position 4,225,365 of record NZ_CP087106.1, on the reverse strand, counting down.
CGCCCCGCCGGCCTGATGCAGGGCTACGACGACGGCCAGGGCCGCCTATCGGGGGCGGAGGGTGACCTCTACCACACCGGCGACGTCGCCTTCGTGGACGAGCAGGGCTGCTACACGTTCGTGGGCCGCGCCGACGACGTGTTCAAGTCGTCGGGCTACCGGATCAGCCCCTTCGAGCTGGAGAGCGTGCTGATCGAGCACCCGGCCGTGGCCGAGGCGGCCGTGGTGCCGGTGCCCGATCCGATGCGCCACACCATCCCGAAGGCCTACGTGTCCCTCGTGGCCGGAGCCAGCCCGGGGCCCGAGACGGCGCTCGACATCTTCCGCTTCACCAACGCCCGGCTCGCGACCTTCAAGCGCCTGCGCGGGCTCGAGTTCGTCACCGACCTGCCCAAGACGATCTCGGGCAAGATCCGGCGGGTGCAGCTGCGCCGCCTGGAGCACGAGGGCATCACCGAGGACCCGCACCGGGGCCGCGCGTACACGCAGGCGGACTTCCCGGAGCTGAAGGGCGAGGCCGAGCGCAAGCTCGACCAGACGGCGGGGTGAGCGTTCCCGCCCCGTCATCGCGCGCGCAGCGAGGCGACCCAGGGCAGCGCGACATCGGTCGGCGTGGCGCAGTCCTGGGTCGCCTCGTGCTGCTCGCAAAGACGGCGGCGCACCTGACGGCTCAGGTCCGCGGGTGACGAACCCTCAAGGTTTCCGGTTTCCGAAGCCGAAGCCAGCGATTTACGGGGGTTCTCAAGCCTCCCGTCGACGCTGTCGCGCGTGACCGGGCCCGCACCGGCGGATCGATAAAATTGCGCGCATCCGCTTCAGCGCCGCGGAGGCTCTGCGGCGCAATCCTGTCCTCAACAACGGGGACGGGTTCGATGGGCGCGGGGCTTCTCAGGACGGTTCGGGGGATGCTGGTCGGAGCGGCGACGCTGCTCGGCCTCGCCGCTCCGGTTCAGGCGCAGACGCTGGCGAGCCTGCCCGCGGACGTGGGCGCCAAGATCCTGGGCGACGCCAAGCCGATCGCGGCGTGGGTGACGTTCTGCCAGACCTACGCGGCGGAGTGCGCACTGGACCGGGGCGAGCCGGCCCGGATCAGCCTGACGCCGGCGACCTGGGCGACGATCGTGTCGGTGAACCGGCGGGTCAACAAGGCGGTCGAGCCGATGACCGACCAGGACCACCTGCACGTGGCCGACCGCTGGGACCTGGCCGAGGACGGCATCGGCGACTGCGAGGACTTCCAGCTGCTCAAGCGCCACCTGCTGGCCGAGGCCGGCCTACCGCGACGGGCGATGCGCATGACCGTGGTGATCGACGAGAAAGGCGAGGGCCACGCCGTGCTGACCCTGATCACCGACCGGGGCGATCTGGTGCTCGACAACAAGACCAGCGCGATCCTGCCCTGGCACAAGACCGGCTACGTGTTCATCAAGCGCGAGAGCCAGGACGCCGTCGCCTGGGTCTCCCTCGGCGGCGTCACCTCGCCGGTCACGACCGCCAACCGGTGACGCGGCTTCAGGCCGCCCGGCTCAGGGACGGCCGGGCGAGGCTCGCCACGTAGGACTCGACCCGGCCGATGAAGGCCGCGAGATGCGGGGCGACGCCCCGGAGGCTAGCGAGATCCCGCACCAGGATGTCCCGCGACAGCGCCCTGTCGCCCTCGCTCGGCGCGTCGGCGAGATAGGAATCGACCGCGTGCTCCGCGATATTGATCGCGCCGGCCCGACCATCCTCGGCGAGCGCTCTGATCACCTGCTGGATGGCGGGCTGCATTGCGGGTCCTTTCCTGGGGCGCGGCCCAGTCCGCGACGGGCTGGCCGGCTTCACGCGCTTCGATCGGGCCCGCCGCGAATCCGCCGCGCGAGCCGTTCTGAGAAGCCGGCAAAGCTGACCTGAATCAAGGCCTTCCGAGAGGGCGCAGAGCGGCTATTCCCTGAGCGCATGCGTTCTCGCCGAGCTCCGCGGATGCAACACTCTCTTAAATCGGAACCGATACGGCTCCCCGCGCGTTATCGACCTTGCCCTGACCCATTGTGCGTCGCACGTGGCCGTGTCACCCTTCCGTCATCATCGGGCGGCGGGGGCTTGAACCATGCGGCACGCGGATGGCGGTATCTCGTGTCAGGTCTTCGGCCCGCTGCGATGGCGCGGGTGGACGCACGCGGCGTGCCGGGCGCGGCAGGCGGCCAGTTTCGCCCTGCTGGGCACGATCCTCGCGATGGGCGGAGCCACGACCCACGCCCACGCGCGGCTGGTCCTGCCGGATCAGGTGACCGCCGCCGAACCGACCGGGACGGTGCGGGCGATCGCCGGCTGGACGGATTTCTGCACCCGCACACCCCAGGAATGCACGGTCGACACGGCCGAGCCGGCCGAGATCCCGCTGTCCGTGGCGGTGTGGCGAACCCTCCAGAGCGTCAACCGCCGCGTGAACGCGCGCATCCGGCCGATCACCGATCAGGCGCACTGGGGCGTCGTCGACCGCTGGGACTTCCCGGATGACGGGTTCGGCGATTGCGAGGATTACCAGCTGCTGAAGCGGCGGATGCTGGTGGAGCGCGGCCTGCCGCGGCGCGCCCTGCTGATGACCGTGGTGATCGACGAGACCAACGAGGGCCACGCGGTGCTGACGGTCCGGACCGACCGCGGCGACTTCATCCTCGACAACAAGACCGACGCGATCCGCTCCTGGCGCCGCACCGGCTACAACTTCATCAAGCGGGCCGGCCAGGACGGCGCGGCCTGGGTGTCCCTGGAGGGCAAGGACGGCACCGCGCAGGTGGCCACCGCCGAGCCCTGAGCCCGCTCAGGCGCCCACCAGCATCGCGGCGAGGTCGAGGGCGACACGGCCCGAGAGCAGGCTCCAGCCGCACGCGATGACCGTCGCCAGCATCACGAACGGGATCGGACGCCCCTCGATCCGCCGGCCTCGCACCGTGTTGCGCAGGATGATGAACGGCGCCGAGAAAGCCAGCATCGGCAGGGCGGCCACCGCCGGCAGGCCGCCGCGCTCCAGCAGGCTGAAGCTCGCCCGCCGCGCCGCGAACAGCTCGAAGGCGCTGGCGATCAGGCCGGACAGCGCCAGTCCGATGCACAGGGTCCGGATCGACTCGAGGGCGACGGGCGTGAGAACCATTATTCGCGCTCCTGATACAGGTTGCGCGCACTGTACTCACGCCGTTTACCGCTTGTTAAGCACGACCCGCCGTTAGCGTTAATCCGTGCACAGGCGCGGGCCGGCGGGACCCGGCCCGGGAGGTGGGGTCAGCCGAGGCGCGGTGCCTCAGGCCTCTTCCTCGAGATCGATGTCGAGGATCGCCATCCGGAAGACGAAGGAATCGTCGCCGTCCTCCTTGTCGTCAGCGATCACGCCGATCGACTCCTCGCCGATGAACACCTCGGCGGAGTCGCCGGTCTTCATCGCGGTGAGGCGGATATTGTTGTTCGCGAACTTGCGGCGCAGATAATCCTGAAGCTTCGCGGTCTCGGCTTTGGTCACGCTGGTCGATCTCCCCTGGCGGCGCTGGCGCCGCGGATGGGTCGAGGGCTTGCCACGCCGCGGGCGGAGCGGCAAGCGCGACGGCCCCGGGTCAGATCCCGTCGCCCAAGTGGATGAACTGGTCGAGGGCGACGAGCTGGTCCATCGCCCGGGCCGGATCGTCGCAGCCGGCGGTGCCGACCACGCGCGCCGGCACGCCGACGACCGTCGTGTTCGGCGGGACCGGCCGCAGCACCACCGAGCCCGCCGCCACCCGGGCGCAGGCCCCGACCTCGATGTTGCCCAGGATCTTGGCGCCAGCGCCGATCATCACGCCGCGGCGGATCTTGGGGTGGCGGTCGCCGCGCTGCTTGCCGGTGCCGCCCAGGGTCACGGCGTGGAGGATCGACACGTCGTCCTCGATCACCGCGGTCGAGCCGACCACGAGGCCGGTGGCGTGGTCGAGGAAGACGCCCCGCCCGATCCGCGCCGCCGGATGGATGTCGCACTGGAACACCTCCGAGACCCGGCTCTGGAGGTAGAGGGCGAGGTCGCGCCGGCCGCGATTCCAGACATGGTGGGCGAGGCGGTAGGCCTGCAGCGCGTGGAAGCCCTTGAAGTACAGGACCGGCTCCAGGGCCCGGAGCGTCGCCGGATCCCTGTCGATCACCGCGCCGATATCGGCGCGGAACGCCTGCCCGATCGCCGGATCCACCGCGATCGCCTCGTGGAAGGCGTGGGCCACGAGTTCGGCCGGCAGCGACGGGTGCCCGAGCCGGGCCGCGACCCGGTGGGAGACCGCGCCTTCCAGCGTGGTGTGGTTCAGGATCGTCGCCACGATGAAGGAGGCGAGCTGCGGCTCGGTCCGCAGGACGTCCTCCGCCTCGTCCCGCAGCCGCGACCAGACCGGATCGACGACCGCGAGATCGTGGGCTTTGTGATTGAAGGCTGGACTGGCGCTCATAGGCGGATGCTCATGTCCGGGACTTCGCAGGGTTGGCCGGTCGCGCGTGCGGCGGGGCCGGTCCAGCGCCCGCCCGGGACGGGAGCGGGCCGCGACGACGCCGGACCGCGGGTTCGGCCCTAGCGTGGTGCGCTGCACCGCGGCGATCAAGGGCCGGGGCGGCCCGGAGGTCGCATCGGCCGCGTGGCTGTCAGCGAACGGCGGGTCAGTCCGCCAGCGGCACCGCCTGCCCGAACCGCGCCTCGATCGCCGCCGTCAGGCGGTCCAGCATCGCCTGGACCGGGATGTTGGAGGTGTCCACCGTGGCCGGGGCCCGGGCGTAGAGCGGCTCGCGGCTCGCCAGCACGGCGCGCAGCTCCTGCATCGCGGAGGCGTGGTCGCCGGTCGTGGCGAGGTGCCCCTGCTCGCGGACGCGGCTCATGTGCTCCTCCGGCCGGGCGCGCAGCCAGACCGTGTAGAACGCCTGCAGGAGCAGATCGTAGGTGAGCGGTTCCGCGACGATGCCGCCGCTCGTCGCGAGGATCAGCGGCCCGGGATGCTCGGTGAGGCGCCGCAGGGCCGCCTGCTCCAGGCGGCGATAGCCCTCCTGGCCGTAGATCGCGAAGATCTCCTGGACCGAGAGGGCGTTCTCCCGCTCGATCTCGGCGTTGAGCTCCACGAAGGTCCAGCCGAGGCGCTCGGCCGCGAGCTTGCCCAGGGTCGACTTGCCGGCGCCGCGCAGGCCGATCAGCGCCACGCGCGGCCGGTTGCTCGATTCGGGCCGGCTGCCGCCCGACAGGGCTTCCTTGGCGGCCACGATCTGGGCCGGGCTCGCCTGGGCGAGGAGGTCGCGCACCACCGGCCAGTCGGGCAGGGCGTCGTTGCCGGTGATCAGGTCGTCCAGCCGCACGCCCATGGCGTTGGCCACCCGCCGCAGCAGGATGATCGAGACGTTGCCCTGGCCACCTTCCAGCTGCGCGATGTAGCGCTCGGACAGGCCCGAGGTCTGCGACAGGACCTTGCGCGACAGCCCGCGCACGGTGCGCGCGTGTCTAACGCGCCGCCCGAGGTCCGTGAGGAAGAGAGATTCCTGTTCTACCACGCCGGTCATGGCGCCGTCCGCTTTCCTGCCAGCTCGAAAGCAGAGTCCGTGCCCTGCATGCCTGCCGCTTCGAGATCCATCGCGCTTTGGCGTTCCGCCGGGCAGGAAGCTGCCCGAACGTGCGCGCGTAGACCGGCGTTTCCTGCCCTGAGATCTGTCGTGCGCCACCCGCGTACGGCCGCTGTCTTGCGGCGCCGGTCCGTACCGTACCGGTCTGACGACGTTGCTGGCGTGGCGCCTATGTGTTGCGGATCGACCCGATGGTCAAGCCTTGGGCATGATCCTTGTGTGGGCAGGGAGCCTATCCGGGCGGCCGCGGCGGGTGCGCCGCCGGTCGGAAGGCGCGCTACTCGACCGGGAGGGCGGTGGCTTCCTGCACCGGCGCGGCGGCCGGCGCGCGCCGCGGCGTGGCGGCGGCGAGCATCTGGAGCGACGGCCGGCGCGGCGGCAGCGGCACCTCGACGGCCTCGACCGCGGCCTCGGTGGCCGGCGCCGAAGCGGCCGCGGGGGTCATCGGGGCGGGGGTGGCCTCGGGCTGCGGCGAGAGCCGGAGCTCCGCGATCTGCGCCGGCGCGGCCGCCGCGACGGCGCTGCCCAGGGCGGAGGGCCGGCGCGGCGGCAGCGGCACCTCCACGGAGGGGGCCGCGGCGGCCTGCGCGGCGGCCGGGGCCGGGCCCGCTGCCGGAGCCGCGGCGGCCGGGTCGATGGACAGGCTGGCGAGCGCGATCGTCGCGCCGGCCAGGGCGGCGGGCCGGCGCGGCGGCAGCGGCACCTCGACGGTCTCGGTCGGAACCTCCGCCACCGCGGCGGCGGTGGGCGCGTAGGCCAGGGCGGCGGCCGCGGGGTTGTTCCGGGTGTCGGCGACGCCGCCGCCGAACAGGCTCGCCAGGGCGCTGGCCGACGCCGCCACCGGTGCCACCACCGAGGCGACCTCGCTGGAGATGCCCTGGCGCTTGGCGGCGTAGTAGTAGCCGCGGTTGTAGTACTGGTAGGCTTGGCTGACGTTGCCCTTCGCCGTGCGGTAGGCGCCTGCCAGGTAGGCCACGCCGTAGCGCAGGTTGGTCTCCGGGTCGTACAGGCCGGCGGCGTCGCCGGTGTAGCCCAGGCTGCGCGCCGTCGCGTGCTTGATCTGCATGAGGCCCAGCGCGCTGCCGCCCTTGGCCCGCGGATTGTAGTTGCTCTCGCGCTTGACCACGGCGTGCACGAAGCTCGCCGGAACGCCGTTCGCCTTCGCCTGCTGCTCGATCAACGCGTCGATATTGTCGCGCGCGCCCTGCCCGAAGGCGGCGGCGGGCGCGACCGCGAGGACGGCGGCCAGGATGAGGCGATGCATTCCGAGACCCGGTGCTGCTTGTTCTGTGGTCAAGCTAGGTCACGGGGAAATGAGGCCGGAAAGCGGCCCCGGTTCGGCAGCCTGTGGGCGGCCGGGGCGACGGGCCCGCTTGTGATCCGCGCGCCACAGGGCGGTGCGCGCCGGCCGTCGATGCTCAGGGGAGGATGAAGCGCTCGACCGCGTGGGCGAACCCGTCGGCGTCGTTGCTGTCCGTCACCGCGCTCGCGGACGCCTGCACGCTCGCCTCGGCATTGCCCATCGCGACCGCGTAGCCGCTCTGCGCGAACATCGGGCGATCGTTGCCGGCGTCGCCGAAGGTGGCGATCCGCTCACGCGGGATGGCGAGGTGCGCGCTCATCCAGGCGACGAAGCGACCCTTGTCGAGGTCGGGCGGGGTCACGTCGAGGTAGTATTTCTGCGAGCGGTGGACGGTGGCCCGGCCGGCCAGCGCCGCCGCGATTCGCGTCTCGCAGGCCGCGAGATGGGCGTGATCGCGGCTGACGCCGACGATCTTGGCGGCCGATCCCGTGAGCGTTCCGAGATCGGCCACGACCCGGGGCTCCGCGCCGATCGTACGGCGCTCCAGGTCGGTGTAGGGACCGTCCGGGTCGCGCAGGCACCACGCGCCGTCGGCGAAGACCCAGACATCCAGCCCCTCCGCCAGGAGCCGGTCGAGGGCCGACCGGGCGGCCGCCTCCGGGATGGTCCGCTCCTCGATGATCGACAGGTCCGGCCGGACGACGCTCGCGCCGTTGAAGGCCCCCATCGGCAGGTCGAGGCCGAGGTCCGCCACGAGGCTCCGCAGCCCGATCGGCGGCCGCGCCGAGGCGATGCTGAAGCCGATCCCGGCCGCGCGCAGGCGGCGCACGGCCGCCACCGTCGCCGCGGTCAGGCGCTTGTCGCCGGTCACCAGGGTGCCGTCGACGTCCGAGATCACCAGGGCGATCCCCGCGGCCTTGCCGGTCTCTGCTGTCATCACGTCATTCCCCGCCCGGATCCCGGCGCGCCGCGGCGGCGAGTTCCGCCACGACCCGGTCGGCAATCGCCTCGGGTGGCTCGAGGATCCCGACGGTGATCGGGTACTCGTCGGGGCCCGGGACCTCGAGGATCGCGAACTGGCTGTCGAGGAGGTACGGCGACATGAAGTGGCCCTGGCGCTCCGCGAGGCGCCGCGCGATCAGGGCCTTGTCGCCGTCGAGGTAGACGAGGCGGACCCGCCGGCTGCCCCGGGTGAGGACGTCCCGGTACGCGCGCCGGAGCGCCGAGCAGACGACCACGCCGGACTCGCCGGCGTCGAGGCGCTGCTGGATCCAGGTCGCGATCCGGGCGAGCCAGGGCGCGCGGTCCGCGTCGTCGAGGGCGTGGCCCGCGTGCATCTTCGCCACGTGCTCCGGCGTGTGAAAGCTGTCGCCGTCCACGAAGATCCAGCCGAGCTTCTCGGCGATCAGCGCCGCCACGGTGCTCTTCCCGGAGCCCGAGACGCCCATGACCACGAGCACCTGCGCGGCCGTCCCGACCTCGGGTGTCGGCTCTGATTGGGACGTCATCCGGATCACCGTGCCTCCGAGGCGCGCCGGGGCGCCGCGCGTCGCGATCATGAGCAGCGGGCGCGCGGAAGGGAAGATCGCCGCGCCCGACGGCGCCGCCGCCTCGGCAGGAACCGCGGCGCGGCCGGGTGCGTTGATGCCTCAGGACGTGAACATTCAGGGAACATCAGTCGCATGGCTACCACCACCGCGAAGGCGACGTCGAAGGCGGATCGGGATACCGGAGCGCGCCAGGACGCCCCGGAGAACCCCAAGACCGACCCGAAGGACGTGTCGAACCAGATCAAGGATCCGGATCAGTGGACGACCGGCGGCGAGCCGATGACCGGCGCGCAGGCCTCCTATCTGAAGACGCTGTCGGAGGAGGCGAAGGAGCCGAAGGCGTTCGATCCCGACCTCGACAAGGCCGAGGCCTCGAAGCGGATCGACGACCTGCGCCACAAGGCCGGCCACGCCTGAGCCGTCGCGGGCGCGCCCGCGACGGGCGTGCTTAACGACCGCGCCGGGCGGTGCGTATCCCGCCCGGAATCGATCCGCTCCCGTGTTTCGAACACTTCGTTAAGCCGGCGGCAATCGCGGGCGGGTACCAGCTTCCGGAGCGCGTGAGGTCACGCGGGCTGCGGGACTGGAAGGCGCGTTCGACCATGGCTGAGCCGGGCGGCGACGGAGCGGGGCGGCGCGCTGGGCGATCCCGGGCGGCGTTCGCCCTGACGGATCGGATCCGTGCCGCGGCCGCACGGTTCGCCCGCGACTCCGGCGGATCCACCGCGACCGAGTACGCCCTGCTCGGCGGCCTGATCTTCCTCGCCGCCGTCGGCAGCATCCGCTACTACGTATCCCGCGTCAGCGCCGTCTACGGCGACATCACCGCGGCGGTGACCCAGGGGCAGTGAGGGACAGGGAGCGCATCGCGCCCGGTCCGGCCGGCCCTGGGAGTCGATGGGCCGATCCGTTACCGCCGATAGCGTCCTGATTTGTGTCCCGATATTTCGGCTGCGCGCGATGCGCCCGGCATTTGTCGTTCCAGTGCCCCGAAAAAGCTGTGCTTAACGAGGATGACTTAGCAGTCTCGGCCGTGGCGGGCGGAGTGTGGCTCACCCGCTACGGACACCTGGACCGCTATGGGCTAGGCACGGGCTCGGCAATACCGATGGGCAACATCTGGATGCGCAAACTTCCCCTCGTCCTGCTCGCCGTCACGGCGATGTCGGGCTGCACGTACCTGCCCGCGGCGGGTCCGACGGCGAGCGCGATCCAGGCCGGGGCTGAGGTCGCCACGGCCGACGGCGGGATCCTTGCCCGCTACGAGATCATCGACGTCACCCCCTCGGTGGTCGAGGCCCTGCGCGGCCGCCCCCTGGACAGCCTGCTCGCCTCCTTCGGCGATCACCGCCCCTCTTCCGAGCCGGTCATCGGCATCGGCGACATGGTCTCGGTCTCCGTCTGGGAAGCCGGGTCCGGCGGCCTGTTCTCCGGGCCGCTCGTCGCCGACCGCTTCTCCGCAGGCTCCAAGTCCGCCCTCATCCCCGAGCAGCCCGTCGGGCGCGACGGCGCCATCTCGGTGCCCTACGCCGGCCGCATCAAGGTCGCCGGCCGCCGCACCCAGGACGTCCAGTCGCTCATCGAGAACGAGCTCGCCGGCAAGGCCATCCAGCCCCAGGTGCTGGTCTCGGTCACCCGCCCGATCTCCCAGGCCGTGACCGTCACCGGCGAGGGCGCCGCCGGCGCCCGCCTGCCGCTCTCGGGCCACGGCGATCGCATCCTCGACGTCATCGCCGCCGCCGGCGGCAACCGCGCGCCGGTCAACGAGACCTTCGTGCGGCTCTCGCGCGGTCCGGTGACCGCGACCGTGCCGCTGACCACGGTGGTGTCGAACCCCAGGGAGAACATCTACCTGCGGCCCAACGACGTGCTCACCCTGGTGCGCGACCCGCAGACCTTCATCGCGGTGGGCGCGCTGGGCAACAGCACCGAGCTGCCGTTCCAGGCCGACGGCATCACGCTGGCGCAGGCGCTGGCCAAGGCGCGCGGCCTGTCGGACTTCGCCGCCGACCCGGCCGGGACGTTCATCTTCCGGTTCGAGCCGGCCAGCGTCGTGCGCCGGCTCAGCCCCAGCTCGAGGCTGCTCGGCACGCCGCTGGTGCCGGTGGTCTACCGGATCGACATGCGCGACCCCAACAGCCTGTTCGTCTCCCAGGCGTTCCGCATGCGCAACCGCGACCTGATCTACGTGTCGAACGCGCCCTTCACCGAGGTGTCGAAGGTCCTCACCGCCTTCAACGGCGTCACCGGGCCCCTGGCCTCCGCCGCGACGGCCTACGCCTACGCCAAGTAGGCGTCGGCGTACCGACCGGGCCGCTGCGGAAAAAAATCGCGTTTCGCCGCGTCCTCGCGTATGGGCACTGGGTGCGGGGCGGGATCGAGGCTACGGAGCCGCATCCGCCGTCGCGCCGACGTGTCGCGCAAGGATGCCCAGAAGAGCCCGATGAAGATCGGACGTTTCGTCCCCGCCCGCGGGCCGCTCCGGCCCGCGCTGATCGCCCTGAGCCTGTGTCTCGCGCTCCTGCCGGCCACCCACGCGGCGGCCGACGTCGTGGTCGGCGTGGCGGTTCCGCGGTCTGGCCCCTACGTGGCGGTCGGCGAGCAGGTCCTGCGCGGCGTCGAGGCCGCGGCCCGGGACGCCAACGCCATGGGTGGCCTCGACGGCCAGCCCGTGACCCTCGACGTGCAGGACGATGCCTGCGACTCGAACACCGCGATGGCGGTGGCCAACCACTTCGTCCGGTCGAACGTCCGGCTCGTCGTCGGCCATGTCTGCTCCAACGCCTCCATCGCGGCCTCCGACATCTACGCCCAGAACGGGGTGGTGATGATCACCGCGGCCTCGGTGGCGGCCCGGCTCACCGACCGGGGGCTGCCGAACATCTTCCGGGTCTGCGGCCGCGACGACGATCAGGCGCGCCTGTCCGCAGCCGTGCTGGCCGAGCGGTTCCGCGACCGGAAGATCGCGCTGATCCAGGACCAGACGCCGGCGGCCCGCAGCCTCGCCGCCGCCACCAAGGACAACCTCAACCGCATCGGGGTGAACGAGGCGCTGTTCCTGTCGTTCTCGCCGAGCGACGCCGACGACACCGCCCTGGCCGACCGCCTCAAGGGCGCGGGGATCGAGGTCGTCTACTACGGCGGCGACGCCGCCGAGATGGGCCGCCTCGTGAAGATCGCGGCGGACCGGGGCTTCCGGCCGCAATGGTTCGGCACCTCGGCCATCGCCACGCCGGATTTCGCCAAGATCGCCGGATCGGCCAGCAACGGCGTGCTGATGACCTTCTATCTCGACCCCAGTCGCCAGCCCGCCGCCGCGGCCGTCGTGAAGGCCTTCAAGGCCGAGGGCGTCGATCCCACCGGCTCGACGATCTACGGGTACGCCGCCATGCAGGCGCTGGTGGCGGCCGGCAATTTCGCCCACTCCACCGAGCCGAAGCCCATCGCGCAGGCGCTGCACACAGAGCGCTTCGATCTCGTGCTCGGCACCGTCGGGTTCGACGCCAAGGGCGACGTCACCGCGCAGGGCTACGTGCTCTACGTGTGGAAGGACGGGAGCTTCACGCCGGCCGGGAAGTGACGGGCCGGCCCCTCACAGGGCCCCTCACAGGGCTTCTGCGGCCTCGACCTCCGCGCCGCGACCGAGCCCGCGCAGCAGCTCGGCGAGATGCGGGCGGACCCGCAATTGCAGGGCGTGCAGCCGCCGGACCGCCGCGCTGAGTTCCCCGTCCCGCTCCAGCATCGTGTCGGCGAAGCCGATCATGCGCGCGTTCGGCCAGGCCGGCTCGCGCAGGGCGTGGAGGCGCTCCACCAGGGCGGCGGCGGGCGCGTCCGGCTCGGCCTGCGCGAACAGGGTCAGCAGCGCCGCCGTGGAGCGCGACAGGCCGTAATGGCAGTGGACCAGGAGATGGCCGGCGCCGTCGAGCGCCCGCCCGAAATCGAGGATCGCCGCGACGTGCTCCGGCTCGGGCGGGACGAGGCCCTCGCCCGGGCCGAGGCAGTCGTGGAACCGGAGGGTCGTGCGGGCGTGGGCGCCGTAGGCGGTGAAGGCCCCGGGCTCCGGCGTGCCGGGATCGAGCAGCGACAGGACGTGGCTCACGCCGCGCGTGCCGTGGCCGGCCAGCTCCTCCAGGCCGCAGACGGTGTGCAGGGTGACGGCGGGCTCGGTGCGCATCCCGGGCGCCTAGCACGGGCGCGGGCCGGTTTCGAGGCGCGACGGAACTGCCCCGCCCGCCCGCGGCTTTCGAGAACCGGCACGGACGTGCTACCTGCGACCCCCGATCCGGCCCGGCCGGGCCGGACCTGCTCGGACGAGATGCCGTTGGACGAACCTCACCTCGCGCGATCCCCCTCGGCCGGGACGCGGCGCCGCAGCGTGCTGACCGCCGGCCTCGGCGCGGCCGCGGCGCTCACCGGGCCCCTCACCGCGCCGGCCCGGGCCGAGTCCGCCCCGGAGCTGCGCTGGCGCCTGTCCTCCGCCTACGCCAAGACTCTCGATATCCTCTACGGCGCGCCCGAGGCGCTCAGCCGGATCGTCGCGGAGGCCACCGACGGGCGCTTCCAGATCCAGGTCCAGGGGCCCGGCGAGCCTGTCCCGGCCGAGGGCCTGCTCGACGCCGTGGCCGCCGGCACCGTCGAGATGGGCCACGGGCCGGCGACCCTCGGCATGGCCAAGGATCCGACCTTCGCGCTGGCGACCGCGGTGCCCTTCGGCCTCAACGCCCGGGGCGCCGCCGCGTGGTGGCAGGCGGGCGGCGCCGCCGAACTGTTCGCCGAGGTCTTCGCCAAGGCCGGGCTGGTCTGCCTGCCGGGCGGCAACACCGGCGCCCAGATGGGCGGCTGGTTCCGCCGCGAGATCAAGAGCCTCGCCGACCTGCAGGGGCTGAAGTTCCGGATCGGCGGCATGGGCGGCCAGGTGCTCGCCAAGTTCGGCGTCCAGCCGCAGGCGGTGCCGGGCCCCGAGATCTACGCGGCCCTGGAGAGCAAGAAGCTCGACGCCGCCGAGTGGATCGGGCCCTACGACGACGAGCGGCTCGGACTGCAGAAGGTCGCGCCGATCTATCACTATCCCGGCTTCTGGGAGGGCGGCGCCATGCTGCACTTCTGGTTCAATGCCGAGAAGTGGAAGGCGCTGCCGAAATCCTACCAAGGGATCCTCCGGGCAGCGGCCGCCGAGGTCGGCGCCGATGTCCAGGCCAAGTACGACGCCCGCAACCCGCAGGCCCTGCGCCGGCTGGTGGCCGGGGGGGCGCAGCTGCGGCCGTTCCCCCAGGACGTCATGGAGGCCGCCCTCAAGAACGCCAACGACGTCTACGCCGAGATGGCCGCCAAGAACCCCGACTTCCGCCGCGTCTACGAGGCGATGCGGACCTTCCGCAACGAGGAGTACCTCTGGTTCCAGGTGGCGGAATACACCTACGACAACTTCATGATCCGCGCCCGGGCGCGGGGCTGAGGCGCGCCCCGCGGGCGCGTCAAAAATGGGGACGTCGGGGCCGCGCCCGATTGCAACGCGATCGGGAACGGCTCTAGCGTCCGGTACGGCATCGGCGAGGGAGGGCTGCATGTTCGGGACGCTGCGGGTCGGATTGGCGCTGCTCGGGGCGGTGCTGCCCCTCCAGGCCTTCGCACAGTCGGCCGCCAACCTGTCGGCCCTGCGCGGGCTCGTCCCCGTGGCCCGGCTGCAGACCACGCCCGACGGCAAGGCGGCGCTGGACGCGAACCTGCGGGTCACCGGCGACATCCAGACCGGCGCGCTGAAGCAGCCGACGCTCCTGCCGTTCCCCGAGCAGCAGCAGCTCGCCCTGCGGGACTGCTTCATCACCGACGGCAACGCCGCCAACCTCGCCGACGGCCTGGGCACCGCGCTCGCCCAGGCCTACCACGCCAAGGCGACCTACAGCGACTACAAGACCTTCACCAGCATCGCGCCGGCGGTCGCCAACCTGATCGGCTACACCAACAACGTGACCAAGTCGGATTCGAATTCCGGCAAGTACTTCTTCGCCAACGCCACCACGAACGGCAAGCATCCGGTCTCGGAGGAGGCCGCCGCGATCCTGTCGAACGGCGCCGTCACCGACGTGTTCGGCAAGGCCTATGACCGGCCGGCCGGGAGCCCCGGCGCCGACCGCTACGGCAATTCGCGGCCGTTCCAGACCCTGCCGCGCCTCCTCACCTATCGCGGCAAGGACTATTTCGGCGACGCGTCCGACAGCCTCGACTGGCTGCGCGGCCCCTCGCAGGACCTCGTGAACAGCCCGTCCTACCCGAGCGGTCACACCACCTACGGCTTCACTGAGTCCATGGTGCTCGCGCTCCTCGTGCCCGAGCGCTACCAGCAGATGGTCGCCCGCGCCGCCGAGTACGGCAACGACCGGATCATCGTCGGGGCGCACTACGCCATGGACGTGCTGGGCGGTCGGGCGACCTCGCTGCACGCTCTCGCGCACCTGCTCGCCAACGATCCGGCCTATGTCGGCCAGATCCGGAAGAACCCGGCCGTCCTCGACAAGGCGGCCGCCGAGGCCGACAGGGCGGTCGGCGTGACGGATTACCGGGCGCTCCTGACGGAGGCGCGCGCGGCGATGACCGAGGCGCTGAAGGCCGGCTGCGGCGACACGGTGGCGGCCTGCGCGGCGAAGGACACGGGCCGGTTCAAGGACGCGGCCGCCAACGCGGCCTTCTACGCGGCGACCCAGACCTACGGCCTGCCGGCGGTGCATGCGGACACCGCCGGCCGGCGGGAGGATGTGGGCAAGGTCGCGCCGGAGGCCGGCCACCTTCTGACCGCGGCCTTCCCGGCTCTGACGCTGGACGAGGCCAACGCGATCCTCACCGAGACGCAGGGCCCGGGCGGCGGCTTCCTCGACGACGGCTCGGAATTCGGCGTCTACGCGCGCCTCGACCTCTACACGGCGGCCGGCAAGGCCGCCGCGCGGGTGGCCGGCCGGGCGGGGGCCAGCGCGACGCGCTGACCGCCCTCACGCCGCGGCCGACGGCCCCGGCGGATCGCAGGCGGAACGGGTCCCCGCGGAGGCGGGGCCGCCCGACGCGGCGCTCGTCGCGCCTCGCTCGGTAGAAGACCGCGCCGCCGCTCACCGCGCTCGTGGACGAGTCGGCTCGGGCTCGCGCGCGCTCCGGACAGAAAAAAGGCCACTCCCGAAGGAGCGGCCCGAAGTCTAGGGAGGAAACGCCCAAGAAGGGCTGCGAGAGGGCGACGCCATCGCCTTCCCGCGCTGCACAATCTGCGCGCCCGGCGGGAAAATTCAAGGGCATCAGGACAGCAGGGCTGTCCTTTCGTGCGCCCGCGCACCCATCGCCGCGGGCCTGTGTTGAAAATGTCGCAGACTGCCGGGCGCCATCGAAACCTGCATTGCCCGTGCAGGCGGTGATCCATCCTCCCGCAAGTCCCTGATGAGGCGGGGTTCTGGCGGATCGAGCCGCGGTTCGGCCCGCACTCTCGACTGCGGCTTTTCATCCGCCTCGCCGGGACGGACGAAATTCCCGCCCGCTCTACCTTCTCCAGCCAAGGTTCCGGCGCGGCGCGCCAAGCAAGAGGCAGGTGAGCATGGCGATCCAGGGCGAGCGGATCCGGATCCTCAACGATGTCGAGCCGCGCGGAGACGGCGCCTACGTCCTGTACCTCCTGCAGCAGGCCAACCGGGCGACGTTCAACCCCGCCCTTGAGCTCGCCATCGAGGAGGCGAACCGCCTTGACCTGCCGGTCGTCGCCTGCTTCGGCCTGCTCGACGGCGCCAGCGGCTTCCCCGAGGCCAATGCCCGGCACTACGCCTTCCTGCTCCAGGGTCTCGCGGACGCGAAGGCGGGCCTGGAGAAGCGCGGGATCGGCTTCGTCATGCGCAAGTGCTCGCCCGCCGAGATCGCCATCGCCCTGGCCGAGGACGCCGCGCTCCTCGTGCTCGACCGCGGCTACCTCGCGATCCAGAAGGGCTGGTACCGGGAGATCGCCGCGGCGGTGAGGACGCGGATCGTCCAGGTCGAGGGCGACGTCGTCGTGCCGGTCGAGACGGCCTCGCCGAAGCACGAGTACGCCGCCCGGACGCTGCGGCCGAAGCTGAACCGGCTGTGGGACCCGTTCCTGGCGGCGCTGAAGCCCCGCAGGGTGAAGCGCGCGGCCGATCGCCTGACGCTGAAGAGCGCGATCGACGTCTCCGATCCGGAGGCGGTGCTCGCCGGGATGACCCTCGACCGGGAGGTCGGCCCGGTGAGGCGCTTCACCGGCGGCGAGACGCAGGCCCGCAAGCGCCTGAAGGCGTTCCTGAAGGACGGGTTCGCGGGCTACGGCGCGGGACGCAACATGCCGGAGGCGGCCGCCGCCTCGCACATGAGCCCGTACCTGCATTTCGGGCAGATCTCGCCGGTGGAGATCGCCCTGGCGGTGCGGGAGGCCGGGGTCGGCGATGCCGATGACCGCGGCGCCTACCTGGAGGAGCTGATCGTCAGGCGCGAGCTCGCCATGAACCACGTCTTCTACACGGAGGGCTACGACGATTACGACAGGGCCGTGCCGGACTGGGCGCGCAAGACCCTGGCCGAGCACGCCGGGGACGAGCGCCCGCACGCCTACTCGGAGACTCAGCTCGCCGCCGGCGAGACCCACGACCGGTACTGGAACGCCGCCATGCGCGAGATGCGCGAGACCGGCTACATGCACAATCAGCTGCGGATGTACTGGGGGAAGAAGATCCTCGAATGGTCCCCGTCGCCCCGGGAGGGCTTCGCCCGGACGCTCCGCCTGAACAACCGCTACTTCCTCGACGGCCGAGACCCCAATTCCTTCACCAACGTCGCCTGGGTGTACGGCCTGCACGACCGGCCCTGGCAGAAGCGCGGGATCTTCGGCACCGTTCGCTATCAGAGCGAGAACTCGCTCAAGAAGTTCGACGCCAAGGCCTACGTGCGGGCGGTGGAGAGGCTCTGCGCCGCCGAGGGCTGAGGCGACGCCGCCAATGCGCGATCGCACGGGCGCGGCGACGTCCTCACAGTCGCCGCGCGATGGCCGGCCCGGCGGGAAGGGTATTGAGGCGCTCTCTGGCTGCCGGAGCGCAGTCGTCTCACGCACACAGGTTTGTGAAGAAACGTCCGCCGGCGCTCGGATGTTTCGAGCGCACTTCCGGCGCATCGCGAGCGGCCGGACATCATCCGGTGGCAACTCGGTCGGACCGGGACCGGATCATCACTGTGCTCGCGACGAAAGGAGGACGACGATGCGGATGAAGCTGGCAGGCGCAGCACTTCTCGCGCTCGGAGCCTTGACCGCCACGGCCGGTACGGCGGAGGCCGCCCAGGGCTGCGGCCCGGGCTTCCATCGGGGCTGGTCGGGCTGGTGCAAGCCGAACTGGCGCCCCTACGCGTACCGCCCGGTCTACTACGCGCGGCCGGTGGTCTACGGCTGGCACCGGCCCTGGGGCTGGCACCATCGGTGGGGCTGGCGTCACGCGGGCTGGCACCGCCCCTGGGGATGGCATCATCACGGCGGCTGGCGCCGGGCCGCTTGGCACCACAGGTGGTGATCGGGTGAGCGGCGGGGCCGGCAGGCGGGTGCCGGCCCTCGGCCGTCCCGCGCAGGAGGCCTTTCCTTGACCGTTGCGCTATAGCGTCCGCTCCGGCTGCGCGGACGAGGTGCACTTTCATGGTCGAGAAGCGGGACGACGTGCGGGAAACGACGGATGCCCCGCCCCCGCAGCGGTCGCGCTACCGCCGCTCGATCATGCGCCTGCGGTCGGCCTCGATGGAGGCCTACCCGCTGTGGCGCGGGCGCCTGCTGTTCCTCGTGGGCGGCATCGGCGTGGGCCTCGCCGCCGTGCTGATGGCCAAGGGTGCCGACCTGGCGCAGGACGGGTTCCGCCGGCTCACGGCGCCGTCGCCGCTGATCGCCCTGGTGCTGACCCCCGCGGGCTTCGCCCTCGCCGCGCTTCTCGCCCTCACGGTCTTCCCGAACTCGCAGGGCTCGGGCATCCCGCAGGTGATCGCGGCCCGCCACGCGCGGGATACCGGCTTCCGCTACTCCCTGATCTCGCCGCGCGTGGCCTTCGGCAAGGTGCTGGTCCTGTTCCTGGGCCTATTCTGCGGCGCCTCCGCGGGCCGCGAGGGGCCGACCGTGCAGGTCGGCGCCGCGATCATGGCCGCCTTCGGCCGCCTGACCCCGGAGCGCCTGCCCGGACTGCTCCTGGCGGGCGGCGCGGCCGGCGTCGCGGCGGCCTTCAACACGCCCCTCGCCGGCATCGTGTTCGGCATCGAGGAACTGGGACGCGCCTACGAGGCGCGCTCCTCCGGCCTGATCGTGGCCGGGATCGTGGCCGCGGGCCTGACCTCGCTCGGGCTTCTCGGCAACTATACCTATTTCGGGACGACCGACGCCGCCCTGCCGCTGGCGGCCGGCTGGATCGTCCCGCTGATCGCGGTGATCGGCGGCCTCGCGGGCGGCCTGTTCAGCCGCCTCGTGATCCTGTTCGCCCGCGGCCTGCCAGGCGCGGCCGGGCGGACGGTCCGGAAGCGGCCCGTGATCTTCGCGGCGGCCTGCGGGCTGTGCGTCGCCCTGTGCGGCCTCGCCTCCGGGGGCGCGGCCTACGGGACCGGCTACGAGGAGGCCAAGGCCATCCTCCACGGCGACGCGGCGGCCGGATGGACCTACGCGCCCCTGAAATTCGCCGCCACCGTGCTGAGCTCGATCAGCGGCATTCCGGGCGGCCTGTTCGCGCCGTCCCTCGCGGTCGGGGCCGGCCTCGGCGGCACGGTCCACGGCCTCCTGCCGGGCATGCCCGTGGGCGCCGTCGTGCTGATCGGGATGGTGGCCTACCTGACGGGCGTGCTGCAGGCGCCGATCACCAGCTTCGTCATCGTCACCGAGATGACCCAGAACCACGCGATGGTGATCCCGCTGATGGTCGCGGCCCTGCTGGCCGACGCGGCCTCGAAGGCGATCTGTCGGGGCGGCCTCTATCACACCTTGGCGGAGATCATGCTGGAACGCGCCGACGTGCCGGCGCAGCCGGTGGCGAAGACCGGCTGACGGCGTCGCGACCCGCGCGACCGACCGCGGGTAAGAATAAAAGCGGACCGGCCGGGAATCCGCGGAACGGTCTCGCTTGGCGCCGGTTGAGGCAGCAGCATCAGGCCCCGCGCCGGGGCGCAGCCGGAGTGACGCCATGACCCTTCTGAAATGGGCCCTCATCTGCTTCGTGATCTCGCTGATCGCCGGCGGTCTCGGCTTCACCGGCATCGCCTCCGGCGCCGGCTCGCTGGCCCGCATCCTGTTCGGCCTGTTCCTGCTCATCGCCATCGTGATCGTGGTCATCGCTTTCGCGGTCGGTCAGGCGGTGTTCTGAGGCCGGCGCGGTGCGCGGTACGGTCTGCCTCGTCACCGGGGCGACCGGCGGCATCGGCTACGAGACGGCTCTCGGGCTCGCGCGCCTCGGCGCGCGGGTCGCCATCGTCGGCCGGGACCCCGGGAAGCTGCAGGCCTGCGCCGACCGGATTCGCGCCGCGGTGCCCGGCGCCGCCGTGGAGCCGCACCGCGCGGATCTGTCCGCGCAGGCCGAGATCCGCCGGCTCGCCGGGACCCTGCGGGCGGCCTATCCGCGCCTCGACGTGCTGGTGAACAATGCCGGCGCGATCTTCGACCGGCGCACGCTGACCGTCGACGGGATCGAGCGGACCTGGGCGCTCGACCATCTCGGCTACGTGCTCCTGACCCTCGAACTCCTCGACACGCTGAAGGGCGCGGCGGCGGCGGGCGGGAAGCCGCGGATCGTCAACGTCGCCTCCGCGGCCCATTACCGGGGGCATATCGACTTCGACGACGTCGAGGGCGCCCGGCGCTACCGCGCGATGGGCGCGTATGCCCAGGCCAAGCTCGCCAACGTCCTGTTCACCTACGCGCTGGCCCGACGGCTGCGCGACAGCGGCATCACGGTGAACGCCGTCCATCCGGGGGTGGTCAATACCGGCTTCGCCAAGAACACGGGCGGCCTGCTCGGCGCGGCATGGGCGCTGATGCGGCCGTTCCTGATCACGCCCGAGAAGGGCGCGCAGACCTCCCTCCACGTGGCCAGCGACCCGGGCCTGGACGGGGTCACCGGCCGATACTTCTCCCACGGGCGGCCGAAGGTCTCCTCGGCCGAGAGCCGCGACGAGGCCGTCCAGGAGCGGCTCTGGGCGCTGAGCCTCCGGCAGGTGGGCCGGAGCGACTGAGTCCCGATCGTCTCGCGGCGCCGGTCTCAGGCGGCCGGCGGGTCGAGCAGCACCCAGAGTCGGCCGATCCTGCCGTCCACGATCTCGGCGACGTCCGTCCCGGTGACCGCGACCGGTCCGCCCTCCGGACCGGCTTCCCACCGCAGCGATCCCATTCCGTGGTGCCCGACCCCCCTGCCGACGGGCACGAAGCGGAAGGTCGGCCCGAACCGGTCCAGCAGCGTCCCGGCGACCGCACCGATCGCGGCCCGCCCGCGCACGACATTGTCCGGCTCGAACAGGATCGGCTCGGCCACGTAGAACTCGTCCAGGGCGGCCGCCCGCGCGTCCGCGTCCCGCTCGTTGAAGACCCGCCGCAGGTTGGCGCGCAGCAGCCGGTCGTAGTCCGGCTCCGCCGCCGGTGCGGCCTCCGTGATGTCGGACATCGCGATTCTCCTTCGTAGAGGGCGATCAGCCGCTCAGATCAGGCGGCCGCCGCCGTCGATGTGCAGGGTCTCGCCGTTCATGAAGCCGTTGCCCATCAGGAAGACGACGGCTGCGCCGGCCTCCTCGGCGGTGCCGAGGCGTCGCTGCGGCAGCCGCTCGGTGAGGCCGGCCACGTAGGCGTCGCGGTGGGCGCCGAGCGTGCGGGCCAGGAGCGGGGTGTCGGTGGTGCCGGGCGAGAGCGCGTTCACCCGCACCGGTGCGAGTTCGAGGGCGAGACCGCGGGCGAAGGCCTCCATCGCGGCCGACGCCGCCGCCAGCACGGCGGTCCCCTGAGCGTTCGGACGGTCCGCCAGGGCGCCGGAGATGAGCGTGACCGATCCGTCGCCGGCCAGCCGGTCGCCGAGGGCGCGCAGGGCATGAGCCGCGGCCCAGATCCGCTCGTCGAAGGCCCGCTTCAGGTGGTCGACCTCGGCCTCGCGGACCTTGCCGGCCACGAAGGTGCCGGCCATCAGCGCGAGGTGGTCGACGCGGGGGATGTCGGCCAGGGCGGCCGCGACCGTCTCGGGCCGCGTCACGTCGGCGGCGCGCCAGCCGGCGAAGCCGTTCTCCGCCGCGACGCGCTCGGCGCCCGCCGCGTCGCGGCCGACCACGATGACCGACGCGCCCGCCGCCTCGGCCTGGCGGGCGGCCGCGAGGCCGATGCCCGAGGTGCCGCCGAAGACGACGACGCTGCGGTCCTGGAGAGTGCTGCTCATGGCGGGAAACCTTGCCGCTCGTCGCCAGGGCAGCGCCGAGGGACGCAAGATTGGACCAAGGCCCCCGCCTTGATAATCGGGCCCCTCTTCGCTTCAGTCATTCCGTCATGGAACAGATCGGCCTCGACCGGCTCACGGGCATCGTCGCCTTCGCCCGCTCCGCCTCCCTCGGCAGCTACTCGGCGGCCGCCCGCTCCCTCGGCATCTCGCCCTCGGCGGTGAGCAAGAGCGTGCAGCGGCTGGAGGCGCGACTCGGCGTGAGCCTCTTCACCCGCACGACGCGCTCGCTGACGCTGACGCCGGAAGGTCGCGACCTGCAGGAGCGCGCGCTGCGCCTCCTGCGCGAGGCCGAGGCGATCGAGCAGGCCGCGGTCGCGGCGCGCTCCGAGCCCGCCGGAACCCTGAAGGTGGCGGCGTCGATCCCGGTCGGTGTGCACCTGCTCGCGCCGGCCCTGCCGCGGTTCCGCGCGCGCCATCCGAAGCTGTCGGTCGACCTGCGCCTCAGCGATCGCTTCGTGGACCTGATCGCGGAGGGCATCGACGTCGCGATCCGGGTCGGCGAGCTCGCGGATTCCCGGCTGGTGTCGCGCCGCCTCGCCCCGCACCGGCTCTGCGCCTTCGCCGCGCCGGGCTACCTGGCGCGGCGCGGCACGCCGCGGCATCCGGACGACCTCGTCGACCATGACTGCGTGAACTTCCGCTTCCAGAGCACCGGCCAGGCTCTGCGCTGGCCATTCCAGGTCGGCGGCCGCCGGGTCGAGTTCACGCCGCATACCGGCATCGTCGTGGATTTCAGCGACGCCGTCGCGGCGGTGCTGGTGGCCGGCGGCGGCATCGGCATCTCGCCGACCTACATCGCCGCCCCGCATGTCGCGCGGGGAGCGCTCGTGCCGGTCCTGCAGGACTTCGCGGTCGAGCGCTCGGTCTTCACGGCGCTGTGGCCGGAGAGCCGGCGCGGCAGTCCGAACGTGAAGGCGTTCCTCGCCTTCCTCGACGAGGTGTTCCCGTCGCCGGCTCCCTGGGACGGGGTGCGCCCGCCCCCGCCGGCGCGCGGGGAGGACGCCTGACAGGTATCCGCGCTCGCCGGCGAGGAGGTTTCGCCCTCAGGCTGCCGCCCGCGCCGTGTGGTCGCCCTGCTGCTGGATCTCGATGAACACCCGGGTCACGTCCGGGCTGCGCGCCTTCAGCGCCCGGTCGAGGCGCGTGACGAGGCTCTCGACCTCGCCGGCGCTGAGATCGTCGCTCATGTCGATGCTGAGATTGACCAGGATGTCGGAGGGGCCGAGGTGCTGGGTCAGCACCTCGTTGACGTGGAGCACGCCCGGCTCGGCGCGGACCAGCTCCGAGATCGCCGCGACGACCTCGGGATCGGCCGCCTCGCCGATCAGCAGGCCGTGGGTCTCGACCATCAGGAACGCCGCCATGCCGATGAGCACGAGGCCGATGCCGACCGACGCCCAGCCGTCGAGGCTCGGCATCTCTAGGAGGTGGGACAGGGCCACGCCGGCGAGCGCGATCAGCAGGCCGATCAGGGCGGCGGTGTCCTCCGCGAGCACCGTGAACAGGGTCGGATCCTTGCTGCGCCGGATCGCCCGCACGGCCGAGTGCTTGCCCTTCTCGGCCCAGAACTGGCGCATCGCCACGAAGAAGGACGTGCCCTCCGCCGCGA
This sequence comes from Methylobacterium sp. NMS14P, assembly GCF_028583545.1. Classification (NCBI taxonomy): domain Bacteria; kingdom Pseudomonadati; phylum Pseudomonadota; class Alphaproteobacteria; order Hyphomicrobiales; family Methylobacteriaceae; genus Methylobacterium; species Methylobacterium sp. NMS14P. Next base: position 4,201,857 of record NZ_CP087106.1, on the reverse strand, counting down.
TGGCGAAGCCCAGGATCGCGACGTTCACCCAGAGGCCCGGCAGCCGGTAGCCGAACAGCTCGGCATCCACGTCGGGCTCGGGGTGGCGGACCCGCTCGATCCCCTCGTAGACGGCGAACAGGCCGCCGCCGAGGAAGATCATCAGCGCCACCACGAAGGCGTAGAAGTAGATCTCACGCCCGTAGCCGAACGGGTGGCGGGCATCGGCCGGGCGCTCGGCCCGCTTCATGCCGACGAGGAGCAGCACCTGGTTCGCGGTGTCGACCACCGAGTGCACGCCCTCGGCGAGCATGGCGGTCGAGCCGGTCAGCGCCCCGCCCACGAACTTCGCGGCCGCGATGGCGAGGTTGGCGCCCGCCGCCGCGTAGATCGCTCCCGTGCTCTCGTGCGCCATCCGCAACTCCCTGCGCGGTCTGTGGGACGCCGGACCGTCGGGCCCCGGCACGGCGCCGCCGCGGCGATGCAAGCGTCGCGGCGGGCCGGTTGTTCCCGTGTGGACGCGGGCCGGTGCCCCGTGCAACCTGCGGCCGCTCAAGGAGTCCCGGAGGCAGCATGGCCGACGCCCGCTACGATCCCGACAACATCTTCGCCAAGATCCTGCGCGGCGAGATCCCCTGCCACCGCGTCTACGAGGACGCGCACACCCTGGCCTTCATGGACGTGATGCCCCAGGGCGAGGGCCACACCCTGGTGATCCCGAAGGCGCCGGCCCGGGGCCTGCTCGACGCCGACACGGACTCGCTCGGCGCCCTGATGGCGAGCGTCCAGACGGTCGCCCGCGCCGTGAAGGCGGCGTTCGAGGCCGAGGGTCTGACCGTGTTCCAGTTCAACGAGCCGGCCGGTGGCCAGACCGTCTTCCACCTGCACGTCCACGTCATCCCGCGGCGCGAGGGCGTGCCGTTGAAGCGCCATGAGGGCGGGATGGCCGACAACGCGGTCCTCGCCGAGCACGCCGCGCGCATCCGCGCGGCGCTCGAGGCTCAGGCCTGACGCTCAGGCCCGGGACTCAGGCCGCGCTGGCCGAGTCGCCCGACTGGGCCATGCTGGCGAGCAGCCGGCGCAGGGCCGCGTTCTCGGTCTCGAGCTCGCTGATGCGCTTCAGCAGCAGGGTCACGGAGGCGTCCGTCGCGGCCGGATCGGGCGAGGCCGGCGCGGTGCCGGCCCGGGCCGGCGCCTCGAAGGTGACGCCGATGCCGTCCTCCCGGCGCCAGCGCAGGGTGGCCCGGTAGGTCCGGTCCTTCTGGGGGATGTAGAGATCGAACCCGTCCGGAAGCGTGGTGGCCTCGCTCATCACGAGGCGGGCGCCGGTGGGGGACATGTCGCGCACCAGGCAGTCGAGGCTCGACGACCCGTTGTTGAAGACGATGCGGCCCTTGAGGAAGACCCTCTGGCGCGCCTCTCTGCGATGCTCCGACATGCGGGCGGCTCCGGACAGCTGACGGTTCCGCGAAACCTGCACGCCAGCCCTTAAGGAATCTTGGTCGCGATCGCCGAGTCGAGGCCCGCTATAGGGCTCGATACCGATGAAGTGCCGCCGCCACGACTCCGGAAAGAGGCTGTCCGCGTCCCGGACCGGCACGATTTACGCGCGACGACTTCGGACTTGTCGGCTCCGCGCTCGGAGCGGCAGCCCGGCAGCGCCGCGCCGATCATCTTCACGCCGTCCTGCGCGCCGTGACGTGATCGGTCCGGACGCGCGGCTTCGCCCGCGCGCCGAGGATCGGGTCCCCTGGGCGTCCCCCCGGAGTCGATGCGCGACGGTCAGGTCCGCTCAGGCGATGAAGCGCCGGTCCACGGTCTGGAACAGGTAGAAGCCGTTGAAGCGCACCGCGGTGTCGGCGGCCCGACCGTCGAACTCGAGGGGCTGCCGGCTGCCGTCGCAGAGCTTGCCGCCGAAGGTCCAGCGACCCGCCCCGATGAAGGGCGGGACCGTGCTGGCTTCCGGCACCGCGCAGCAGAGGCCCTCCTCGCCCTTGAGCTGGAACAGGTTGTAGCTTCGCATCCGAAGTCCTCCGCCTGGCCGCCCTCGAAGCCAATTTTCCCAATACAAGATTTCGCATTGCGAAGAATCGGCTTGACCGTGCTCATAATGGCACAATCGGTCGAGTTTGTGACGGTCAAGTTTCAGGGACGTTTCGGTTCAACTCGTCGATCCAGATCCGCGCCGACCCGTCGGAGGGCGCGCGCCAGTCCCCCCGGGGCGACAGCGAGCCCCCCGCCGAGACCTTCGGCCCGTTCGGGAGCGCCGAGCGCTTGAACTGGCTGAAGCCGAAGTACCGGCTCAGGAACACCCCGAGCCAGCGGCGGATCTCCGGAAGATCGTAGGCGACCCGCTTGGTCTCCGGGAAGTCCGGCGCCCAGGTGCCGCGCTCCCGGTCGCCCCAGGCGTGGAGCGCCAGGAAGGCGATCTTCGAGGGCCGGAACCCGTAGCGGAGCGTGTAGAACAGGTTGAAATCCTGCAGCGCGTAGGGACCGATCGTGCCCTCCGTGCTCTGCGGGCTGTCGTCCTGGTCGACCGGCACCAGCTCGGGGGAGATCTCGGTGTCGAGGACCGCCTGGAGGGTGCGCGCCTCGTCCGGGCCGACCTCGCCGTTGCCGATCACCCAGCGGATCAGGTGCTGGATCAGCGTCTTGGGCACGCCGGCGTTGACCGCGTAGTGGCTCATCTGGTCGCCGACGCCGTAGGTGCACCAGCCGAGCGCGAGCTCCGACAGGTCGCCGGTCCCGACCACGATGCCGCCCGCGTGGTTCGCCAGCCGGAACAGGTAGTCGGTGCGCAGGCCCGCCTGCACGTTCTCGAAGGTCACGTCGTAGACCGCCTCGCCCTTCGCGAAGGGATGGTCCATGTCGGCGAGCATCTGCTTGGCGGCCGGGCGGATGTCGATCTCGGCGGCCGTGCAGCCCAGCGCCTTCATGAGCGCGTGGGCGTTGGTCTTGGTGGCGTTCGAGGTGGCGAAACCCGGCAGGGTGTAGGCCAGGATGTCCGAGCGCGGGTAGCCCAGGCGGTCGAACGCCTTGGCGATCACGATCAGCGCGTGAGTCGAATCGAGGCCGCCCGAGACACCGATGATGGCCTTGCGGGTGCCGGTCGCCTCCAGGCGCTTGGCGAGGCCCGCCACCTGGATGTTGTAGGCCTCGTAGCAATCCTGGGCGAGGCGCGACGGGTCGGCCGGCACGAAGGGGAAGCGCTCGATCCGCCGGATCAGACCGAGATCGGCCTCGGGCGGGCTGACGCGGAACGGCACCCGGCGATAGGGCAGGGCGCGGCCGCGGGCGTCGTCGTCGAAGCTGCCCGCCTGCAGGCGCTCCTGGGCGATCAGGTCGAGGTCGATGTCGGCCAGCGTCGTCACCGGCTTCTCGGGGAAGCGCTCGCCCTCGGCCAACCGCACACCCAGCTCGTCGACGCTGGTCTGGCCGTCCCAGGACAGGTCGGTGGTCGATTCGCCCTGGCCGGCCGCCGCGTAGACGTACGCGCAGGCGCCCCGCATCGAGGCCGCCCGGGACAGGAGCGCCCGCGACTCGGCCCGGCCGACGGTGATCGGGCTGCCTGAGAGGTTCGCCAGCACGGTGGCGCCGGCGAGCGCCGCGCGCATGCCGGGGGGCTCCGGCACCCACAGGTCCTCGCAGATCTCCACCCCGACCACGAGGCCCGGCAGGTCCTCGGCGGGGAACAGCAGGTCGGTGCCGAACGGCGCGTCCTGACCGGCGACCCGGACGGTCTCGCCCACGATCCCGGCCCCGGAGGCGAAGTGGCGCTTCTCGTAGAACTCCCGGTAGTTCGGCAGGAAGGTCTTCGGGACGACGCCGAGCAGGCGGCCACCCTGGATGGCGAGCGCGCAGTTGTAGACGCGGTGCCGCCAGCGCAGGGGCGCGCCGACGATCAGCAGCGGCCGGAGATTCGCCGACTCGGCGATCACGCGGGCGGCCGCCACCTCGACCGCGTCGAGCAGGGTCTGCTGGAGCAGCAGGTCCTCGATCGCGTAGGCCGACAGGCCGAGCTCGGTGAAGACCGCCAGCACCGCGCCCGAATCGTGGCAGGTCCGGGCGAGGTCGAGGACGACGTCGGCGTTGCGCTCGGGCTCGGCCGGATGGCTCCGGCCCGTGCAGGCCGCGACCCGGGCGAAGCCGTGGCGGTAGAGGGACCGGAAGCGCGCCGGCGATTCGGAGGTGGCTGGAGACACGGGCACCTGTCCGGATGAGTGGTGGCTGCGAGTCATATAGGGGACGCGGGCGGGCGGCGGCGCGGAGTCTGTTCGCGCTAGCCTGAACGCGACATCATCCCGAGGCGCCGCGGCGCGGCGCCTCCGGACGGGGACCAGATCGCGATTTCCGGTACATCGGGCGTCGTTCCCTCGAGCTTGCGCGTTCAGAACGGTCTCCGGCGGCGTGACGGCACGGCCGCGGCGATGCGGGCTCCGGCCGGATGGCCGGGCCGATCAGCCCGCATGGTTTCCGCACCGCGGCCGGCGGCAAGCCTCCATTAACGACGAATGGCCTAACTCAGGAACAGCCGCCGCGCGTCGGCGGATCCCTGTTTCGAGTATCGTCTGAGAACCCATGCGCGCATCGGGACGGCCTCCGTACTCCCACCGTGACCCCGCCCGCCCTGTCCGCGGCGGCGACCGCTCGGGCCTCTCCCTGGGAGCCCTGGCGCACCGGCTGATGGCGCTCCGCGCGAGCCTCACCCGCCGCCTCTCCGGCTCCCCCGCCGGCCTGCCCGCCCGCCCGTCCTACGGCGCTCCCGGGCGCCGGGCCGAGCCGAGCTGGCTCACCCCGCCGGGCGCGATGGTCGGCCGCGAGGGCTCCGAGCGCGCACCGCGCGCCGCGGCGCCCGAGCCGCACTGGCCGGCCCAGGTCTTCGACGACCGGGCGAGTCTCGACGCCCTGGACGCCCCGCCCTTCGAGAGCCGGATCGACCGCAGCGCCTCCTCGCCGGGCGTGCTGGTGCGCCAGCCGCGCCGCCCCGCCGCCATCGCCCCCGACTACGCGCCGGCCGCGGCTCCGCTCGCGGGCCATGCGGCTGGCCATGTAGCTGACCATGTCGGCGGCCATTTCGGCGGCCACGTCGCGCCGCCGGTCGCCGCGCCGGCTCCGGCCGCACCCTCGGCCGTGCGCTACACCCGCACCCCCGATTCGGTCCTGCAGGAGCGCCGCCAGCGCGCCCTGGAGGCCGAGCGCGTCGCCCTCGAGCGCGCCCGCGCCGAGGCGCAGGCGGCCGCCCTCGCCCTGGAGACCGAGCGGGCCGCCCGCGACGAGGCCGAGCGGGAGCGGATCGAGCGCGCGCGGATCGCCGCCGAGGAGGCCGAGCGCGCCGACGCCGTGCCGACCCTGCCCGAAGCCGCCGCGTCGGACGCGGAGCCGGTGCCCCTGTGGCGCCAGCCCTTCGTCGCGCCGCCGGGCGTCCGCTTCTTCCGCACGCCCGACCGCCGCCCGGTCCGGCCCGCCGTCGAGCTGGCCGCTTCCACGGCGGCGATCGCCCCGGTCGCGGCCGCCCCGGTCGCGGCCGCACTGGTCGAGACGGTCGCCGAGGCCCCGGCCCGCGACTGGTCGGACCTGCCGGACTGGTCCGAGGTCCAGCCCTGGTTCGACGGCGGCGACTGGTCGTCCGTCGATGCCTGGTCGGCCCTGGAGGCGCAGCCCGCCGAGGTCGCGCCGAATCCGGCCGCCGTCGCGGCGCCGGCGGCGTCCGACGAGCGCTTCGTCTCGATGCCCCTCGACATCTCGCACCTGCGGTCGCTGCCGCCGCGGCCGGTCTACGTGCTCGACCGGCTCGTCCGGTTCGACCAGCCGCCGCGCCCCGCCGACGGGCAGGATAACGGGACGGAGGCGGATCAGCGGATGGACGAGGCCGCCTCGATCCGGAGCGCCTTCCTGCCGCCCGTCGCGCCGCCGGCCGCGTCCGGCCTGTCGCTGGTCTTCGGCCCCGGCAGCGCCGCGGCCGGGCCTCCGGCTGCCCCGGCATCCGAGGCGAGCCGCCGCGCGCCGGCTCTCAGCGCCATGGCGGCCCGGGCGGCGATCCGCGCGGCCGGCCAGCCGAGCGCCGTCCCGCCGGCGCTCCCGGCCCAGCCCGAAGCCGTTCCCGCCCCGGTGGTCGCCGCGCCGGTCGCCGCGCGCGCCGACGCCGAGCGCGCCGACGCCGAGCGCGCCGACGCCGAGCGCGTGGTGATCCCGATGACGCCGCGCCCGGTCCTGCTCCGCGGCAAGCTGGCGCCCCAGCCGGAGCCGGTCGAGGCGGACGTCGTGGCCGAGGCCGAGGCCGAGCCGGTCGCGGCGACCGTCGAGGCTGTCGAGGTCGCGGCGCTGCCGGTCCCCGCGCCGGCGTCGGTCCCCATGGTGGCGCCCCGGGCGCACCTGATCCCGGCCGGCCGCCACCTCGAGATCGCGCCGATCGAGAACGCCGACTACGAGCTGCCGTCCCTCGACCTGCTCGCCCTGCCGGCGCCGGGCGGCAGCGAGGAGGTCGACGCCGACGTGCTGGAGCAGAACGCCCTCAACCTGCAGCAGACGGTTCAGGATTTCGGCGTGCGCGGCGACATCCTGGCGGTGCGGCCGGGCCCGGTCGTCACCCTGTACGAGCTCGAGCCAGCGCCGGGCACCAAGTCGAGCCGCGTGATCGGCCTGTCGGACGACATCGCCCGGTCGATGTCGGCGGTGTCGGCCCGCGTCGCGGTCGTGCCCGGCCGGAACGTCATCGGCATCGAGCTGCCGAACGAGACCCGCGAGACGGTCTACCTGCGCGAGCTGCTCTCCTCGGCCGACTTCGCCGAGAGCAAGCACAAGCTGGCGCTGTGCTTAGGGAAGAACATCGGCGGCGAGCCGATCATCGCCGATCTCGCGCGCATGCCCCACCTGCTGGTTGCCGGCACCACCGGCTCGGGCAAGTCGGTGGCGATCAACACCATGATCCTCAGCCTGCTCTACCGGCTGAAGCCGGAGGAGTGCCGCCTGATCATGGTCGATCCGAAGATGCTGGAGCTGTCGGTCTACGACGGCATCCCGCACCTGCTCTCCCCCGTCGTCATCGACCCGAAGAAGGCGGTGATCGCCCTCAAGTGGGCCGTGCGCGAGATGGAGGAGCGCTACAAGAAGATGTCCAAGATCGCCGTCCGAAACATCGACGGCTACAACGCCCGCATGAAGGAGGCCCGCGACAGGGGCGAGACCATCACGCGCACCATCCAGACCGGCTTCGACCGCCACACCGGCGAGGCTGTGTACGAGGACGAGGCGATGGACCTGGCGCCGCTGCCGTACATCGTGATCGTGGTGGACGAGATGGCCGACCTGATGATGGTGGCCGGCAAGGACATCGAGGGGGCGATCCAACGGCTGGCGCAGATGGCGCGGGCGGCCGGCATCCACCTGATCATGGCGACGCAGCGGCCGTCGGTTGACGTGATCACCGGCACGATCAAGGCGAACTTCCCGACCCGGATCAGCTTCCAGGTGACGAGCAAGATCGACAGCCGCACGATCCTGGGCGAGATGGGCGCCGAGCAGCTGCTGGGCCAGGGCGACATGCTGTTCATGGCCGGCGGCGGGCGCACGACGCGGGTGCACGGGCCATTCTGCTCGGACAGCGAGGTCGAGAGCGTGGTCGCCCACCTCAAGCGCCAGGGCCGCCCCAGCTACCTCGACGCCGTCACGGCCGACGACGCGCCCGAGGAGCCCGCCAAGGAGGGCGGCCGGTCCGGCCGGGGCTCCAAGGCCGCCGCGGCCGACAAGGCCGAGCGGTCCGACGAGCCCGAGGAGGAGGCCCCCGTCTTCGACATCGGCGCCTTCGCGGCGGCGGCCGGCGGCGACTCGGACGACCTCTACAAGCAGGCGATCGAGGTGGTGCTGCGCGACCAGAAGGCGTCGACCAGCTACATCCAGCGCCGCCTGCAGATCGGCTACAACCGCGCCGCCTCCATCATGGAGCGGATGGAGATCGAGGGCATCGTCGGGCCGGCCAACCACGCCGGCAAGCGCGAGATCCTCGTCGCCGGCGCGCCGCACATGTCGAGCGGGATGTACGACGACGAGTGAGCGGCTTCACGCCGGGCCGCGCCCTCACGGGGGCGGCCCGGGCGTCGTATCTTCGCCACAGGGCGGGTCTCTAAGCCCCGTGTCCCGCCCCCTGTTCACCGCCGGAGCCCGCCCCGCGGGCCCCCAGGAGACTCTGCCGATGATCGGCCGCCGCATCCGCACAGCCGGCTCCGTGATCGCCGCCGGGCTGTGGCTCGCGACCGCCAACCCGGCCCACGCGCAGGTGGGCGCCTTCATCGACAGCCTGTTCGGCCACAAGGAGGAGCCCGCGCCGCAGCCGGAGGCCGCCCCGGCGGCGCCGGCGCCGGCCAAGAAGCCCGCGCCCAAGGCCAAGGAGGCGAGCAAGGAGGCGAAGCCCGGCAGCACCAAGCCCGGCAAGGGCGGCGACAAGGCCGCCGACAAGGCGGACCACAAGGCGCCCGAGCCGAAGGTCGCGGCGGTGGGCGCGCCGACCGCGATCGTCACCGGCGACTCGGCCGATCCCGCCACGCTGCTGGCGCAGGCCAACGCCTACTTCAACGGCATCAGCACCCTGACGGGCAACTTCGTGCAGATCGGCGCCGACGGGCGCCGGATCGGCGGCAAGCTGACGCTCGCCAAGCCCGGCCGCCTGCGCTTCGACTACGACCAGCCCTCTCCGCTGGAGGTGGTCGCCGACGGCACCTCGGTGGCGGTGCGCGACCGCAAGCTCAACACCCAGGACCTCTACTTCATCGCCCAGACGCCGCTGAAATTCCTCCTGCGCGAGAAGATCGACCTCGCCCGCGACCTCACCGTCACCGATGTGGCGAGCGATCCGGGCAGCGTCCGCATCAGCCTCGAGGACCGCGCCACCCTCGGCGGCACCTCGAAGATCCAGCTGTTCTTCGACGCCGAGATGAAGACCCTGTCGCAGTGGCGGATCACCGACCCGCAGGGCTACGTCACCACGGTGACGCTCTCGAACCTGCAGAAGGGCAAGAGCGTCGACGGCAGCGCGTTCTTCATCAATTACGGGCGCTCCGAGGACAAGGCGATGCAGCAGCAGATCCAGCAATCGCAGAAGTGACGGGGCGCCCCTCAGGGGGCGCCGAGCCCGGCCGCGCCGCCGGGCCGCCACCGGTTCAACTCCCGATCGATCGCGCCCTCCGTCCCGTGCAGGAACTCCGCGGTCGGCAGGCCGGGGGCCAGGGCGGCGAGGTAGCTCACCACCACCGTGCCGGACCGGGTCGCCGCGCCCCCGGGCCAGAACAGGCCGGAATTGAGCGCCACCGGCACCACCGGCAGGCCGAGCCGGCCGTAGAGCAGCTCGACGCCGCGCTTGAAGCGCAGCGGCTCGCCGATCGCGCCGCGGGTGCCCTCGGGGAAGATCAGGACCGACCGGCCCGCCGCGACCGCCTCCCGACCGCCGTCGATCATGGTGCGCAGGGCCTGGGTGCCCTTGGCCCGGTCGATGACGATCATCGGCGAGCGCCGGAGGAACCAGCCGACCACCGGGATCGCCAGCAGTTCCTGCTTCGCGACGATCGCCACGTCCGGCACCAGGACCAGGAAGGCCAGCGTCTCCCAGGTCGACTGGTGGTTGGCGACGATCAGGCAGGGCTCGTCCGGCAGGTGCTGGCGGCCCTCCTCGACGTAGCGCAGCCCGACGATGCGCCGCAGCCCGCCCAGGATCCCGCGCGCCCAGAGCCGCGTCGCCCGGCGGATCGGCCGCTGCGGCGATCCGGACAGGAGGAAGATCGCCAGCGGCGCGAGGAACAGCGTGGTCCAGGCGGCCCAGTAGACGGCGAACAGGAGCGAGCGGGCATGCGCCATGGCGGGCCTCGACGAGGGGCCCGGGACAGGGCAGGGCCCGGGCATAGCGCCTGCCGGTCGATCACGCACGGCCTTTCGCCCGGCGGGCGGTGAGCGGACTGTCGCGGGCCGCGAAATCGGCTATCGGAGCGCAACGCCGTCAGAACCCCCGCGTCGCCCGTGCAACTCACCGTCACCACCTGGAACATCAACTCGGTGCGCCTGCGCATCGACCTCGTTCTGCGCTTCCTCGCCGCGCACAAACCGGACGTGCTCTGCCTCCAGGAGACCAAGTGCCCGGACGACGCCTTCCCGCTGAAGGCCCTGCGCGGCTCGGGCTACGAGCACGTGATGTTCGCCGGCCAGAAGGGCTACAACGGCGTCGCGATCCTCTCCCGCTTCCCCCTGCACACCCGCGCCGTGATGCCCTTCTGCGAGCGCCAGGACGCCCGCCACATCTCGGCGGTGCTGGGGCCCGAGGCCGGGGCGGCCTCGGGCATCGTGCTGCACGATTTCTACGTCCCGGCCGGCGGCGACGTGCCGGACCGCGACCTCAACCCGAAATTCGCCCACAAGCTCGACTTCCTGTCCGAACTGCGCGCCTGGGGCGGCAAGCGCGTCTCCGGGCCGGCGATCCTCGTGGGCGACCTCAACGTCGCCCCCCTGGAGCACGACGTCTGGTCGCACAAGCAGCTCCTCGACGTGGTGAGCCACACGCCGGTGGAGACCGAGGCGCTGGAGGTTCTGCGCGGGGAGGCGGGCTGGATCGACGCGGCGCGCCACCTCACCCCGGAGCCGGAGAAGATCTACACGTGGTGGAGCTACCGCTCCCCCGACTGGGCGGCTGCCAACAAGGGGCGGCGCCTCGACCACGCCTGGGTGTCGCCGGATCTCGCCGGGACCGTCCGCAAGCTCGAGGTGCTGCGCGAGGCCCGCGCCTGGGAGCGCCCCTCCGATCACGCCCCGGTGACCCTCACGCTGGAGCTGTGACCGGGCGCGGAACTGCGGCGCGGTCCGAGCATTGCCCGCTCACGAACCCGTGACGTGAGCGAGCCCCGATGCGCAAGATCCTGATCGCTTTCTTCCTCCCCAAGGTCGTGTCCTACCTGCGCCGCCGCTACGGCGGCCCGCACGCCACCCGCAATCGCGCCTTCTGAGACGGCCCGGTCGCGGCCACCGCCTGTGACCCCCGGGCGCAGGCGGTGGCCGCGGCGACGGCCCTAGATGCTGCGGATCCCCCTCCGAGGAACCGCACCCGATGACCCAGGACCCGCGCGAGGCCGGCCCCCGGCCGCCATTCCCCGGCGACCAGCAGCAGCCCCGCCCCGGCCTCACCACGCGGATGACGCCGCGCCCCGACCACGGCGAGGAGAGCTACGTCGGCAAGGGCCTGCTCGCCGGCCAGGCGGCGCTGATCACCGGCGGCGATTCCGGCATCGGCCGGGCGGTAGCGATCGCCTACGCCCGCGAGGGCGCCGACGTGGCGATCTCCTATCTCGAGGTCGAGCAGGAGGATGCCGAGGACACGAAGGCCTGGGTCGAGAAGGCCGGCCGCCGCTGCCTGCTGCTCCCCGGCGACATCCGCGACGAGGCCCAGTGTTGGGATCTCGTGGCGCGCACCGTCGAGGCCTTCGGGCGCCTCGACATCCTCGTGAACAACGCCGCCGCGCAGGTGGTGAACGAGGGCCTCGACGATCTGGCGGTGCCCGACATCGAGGGCTCGTTCCGCGCCAACGTCTTCGCCATGTACTACCTCGCCCGGGCGGCGGTGCCGCACATGAAGCCGGGCGGGGCGATCGTGAACAGCACCAGCGTGCAGGCCAAGGTGGCCGATCCCAGCATGCTGATCTACGCCGCCACCAAAGGCGCGATCGCGAGCCTGACCATCGGCCTGTCGAACCTGCTGGCGCCGAAGGGCATCCGGGTGAACTGCGTCGCCCCCGGGCCCGTCTGGACGCCGATCCAACCCATCGTGAAGAGCCCGGATCAGATCGAGCAGCTCGGCGCGCAGACCCCGCTCGGCCGCGCCGGCCAGCCCGCGGAACTGGCGCCGGCCTACGTGCTGCTCGCCTCCCGCGAGGGCAGCTACATGTCCGGGGCGCTGGTGCCGGTCACCGGCGGCATCCCGATGCTCTGACGCGGGTACGGCGCCCTCGGGGGCGCCCCGCGGTGAGCGTCGCGCCCCCGGGTTGCGTCGCTCCGCGCGCGGGGACGCCACCCGAAGCCCCGAGGACACCGTCCGGCCGCCTCAGCCGGTGGCGTATTCCAGCTCCGGTGCGAGGACCGCGTCGCTGTCGGGGTGCACCGTGACGGGGATCGCCTTGGCGGCGGGCGTCTTGCTGCCGATCGCGTAGTGCCAGATCGGCATCAGGACGTTGCACTCGGGGTAGTAGCCGCCGATGCAGCCGATCGGGATGTCGTAGGCCACGACCAGCAGGCCCGAGAGCTCGCGGTCGACGCCGTCGTCGGCGACCGTCCGGAGCGTGACAGGCTGGCCGATCTTGAGGCCCCGCCGGTCGATGTCCGAGCGGTTCATCAGCACCACCTTCCGGGTGTTCTTGATGCCCCGGAAGCGGTCGTAGTAGCCGTAGACCGTGGTGTTGAACTGGTCGTTGCTGCGCAGCGTCATCAGGCGGAGGGCGTCGTGGCCGACATCGGGCATGTCGGCGTCCTCGTCGAGCCCGGTCGGGGTGACGAAGTTGGCCCGTCCCGATTCCGTATGCCACTCGCGCCGGTTCGCCGGCAGGTCGCGCTGGAAGCCGCCCGGCTCCCACATGCGCCGCTCGTAGTCCCAGAACGAGTCCGGCAGCGTCTCGCCGATCTCGCGGCGGATCTCGGCGAAATCCTCGCTGTACGCCGCCCAGCGCACCCGCGGGTTCGGGTCGAGGACGCGCTGCGCCAGCTCGCAGATCAGGCGGATCTCGCTGATCAGATGCGGCGAGGCCGGCCGGCGCAGGCCGCGATTGCCGTGCACGCAGGCCGCGGTGTCCTCCATGGAGAGCACCTGCTGGCCCTTGGAGGTCTCGACGATCTCCAGGCGACCGGTGACGGGGAGGATGTAGCTGATCGCGCCCGGCAGCAGCGCGGTCCGGTTGAGCTTGGTGATGACGTTAACGGTCAGGGGGATCCGGCGCCACGCCGGCTCCATCTGGCCGTGGTCGGGGATCGCGCGGGCGAAGTTGCCGCCGAGCATGACGAAGGCCTGCACCTCATCCTTCAGGATCGCCTCGCAGGCCTCGACGGTGTTGTAGCCCGGCTCGCGCGGCGGCGCGAAGTTGAACTGCTGCCCCAGCCTGTCGAGGTCGAACAGCTCGGGCTTCTCGGTGATCCCCATCGTGCGCTGGCCCTGCACGTTGGAATGGCCCCGGATCGGGCAGATCCCGGCGCCGGAGCGGCCGATATTGCCGCGCATCAGCAGCAGGTTCACCAGCATCTGGACGGTCTCGACCCCGGCCCGGTGCTGGGTCAGCCCCATGCCGTAGACGCCGATGGTCGCCTTCGCGTGGCCGTAGACGTGGGCGGTGGATTCCATGTCGGCCCGGTGCAGGCCGGAGCGGCGCTCCAGCTCGTCCCAGTCCTGGGCGCGCAGCCAGGTGGCGAAGGCGTCGAAGCCGTGGGTGTTGTCGCGGATGAAGGCCTCGTCGAGGACGGCGTCGCCGCCCCGGGCCCGGGCCGCGTCGTGCAGGGCGAGGACCGCCTTGCAGATGCCCGCGATGGCGGCGAGATCGCCCCCGGCCTTCACCTGATGGTACTGCGAGCTGATCCGCGTCGCCTTGCCGGTCAGCATCTCGGCGGGCGATTGCGGGTTCAGGAACCGCTCCAGGCCGCGCTCGCGCAGCGGGTTGTAGGTGATGATCGGGACGCCGCGCCGGCTCGCCTCCTGCAGCGGGTGCAGCATCCGCGGCGCGTTGCTGCCGGGATTCTGGCCGAAGAACATGATGCAGTCGGAATGGGCGAAGTCGTCGAGCGACACCGAGCCGACCGCCTGGCCGATGCTCGCCGGCAGCGCCACCGAGGTCGTCTCGTGGCACATGTTGGACGAGTCCGGCAGGTTGTTGTTGCCGTAGAGCCGGGCGAAGAGCTGGTAGAGGTAGCTCGCCTCGTTCGACAGGCGGCCCGAGCTGTAGAACACGGTGCCCTTCTGCCGGTCCGGGACGGCCCTGAGTTCGCGGGCGATCTCCTCGACGGCGTGGCCCCAGGAGACCGGCACGTACTTGTCGGTGGCCGGGTCGTAGCGCAGCGGATGGGTGAGGCGGCCGGTCTGCTCCAGATGGTAATCGTCCCAGTCCAGGAGCTCCGTGACCGTGTGGGCGGCGAAGAAGTCGGGCGTGCAGCGGTGGGCGGTGAGTTCCCAGGCCACGGCCTTCACGCCGTTCTCGCAATACTCGAAGGGCAGCGGGCTCGCGGGCTTCACCCAGGCGCAGCTGTTGCACTGGTAGCCGTCGACCTTGTTGTGCCGGCTGAGCGCGATCGGCCCGCTCGCCAGCACGCCCTCGCGCCGCAGGATGTTGCCGACCGACAGGGCGGACCCCCACCCGCCGGCGGGGAGGCGGTACGGCTTGAATTCGGGCTTGTCCAAGGTGCGATCTCCGGACCGTGCAGCCGGGAAACAGCGGCCACATCGCGACGTTCTCCGTTGAAACCGCGGGCGTGATGCTTTGTTCGCGAGATTATCTTGATCCTAACGGAGGTTAATGTGGCGGTCGGTCGAGACTATCTCTTGAGAAAGCCTTCGGGCCCGTCGGGCCCGAAGCTGTTCCTCGACACGCAGGTCGTGCCGCGCGCCGCCAATATCGCGGGAAGCCTGGAGGTGGCGCTCGACCGCGCGGCGGCGCGCACGGGCGTCCGGCCCGCGCTGATCCTGGCGGGCGCGACCGGCCTGATCGGCCTCGGTCTGGTCCGCCTGTTCACCCATCGGGGCGCCGCGAAGGGCCGGTTCGACCGGGCGTGAGCGGGAGCCGGGACGCCGATCATTGCCGGTCATCGCCGGGCGGATGTTCGGGCAGGCCCTCGACGGCGCGCGCGCGATCAATCAGACCTTAACGGCGGATCGGTTCTCAACGGCGGGACGGACCCGAACGCCGCGCCGCGCCATCCGGGCGCCGCCGATCCCGACGGAGACGATCATGAGCGACGCCCAGGCCCGGACCGCGCTGGTGACGGGGGCTGCCCGCGGCATCGGCCTCGCCACCGCGGCCCGCTTCCTCGCCGACGGCTGGAACGTCGCCCTCCTCGACATCGACGGTCCGGGCGTGACGGCGGCGACCGAGAGGCTCGGCCGTCCGGAGGCCACGCTCGCGGTGACGGCCGACGTCTCCGACCCGGAGGCGGTGGCGGCGGCGATCCGGCAGGTCGCCGACCGGTTCGGCCGCCTCGACGCCCTGGTCAACAATGCCGGCATCGCGATCTTCAAGCCGCTGACGGAGACCACCTTCGCCGACTGGTCCCGGGTGCTCGCGGTCAACCTGTCCGGCCCGTTCCTGTGCACGCAGGCGGCCGTCCCGCTCCTGTCCGAGCGCGGCGGGGCCGTCGTGAACATCACGTCGATCTCGGGCCTGCGCGCCTCGACGCTCCGGACCGCCTACGGCACCAGCAAGGCGGGCCTCGCGCAGCTCACCAAGCAGCAGGCCGCCGAGCTGGCGCAGTTCGGGATCCGCGTGAACGCCGTCGCCCCCGGCCCGGTCGACACCGCGATGGCCAAGGCGGTGCACAGCCCTGAGATCCGGGCGGACTACCACGACGCCGTCCCGCTCGGCCGCTACGGGCTGGAGACGGAGCTCGCGGAGGCGATCGTGTTCCTCTGCTCGGAGCGCGCCTCCTACATCACCGGTCAGCAGCTCGCCGTGGACGGCGGCTTCGAGTCCACGGGCATCGGTTTGAAGACGCTGCGCGGCGCGCGCAACATCTGAGGGCGCCGGCCCGATCCGCCGGATTCGGACAGGGTTCGTTAACCCTGCCGCCGTAGCCCGGACGCTTGGTCAGCAGGCGCGGGCACCATGCCGAGACTCGGCTCCATGATCGTCGACGGTCTAGCGTTCCTCTTCGTGGCGATCGCCCTCGCGGCGGTCGTCGCCGGCTACGAGCGGAACCTGCCGGATCCGTCCGCGTCACCCGCGCTGGTCGCCGCGGGCGCCCCCGCGTGGACCGACCCGGAGACGACGGGCTCGATCACGCCGGTGGCGGGCCCGGTCGCCCGCTGGGCGGACGCGCAGCCCCCGTTCGCGAGGCCCGAATCGGATCGCGCCGCCGGCGGGGCCTGGGTGAGCCCGCCCCGCCGCTGAGGCGACGGACCGTCGACGCGCCGGGTTCTCCGGAAAATCGGTCCGAGCGGCACGGGCGTGCTCCGGCCGCGATCACAACTGATCGTTAACTATGGTTGCCGAACCTTCCACCGCACAGCGAAGCGGAGAGGCATCCATGGCGCGCGACGGCAACCGACCCCACCCCAGCGCCCTCGCGCGGTACCCGGTTCCGATCGAGCTGATCTCGGCCCTGTTCCGCGCCGACGACGCGGAGCGCGACCGGCTGCTCGCGCCGATGCCGGCCTACGGCCGCGCCCGGATCGCCGCCTACTGCGCCGAGCACGCGCGGCTCGAGACGCTCGGCCTGAAGGTCGCGCGGTCCTGCGACGAGGCCACGCTCGTCAGGGCTGCGGGCGAAACGGTCGGCGCCGATCTGTTCGCGCGCTCGCGGGCGCCCGCACCGGCGCCGATCCAGCTCCAGGCCGCCTGAGCGGCCCGCCGCGTCCGGACCCGGCCGGCCGAGGCCGTCGGGTTGATGAATGCCCGGGCCCGTCCCGGTTCACAGGGGCCTGCGCATCCTCCTGTCATCGGCCCGGTGCGTCCGGGCCGCAGGTTCAGGAGATCGTGTCATGATGCGCTCCAAGGTGCTCGGCCTCGTCGCGGTGGCCGCGGCGGTTCTCGCGACCGCCACCGCGGTGAACGCGGCGCCGTTCGGCTACGGCCCGCCCGAGGCAGGCGTGGTGATCGAGCGCGTGGCCGGCGGCTGCGGTCCGGGCTTCCACCCGAATCCCTGGGGCCATTGCCGGCCCAACGATCGCGGCTGGGGCTGGGGCGGCCCGCGGGGACCCTACGGCGGCCGGCCCGGCTACGGCGGCTACGACCGCGGCTACGGGGGCCACGGCGGCTATGGCGGCTACGAGGGCCCGCGCCGGTTCTACGGCGGCTGGTGATCCGCGTGGGCGACTCGACATCGAGTCGCCACGTCCAGAACTCGGCCCGCCGCGCGCCTCCGGATCCGCGGCCGGCCGGTGCCGGCCCAGTGCTCGGCCGCCGATTTGTCCCCCCCCGGAACGGACAAACCCATATTCACGACGGCATAGAGCCGTATTAATGTCTTTCGGGACGCAACATAGTGTCCCGGAGATTCTTCGTCATGAGTCGCAATGTATTTGCATCCCTGATGATCGCCGGCCTGGCGGCCGCCGCCTCGCCGGCCGCGGCGCTCTCCGCGAAGGACTGCTCGGTCAAGTACCAGGCCGCCAAGCAGGCGGGCACGCTCAACGGCCAGAAGTGGAACGACTTCCGCAAGGCCGAGTGCGGTGCGGCGGCCGACAACGCCCCGACGACCGCGCCGAACCCGGTCTCGCCGACCGCGGCGACGACAGCGCCGGCCGCACCGCCGGCCGCGGCCCCGCGCGTCGGGACGACGTCCGCCGCCGCGGCGTCGGCCACGTTCCCCCGCGCCGTCGACCCGAAATACGCCACGGAATCGGCCGGCAAGGCCCGGATGCACACCTGCCTCGACAGCTACAACGCCGCGAAGGCCGCCGGCACGCTGGGCGGCATGAAGTGGATCGAGAAGGGCGGTGGCTACTACTCGGCCTGCAACCGGCAGCTCAAGGGCTGAGCGGCGGCGATCCGGGCGCGGCGGATCTGGATCCCGGGCACCGCCGCGCGGTCCCGGGATGATGCGCTGAAACGGCTGCGCCGACCCGGCCCGGAGGTCCGCCTCACCCGAGCCGGGAGGCCCGCTCAGGCGAGGGCGCAACCCCCGGATCGGACACGATCCTAGAACGGGATGTCGTCGTCGAGATCGTAACCGCCGCGGCTGCCACCGCCACCGCCACCGCCACCCGAGGAGGCCGGGGCCGGGCGCCGCTCGCCGCCTTGGGCGCGACCGCCGCCGAAATCGCCGCCGCGATCACCGCCTCGGCCACCGCCGAAATCGCCGCCGCGGCTGACCTGGCCGCCGCCCTCATCCTCGCCGGCGAAGTCGCCGCCGCCGCCGCCACGCCCGTCGAGGATCGTCATCTCGCCGCGGAAGCGCTGGAGCACAACCTCGGTCGTGTACTTCTCGACGCCGGAATTGTCGGTCCACTTCCGGGTCTGGAGCTGGCCCTCGATGTAGACCTTCGAGCCCTTGCGCAGGTACTGCTCGGCCACCCGGGCGAGGTTGTCGTTGTAGATCACGACCGAGTGCCACTCGGTCTTCTCCTTGCGCTCGCCGCTCGCCTTGTCCTTCCACGACTCCGACGTGGCGAGCCGCAGGTTGCAGACGGGGTCGCCCGAACCGAGGCGGCGCATCTCGGGATCGCGCCCGAGATTGCCCACCAGAATCACCTTGTTGACGCTGCCCGCCATCGCTCTCTCCTAGTCGTACGGATCTCACAGGGCACCAGCCCGGCGGCGCGCGAACCATGCGCCCGGGCCTCCGGAGCGGCAACCGGTGGAGCGGGCTTGTGCCCGCTTTCCGCAGCGCCGACGGATCTGTTTGTTCTATATCCGTTCCGTTCCGGCAGCAAGGCGCTGTCAGGACACGCGGACGACGAGCTTGCCGAAATTCCGGCCTTTCAACAGGCCGATGAACGCCTCCGGGGCGTTCTCCAGCCCCTCGACCACGTCCTCGCGGTAGCGGACGCGCCCGTCCTGGATCCAGCCGGCGACCTCCTTGCGGAACGTGTCCGCCTGCTCGGCGAAGTCCCAGACGATGAAGCCCTGGATATGCAGCCGGTTGGTCAGGACCGCGCGCATCAGGCCGGGCAGGCGGTCCGGGCCGGGGGGCACCTCGGTGGCGTTGTAGGCGGAGACGAGGCCGCAGACCGGGATCCGCGCGAACGGGTTGAGCAGCGGCAGCACGGCCGCGAAGACCGCGCCGCCGACATTCTCGAAGTACACGTCGATGCCCTTCGGGCAGGCGGCGGCCAGCGCACCCGGCAGGTCAGTCCCGCGGTGGTCGATGGCGGCGTCGAAGCCGAGCTCCTCGGTGAGGTAGCGGCACTTCTCGGGGCCGCCCGCGATCCCGACGGCGCGGGCGCCGTGGATCTTGGCGATCTGGCCGACCAGGGAGCCGACGGGGCCGGCGGCGGCGGCCACCACGACGGTCTCGCCGAATTTCGGCCGGCCGATATTGAGGAGGCCGGTATAGGCGGTCATGCCCGGCATCCCGAGCACCCCCAGCGCCGTCGAGGGCGGCGCGGCGGGGTCGACCTTGCGCGACCCCTTGGCGTCGGTGACGAAGTACTCCTGCCAGCCCGCGAAGGCCGTCAGCAGGTCGCCCACGGCGTGATCGGGATGGTTGGAGGCGACCACCTCGCCCACCGTCTCGGCGGTGATCGGCGCGCCGATCTCGACGGGCGTCGCGTAGGATTTCGCGTCACTCATCCGGCCGCGCATGTAGGGGTCCAGCGACAGCCAGCGCGTGCGCAGGAGGACCTGGCCGGGTCCGGGCTGCGGCACCGGCACCTCTTCCAGGCGGAAATTCTCGGGCCGCGGCTCGCCGTGCGGGCGCGAGGCCAGGACGATGCGGCGGTTCATGGCGGTGGTCATGGCGGACTCCCGGAAACTGGCTCCCGCCCCGATCTGGGGCGCCGGGCCCGGGAGGCAAAGGCGCCGCCGTGATCGCGCGGGCGAGTCGCGCGTTGTCCCGGCTCGGGAGCGCGGAGCGGCGGCATGCGGGAGACGGCACTGGGACTCGGGCTGGCGGCCGTGGCGACGATGGCGTCATCGGCGACGGGGGCCGCCCTGGCCGGCCCCCTCGACGGCTATCGCGACCGGGCGCGGGTGCTGGTCCTGTCGGCGCCCGAGGCCAGGGACGCGCAGCTCCGGGCGCAGCGGGCGGCGCTGGCCTCGGTCCGCACCGGCGTCGCCGAGCGCGACCTCGTGGTTTTGGAAGCGGTCGGTTCCGGGGCCGAGGCGCGGGCCCTGCGCGAGCGCCTCGGCCTCCCCGCCGACAGCTTCCGCGCGGTCCTGATCGGGAAGGACGGCGGCGCCAAGATCAACGAAGCGACGCCGATCGCACCGCAGAGGCTGTTCGCCACGATCGACGCGATGCCGATGCGCCGGACCGAGATGCGCGAGCGCCGCTAGGGCTTCGGCCAGGGCCCGAACGCCTGTGCACGGCAGGGCCGCGGACACCATCGGTTAAGCCTACCGGCCTATCACCGAAACGTGTCGACGGCCGTGTACCGGCCGTCCGTTGAGGCCCGCCAGGACGCTCGGACGAGACGCTCGAATCGATGACCCGACAACAAGTCGCCACCGCCATCCGCCGCCTCGTCGACCTCCAGGTCGAGGATATCGAGCGCGCGGTTCGCGACGGCCACAAGACCATCGCGCTGAACGAGCTGGCGGATCTGAACCGCCAGCTCAAGGCCTTCGCGGCCGCCCTCAGGAAGGCGCCGGCCCGGATCTGAGCCGGGCTCTCGCGCTACCAGCGCGGTCCGCCCCAGCGACGGGGCGGGATGTCCTCCGGGGGCGGAGGCGGCGGCGGCCCGCGGTCGACGACCGGCTCGTCGCAGACCCGCACCCGCCGCAGCACCGGCTCCCCGTCGGGACCGAAGCGCCGCCGCACGAATTCCCGGCACGCCTCCGGGGCCGCGTCGGGGGGCGCCGCCGTGAAGCGGGGCCCTCGGACCTCGGGTTCGGGCCGCGGTCCCGGAGGAGGCGGGGGCGGTGGCCGGCGCTCCGGCTCGTCCTCCTGAGCGGGACCGCCGTAGTCGTGCGACGGCGGGTAGCGGCCGTCGAAATCGGCGGCCAGGGCCGGACCGGCGGCGAGGAGCAGGGCGCAGAAGCCGGTTCGGACGAGGAGACGACGAGCGGGCACGGTGGCCTCGGCGTGAGCGGGCGCGCGGGGATCGCGGCCATCATCACCGGAGGGTGCGACCGGGCGCCTGAACCGCCCCCGCGTCACCGAGTCGGCCGCCGTTCAGCCGGCTAGTTCTGCATCGCGTTCACTTCGCACTGGGCGTAGTCCGCGCTCGCCTTCACGTAGGCGTTGAGCTTCTGCAGGTAGGCCTCGGCGATCGGACGGAAGGCCTGCGCCTGCAGGTTATAGGCTTTGATCGCGTCGTTGTAGCTGTAGGCCTCCCAGCCCAGGCAGCCCTCCTTGGCGTCGAGGCAGGCGGGCTTCGGCGGCAGCGCCGGTTTGGCCGGACGCGCGGAGGCCGGCGGCGGCTCGGGCGGCTTGCAGGCCGCGGCTGCCGGCGCGGCGGTGGCCGGGGGCGGCGCGGCGGGCGCCGCCTTGGCGGCCGGCTTCGCGGGCTGGGTTGCGGGGGGCGTCGCGAAGGCGAGGGTCGGCGCGAGCAAGCCCGCGATCAGGAGAGGCGTGCCGCGCATGGCGTCTCGAAAGCTCCGCTGGGCCCGGGACCGCCGGCGGCGGAGGACCGGGAGCGGGTTCTGCGGCATCAGGCCGGCGGCGACAAGGGCTCCCGGACAGGCTCCCGCACGGCGTCCCGGCGGGGCGCGGGGGCCGGTCGCCCGCGCGGTGCCGGGCCGGCGGCGCGGGCCTTCGGGCCGCGCAGGAGCGCCACGAGCGGGAGCGACAGGCCGACGGCCAGCACCCACCAGGCCGGCCGGATCGGGCCGGAGAAGTCCAGGTTGGCGGCGAGGACGAGGTTGGCGGGGACACCGCTGGCGAGGCCGTACCAGGCGGCCTCCAGCCCGGCGGTCGCGAGCCCGGCGACGACCGCCAAGAGGAGGAGCGACCAGGGCCGTTCCGGCCACCGGAAGCGCCGCATCGCCCGCCAGCCCATCAGCAGCAGGAACAGGCCGGCCGAGAAGACCGGGTCGGTGACGTCGATCTTCGACTGCAGGAAGTAGTGGACCAGGGCCGCCACGGCGATCGTGTAGGTGAGGCGGTGCAGGCGGTTCCAGTTCGGGCCGAGCTTGCGGATCGCCGTGTCCGTGGAGGTCAACCCCAAGGCGATCAGGCCGATCAGGGCCACGAAGCCGATCGTCAGGTAGAGCCGGAGCGCGATCTCCGAGATCACCTTGGTGAGGATCAGGTTCTGGTCGACGGCGTAGAGGGTGAGGTGGGCCACCACGTAGGCCATCACGGTGACGCCGAGCATGCGCCGCACGACGATGACCTTCGGCCAGTCCGCGAGGCTGCGCAGCGGCGAGATCGCCAGCGAGAAGAGCAGGAAGCGCACGGCCCACTCGCCGGTGGCGTGGATCAGCGCGGTGATCGGCTTGGCGCCGAGGGAGTCCAGCCGGTAGGCGGCCGCGAGGTAGAGCGCGGGCGCGACGCAGCCAGCGAACACCGCGAGCTTCAGCCAGGAGAGGCGACCGGCCCGGTCGAGCCAGGGGAGGGGGATGCCGAGGGGAGCGGCCGAGCGATCGATCATGGGTCCGAACGGAAGCTTCGCGGTGGACGACGGCGCCGCGCCGGCGGAACGGGCCACCGGCGGGAACGGCTGCCCGGGCCATCGGTGCCGTCGCGGGTCGGTTCGCCGCGGGCGCGCACGGGTTACAGGGCGACGTTGACCTGTGTTGTGGTTGACCGCGCCGTTCCCGCGGCGAGATAGCGGGACGACGGACGTTGGATGGATCCCATGCAGTATCGCACGCTCGGCCGCTCCGGCCTCAAGGTCTCGCCGATCTGCCTCGGCACGATGATGTTCGGCGGTCCCACCGACGAGGCCACGGCCGGCCGCGTCGTCGCCGGCGCCCGGGAGGCCGGGATCAACTTCATCGACACGGCCAACGTCTACACGGAGGGCCGGTCGGAGGAGATCACCGGCCGGGCGATCAAGGCCGAGCGCGACGCCTGGGTCCTGGCCACCAAGGTCGCCAACCCGACCGGGCCGGGCGTCAACGACCGCGGGCTCTCGCGGGTCCACGTGATGAAGGCCGCCGAGGACAGCCTGCGCCGCCTCGGCACGGATTTCATCGACATCTACTACCTCCACAAGGAGGACCACGACACGCCGCTGGCCGAGACGGTCCGGGCGATCGCCGACCTCGTGCGGGCGGGCAAGATCCGCCATTTCGGCGTCTCGAATCACCGGTCCTGGCGGGTCGCCGAGATCTGCCGGCTCTGCGACGAGGCCGGGATCGACCGGCCGGTGGTGAGCCAGCCCTACTACAACGCGTTCAACCGGATGCCCGAGACCGAGCACCTGCCGGCCTGCGCGCATTTCGGGCTCGGCGTCGTGCCGTACTCGCCGCTCGCCCGCGGCGTGCTCACCGGCAAGTACGATCCCGACGCGCCGCCGCCGGCCGAGTCCCGCGCCGGCCGCCAGGACGCCCGGATGATGCAGACCGAGTGGCGTCCGGAATCCCTGCGCATCGCCCGGACCCTGAAGGAGCACGCCGAGGCCCGCGGCATCACGGCCGGCCAGTTCGCCACCGCCTGGGTGCTGAACAACCGCCTCGTCACCGGCGTCATCGCCGGGCCGCGGACGGAGGCGCAGTGGCAGGAATATCTCGGCGCCCTCGACTACGCCTTCACCCCGGAGGACGAGGCGCTGGTCGACGGGTTCGTCGCCGCCGGCCACCCGACCACGCCGGGCTACAACGATCCGGCCTATCCGCTGGAGGGGCGGGTGCCGCGCGGCGGCTGAGACGCAGCCGATCTCCAACCCCCTCATCCCGGGGTGCGGCGCAGCGGGCCTCGAGGGAGGCCTCCGCTACGCTCCGGCACCTCGGGACGAGGGCGAGATCGGGAAGAACCGGGCCGCGCGCCGCGGCCGATCCGCCTTGCGCTCCGGCCGAAGGGTCGCTATCTAGCTCTCAACAGTTCTGATGGCAGTCGAGAGGCTGCGGTTCGGGAGTGGGCCCCACCGGGTCCGCTCTTTTTTTTCGCCGCACACTCTCTCGTCGCACGAGGCCCCACGCCGCGGGCGGCCAAGCAGAACGCCGCGAAGGTTGCGCGCTGAACACCCATGTCGTCCGAGATTGAAGCGGATCTGTCCGAGAAGCGCCTCGTCCGCGAGGCCGGAGTCGCCGCGCGCGTCGCGCAGGCGATCGAGGGTCCGCTCGCGGGCCTCGGCTTCCGGCTGGTCCGGGTGCGGATGTCCAACGTCAACGGCTGCACCGTGCAGATCATGGCGGAGCGGCCGGACGGCACCTTCACGATCGACGATTGCGAGGCGGTGAGCCGCGCGATCTCGCCGATCCTCGACGTCGACGACCCGGTGGGCGGCGCCTACAACCTCGAAGTGTCCTCGCCCGGAATCGACCGGCCGCTGGTGCGGGTCTCGGACTTCGCCCGCTGGGTCGGCTACGAGGCCAAGGTCGAGCTGAGCCCGCCGCTGGACGGGCGCAAGCGCTTCCGCGGCATCCTGGGCGCGCCCGATCCGACGGGGACGACCGTCCCGATCGACCTGCCCGACGTGAAGGAAGGGCTGCCGAGCCGCATCGACCTGCCGCTGAAGGACCTCGCCGAGGCCCATCTCGTCCTCACGGACGAGCTGATCCGCGAGTCGCTCCGCCGCGGCGGACCGGCGGACGCGGACGACGAGGACGTGGAGGCCGGCGACGAGGCGGCCGCCGCGGAGGGCGCGCCTTCGCCGGCGCGCGCGCCCTTCCAGCCGAAGGGTCCCCGGAAGGCCAGTCCCGCGACCAAGCCCCAGAAACAGGCCCGGACCGGCTCGAAGAAGCCGGTCGTGACCAAGGCGTCCCGGCTCAAGGACCGCGACTCCCTGCACTGAGACCCCCGCGTCGGCCGCCCGGCGGCCGGCCCGAAGATTTGACGGAAGAGAAGGACCGACACCGATGGCCGTCGTCAGCGCCAACAGGCTCGAACTCCTCCAGATCGCCGACGCGGTGGCCCGCGAGAAGGTGATCGACCGCTCCATCGTGATCGACGCGATGGAGGAGGCGATCGCCAAGGCCGCCCGCTCCCGCTACGGCGCCGAGACCGACGTTCACGCCGAGATCGACAACAAGACCGGGGCGCTGCGCCTCTCGCGCCACCTCCTGGTCGTCGACGAGGTGGAGAACGACGCCCGCGAGATCACCCTCGACCAGGCCCGCCGCTACAACCCGGGCGCGCTGGTCGGCGACGTGATCTCCGACACCCTGCCGCCCTTCGATTTCGGCCGCGTGGCCGCCCAGTCGGCCAAGCAGGTCATCGTCCAGAAGGTGCGCGACGCCGAGCGCGCCCGCCAGTTCGACGAGTACAAGGACCGCATCGGCGAGATCCTCAACGGCATCGTGAAGCGCGTCGAGTACGGCAACGTCATCGTCGATCTCGGCCGCGGCGAGGGCATCGTGCGCCGGGACGAGATGATCCCGCGCGAGACCTTCCGGCCGGGCGACCGCATCCGCTCCTACCTGTTCGACGTGCGCTCGGAGGTCCGCGGCCCGCAGATCTTCCTGTCGCGCTCGCACCCCCAGTTCATGGCCAAGCTGTTCGGCCAGGAAGTGCCCGAGATCTACGACGGCATCGTCGAGGTGAAGGCGGTGGCCCGCGATCCGGGCTCCCGCGCCAAGATCGCGGTGATCTCCCGCGACGGCAGCATCGACCCGGTCGGCGCCTGCGTCGGCATGCGCGGCTCGCGCGTGCAGGCCGTGGTCGGCGAGCTGCAGGGGGAGAAGATCGACATCATCCCGTGGTCGGAGGACGAGGCGACCTTCATCGTCAACGCCCTCCAGCCCGCCGAGGTGGTGAAGGTGGTGCTCGACGAGGAGGCCGACCGCATCGAGGTGGTGGTGCCGGACGACCAGCTGTCGCTGGCGATCGGCCGCCGCGGCCAGAACGTGCGCCTCGCCTCGCAGCTCACCGGCTGGGACATCGACATCCTCACCGAGGCCGAGGAGTCGGAGCGCCGCCAGAAGGAGTTCGCCGAGCGGACCCAGGTGTTCATGGAGGCGCTCGACGTCGACGAGACCGTCGGCCAGCTGCTCGCCGCGGAAGGCTTCCGCAACGTCGAGGAGATCGCCTACGTCGACATTCAGGAGCTGTCCGGCATCCAGGGGCTCGACGAGGAGACCGGCACCGAGATCCAGGCCCGCGCCCAGGACCACCTCGCCCGGATCGAGCAGGCGCACGACGCCCGCCGCACCGAGCTCGGCGTCGCCGACGAGTTGCGCGAGATCGAGGGCATCACCACGCCCATGATGGTCGCCCTCGGCGAGAACGACGTGAAGAGCGTCGAGGATCTGGCGGGCTGCGCCACCGACGACCTGGTCGGCTACACCGAGGGCCGCGGCCCCGACGCCGTGCGCCACGCCGGCTACCTCGACGGGTTCGACCTGTCCCGCGCCGAGGCCGAGGCCCTGATCATGGCCGCTCGCCTGAAGGCCGGCTGGATCGAGGCCCTGCCGGAGCCGGAGGCCGAGGAGGGTGCCGAGGCGGCCGAGGGCGACGAGACCGCCCCGGCGCAGGCCGAGGCCTGAGCGAGAGGCGGCGCGGAGGCGCGATGGTCGCGGTCGACACGACCCTGCCCGAGGACGGGCTGGATGCCGGGGGGCTCGATGCCGGCCCCGGCCGCCGCTTGCCCGAGCGGACCTGCATCGTCACCCGCGTCGCCCAGGCGCCGGAGGCGATGATCCGGTTCGTGCGCGGGCCGGACGGCAGCGTCGTGCCCGACCTGCGCGCCAAGCTGCCGGGCCGCGGCGCCTGGATCAGCGCCCGGCGCGAGGCTGTCGCCACGGCGGTGCGGAAGAACCTGTTCTCGCGGGCGTTCAAGGGGCCGACCCCGGCCGCCCCCGACCTGCCGGACCGGATCGTCGCCGGGCTCCGGGACGACCTGCGGCAGGCCATCGCCATGGCCAACAAGGCGGGCTGCGTGGTCGCGGGCTTCTCGAAGGTCGAGGCCGCGATCGGCGGCCAGCCCGGCGCGATCGCGGTGATTCACGCCGCCGAGGCGAGCCCGGACGGCCGGCGGAAGATCGCGTCGGCCTTGCACAGGCGCCACGGTGACGCCATGTCAAGGATCCCGATCATCGATGACCTGTCCGAGGACGAATTGGACATGGCCTTAGGTCGGGATCATGTGATACACGCTGCGCTCGTCGCAGGAGCCGGAGCCGCCGGCTGCCTGTCGCGTTGGCGTCGGCTACGCTCCTTCGAGGGCGCCGCCGCGGCGACCGGGGAGCCCGATCCAGCCCGAATCGGCGGGATCGACGAAGCCTCACGTTGACGACGCAGGACGGATTTGGCCGGCGCCACCGGGCGTCGGTTCACGGGACGATGGAAACCCTCAGGGTTCAGGCTGAATGAGCGATACGAACAACCCGGGCGACAAGACTCTGAATCGGACTTCCCCGAAGCCGCTCTCTCTCAAGCGGCCGATCGAGGCGGGCACCGTGCGTCAGAGCTTCTCCCATGGCCGCTCCAAGCAGGTCGTGGTCGAGACGGTGAAGCGCCGCGTAATCGGTGCGGCACCGGCCGCGCCTGCCCGCGAGCCTGCCCCCGCCCCGCGCCCGGCAGCCGCCGCGCCGACGGCGCCGCCCCCGCGTCCGGCGCAGCGCGCCGCCTCGGGTGTCGTCCTCCGCACCCTGAGCGAGCAGGAGAGCGCGGCCCGCGCCGCAGCCCTCGCCGACGCGCAGCGTCGCGAGGCCGAGGCGCGCCAGAAGGCAGAAGCCGAAGCCGCGGCGCGCCGCCGCGAGGCCGAGGAGCAGGCCCGCCGCGAGCGTGAGGCCGCCGAGGCCCGCCGCCGCGAGGAGGAAGAGCGCAAGGCAGCGGCCGCTGCCGCCGCCGCGGAAGCGGCCGAGGCGGCCAAGGCTGCTGCCGCGGCTCCGCCGCCCGCGCCTGCCGCTCCGGCTCCCGCCGCCGAGGCCGCCGCCGCCGCGCCGTCCAGCCCGGCTCCGGCGCCTGCCCAGCCCGCCGCCACGCCGGCCCGCCCGGCGGCCGCCGCCGCTGCTCCGGCCCGTCCGGCCGCTCCGGCCCGTCAGACCGAGGCCGCGCGTCCGGCCGCGGCGCGTGCCACGCCCGCCGCTGCTCCGGCCGCTCCGCGTCCGCCTCTGACGCCGCGACCCTCCACGGGCGAGCCGCGCAAGAC
Organism: Methylobacterium sp. NMS14P; assembly: GCF_028583545.1. Taxonomy (NCBI): domain Bacteria; kingdom Pseudomonadati; phylum Pseudomonadota; class Alphaproteobacteria; order Hyphomicrobiales; family Methylobacteriaceae; genus Methylobacterium; species Methylobacterium sp. NMS14P. The sequence continues at coordinate 4,173,866 of NZ_CP087106.1, read as the reverse complement.
CATCACGGCTGACACGCGCAAGCCGCGCGACCTCAACTTCATGGCCCGCCCGGCCCCGGCCCCCGAGCCCGAGAAGAGCGCGACGCCGGCGACCGCGGCGCGTCCTGCCGGTGCGGGTGCCGCCGCGCGCCCGGCCGGTCGCGGAGCCCAGACCAACGACGATGAGTCCGAGACCAAGCGGGTGATCCGCCGTCCGGGCATGCCGCTCAAGATCATCACGCCGCCCAAGACGCCGAAGTCGCCGGGAGGCGATCGCAACCGCGGCCGTCTGACCATCGCGACCGCCACGTCGGGTGAGGACGAGCGCACGCGCTCCGTCGCCTCGTTCCGCCGCCGCCAGCAGCGGATGAGTGGCCGCGGCCATGTCGAGCAGAAAGAGAAGCTGTCCCGCGAGGTGACCATCCCCGAGACGATCACCATCCAGGAACTCGCCAACCGCATGTCGGAGCGGGCCGTGGACGTGATCCGCATGCTGATGAAGCAGGGCCAGATCCACAAGATCACCGACGTGATCGACTCGGACACCGCCCAGCTCATCGCCGAGGAACTCGGCCACACGGTCCGCCGCGTCGCCGAATCCGACGTCGAGGAGGGTCTGTCGTCCGACGAGCCGGATCTGGAGGAGGATCTCGATCCCCGTCCGCCGGTGGTCACCATCATGGGCCACGTCGATCACGGCAAGACGTCTCTGCTCGACGCGATCCGCAAGGCGAACGTGGTCGATGGTGAGGCCGGCGGCATCACCCAGCACATCGGCGCCTATCAGGTCGCGTCGCCGTCCGGCGACATGATCACCTTCATCGACACCCCGGGCCACGCGGCGTTCACGTCGATGCGCGCCCGCGGCGCCAAGGTCACCGACATCGTGGTGATCGTGGTGGCGGCCGATGACGGCGTCATGCCCCAGACCATCGAGGCCATCCAGCACGCCAAGGCGGCGGGCGTCCCGATGATCATCGCGGTCAACAAGATCGACAAGCCGGACGCCAAGCCGGAGCGGGTCCGCACGGAACTGCTGCAGCACGACATCCAGGTCGAGTCGATGGGCGGTGAGACCCTCGAGTTCGAGGTCTCCGCCAAGACCGGCGACGGCCTGTCCGAGCTTCTGGAGGGCATCCAGATCCAGGCCGAGATCATGAACCTGCGCGCCAACGAGAAGCGCGACGGCGAGGGGACGGTCATCGAGGCCCAGCTCGACCGCGGTCGCGGCCCGGTGGCCACGGTCCTGGTCCAGCGCGGCACCCTGTTCACCGGCGACATCGTCGTGGCGGGCGCCGAGTGGGGCCGCGTGCGCGCCCTGATCGACGACCTCGGCGAGAACGTCCAGTATGCCGGCCCGTCCGTGCCGGTGGAGGTGCTGGGCTTCAACGGCACACCCGATGCCGGCGACCGCGTGACCGTGGTGCCGAGCGAGGCCCGCGCCCGCGAGGTCACCGAGTACCGCGCCCGCCAGAAGCGCGAGCGCCAGAACGCCCGCACCGGCGGTGCCAACCGCTCGCTCGTCGACATGATGCGCGACCTGAAGGAAGGCGCCGGCCGCAAGGAGCTGCCGGTCGTCATCAAGGGCGACGTCCAGGGCTCGGTCGAGGCGATCTCGGGCGCGCTCGAGAAGCTCGGCAACGACGAGGTCGCGGCCCGCATCCTCCTGGCGGGTGTCGGCGGCATCACCGAGTCGGACATCACCCTGGCACAGGCCTCGAAGGCGGTCGTCATCGGCTTCAACGTGCGCGCCCTCAAGGAGGCCCGCGAGGCCGCCGAGCGGGCCGGCATCGAGATCCGGTACTACAACATCATCTACGACCTCGTGGACGACATCAAAGCCACGCTGTCGGGGATGCTGCCGCCGACCCTGCGGGAGGATCGCCTCGGCGAGGCGACCATCCAGGAGGTCTTCGAGGTCTCGAAGGTCGGCAAGGTCGCGGGTTGCCGCGTCACCGACGGCATCGTCGAGCGCGGCGCGCACGTTCGCCTGATCCGCGACAGCGTCGTGATCCACGAGGGCAAGCTCAAGACGCTCAAGCGCTTCAAGGACGACGCGAAGGAAGTCACCTCCGGCCAGGAGTGCGGCATGGCCTTCGAGAACTTCGAGAACATGCGCGCGGGCGACGTGATCGAGTGCTACCGGGTCGAGGAGATCCGCCGCACCCTCTGACGCTCCGGACTCATCCGGACAGGGCGGCCGCGGCACCTGCCGCGGCCGTCTTTTCTTTTTTCAGGACGTGCGCCGTCCGCTCCGGCGGGCCGGCCCGAGACAGAATGGCCCAGAAACCGACCTCCACCGGCCCCTCGCAGCGTCAGCAGCGCGTGGCCGAACTCGTGCGGCACGCGCTGGCCGAGGTGCTCCAGCGGGGTGACATCCAGGATCCGGTGCTCGGCACGCACGTCGTGACCGTGCCCGAGGTGCGCATGTCGCCGGACCTGAAGCTCGCCACCGCCTACGTGATGCCGCTCGGCGGCCTCGACGAGGCGCCGGTGATCGCCGCCCTGGAGCGCCACCGGAAGGTGCTGCGCCAGGCGGTGGCCCGGCGGGTGAACCTGAAATTCGCCCCGGAACTGCGGTTCCGGCGGGACGAGACCTTCGACGAGGCGGCGCGCATCGACAGGCTGCTGCGGGACGAGCGGGTCCAGCGCGACCTCGACTCCGCGCCCGAGGACGACGAACCGGAGACCGGGACGGGGCATTGAGTCCCGATACCAAGCAGAAAGGGACGGGGCATCGACCCCGGGGGACACGCGGACATGACGGTTTCCATGGAAGATATGCCGCCGGCCGAGCGCCAGGCTCCCCTGCCGAGCGCTGAGCGCCGCGGGCCGGAGGGGCGCCGTCCTCAGCGCGGTCCGCGTCCCGACCGGCCGAAGCGCCGGGACGTCTCGGGCTGGGTGATCCTCGACAAGCACGTCGGCATGACCTCGACCCACGCGGTCGCGGTGGTGAAGCGCGCCTTCAACGCCAAGAAGGCCGGCCATGCCGGTACCCTCGACCCGCTGGCCTCCGGCATCCTGCCGATCGCCCTCGGCGAGGCGACCAAGACCGTCCCGTTCGTGATGGACGGCCGCAAGGCCTACCGGTTCACCGTCCAGTGGGGCGTCGAGACCGACACCGACGATGCCGAGGGACGCCCCGTGGCGACGAGCGACGCCCGCCCGGACCGGGCGGCGGTCGAGGCGGCGCTGCCGGCCTTCGTGGGGGCGATCGAGCAGGTGCCGCCGCGCTACTCGGCCATCAAGATCCAGGGCGAGCGCGCCTACGACCTCGCCCGCGAGGGCGAGACCGTGGAACTGGTCGCCCGGCCGGTGCAGATCGACCGGCTCGCGGTGGTCGAGCACGACGGCGAGCGCACCGTGATCGAGGCCGAGTGCGGCAAGGGCACCTACGTGCGGGCGCTGGCCCGCGATCTCGGCCGGATGCTCGGCTGCTACGGCCACGTGGCCGCGCTGCGCCGGACCCGCGTCGGGCCCTTCTCGGAGGCCGAGGCCTGCGCGGTCTCGGCCCTGACCGACGGCGGCCCCGAGGCGGCCCTCGCCTACCTGCGCCCGGTGGAGACGGCCCTCGACGCCATCCCGGAGGTCGCGGTGTCGCGCGACCTGGGGCTGCGCCTGATGCGGGGGCAGCCGGTCATCCTGCGGGGCCGCGACGCTCCCGTGGAGGGCAAGGCCTTCGCGACCTGCGCCGGCATCCTGGTCGCCGTGGGCGACGTGGAGCGCGGCGAGCTGGTCCCCCACCGGGTGTTCCACCTCGGCGGCACGGCCCCCGGCCGCAGCGCCTGACATCCCGGCCCCGCGCCGCCCGGGCGGGCGGGCGCGGGGCTCCGGCCGGTTCAGGTCGGGCTGAGACGTGAGCGCGCAGGCGGAACGAACCTGAGCCGTGACGCTTTGGCCCCGGCGGACGGTCCGGGATGCTGATGCGCGAGCTCGACTACGACGTGGCGGTGATCGGTGCCGGGACCGCCGGAATCGCGGCCCATCGCGCCGCGACGGCGGCGGGGGCGCGGTCGGTGCTGATCGAGCGCGGTCCCGGCGGGACGACCTGCGCGCGGGTCGGCTGCATGCCCTCGAAGCTCCTGATCGCCGCGGGCGCGGCCGCCCACGCGGCGCGCACTGCCGACCTGTTCGGCATCCGGGTTCCCGAGGTCGCGGTGGACGGGCCCGCCGTGCTGCGGCGCCTCCGCGCGGAGCGCGACCGGTTCGTCGGCAGCGTCCTCGACGGCCTCGACGATCTCCCCGAAGACGAGCGCCTCGGCGGCACGGCCCGGTTCGAGAGCGACCGCACCCTGCTGATCGACGACGCGACCCGGATCCGCTTCCGGGCAGCTGTCATCGCCACGGGATCGAGCCCGATCGTCCCGGAGCCGCTGCGCGGCCTCGGGGCGGACGTCCTCACCACCGACACGCTCTTCGAGATCCCCGACCTCCCGGCCTCGCTGGCCGTCCTCGGGGCGGGAGCCGTGGGGATCGAGGTCGCGCAGGCGATGGCGCGGCTCGGCGTCGCCGTCACGGTGATCGACGCCGGCGACACCGTCGCCGGCCTGACCGTGCCCGACCTCGCCCAGCAGGCCGCCGCGATCTTCGGCGCGGAGCTGGATCTACATCTCGGCGCCGAGCTCCGGCAGGCCGTTCGGGACAGCGACGCCGTCTGTCTCCACTGGACTGACCGCGACGGGCGCGAACAGGTCACGCGGGCGGCGCGGGTGCTGGCCGCCACCGGCCGTTCCCCCAATCTGGAGGCCCTCGGCCTCGAGGCGACCGGTCTGTGCCTCGAGGCCGGCGGCGTGCCGGATTTCGACCGGCGCAGCCTCGTCTGCGCGGGGGCACCGATCCTGATCGCCGGCGACGTCGACGGCTGGAGGCCGGTGCTGCACGAGGCCAGCCGGCAGGGTGGGATCGCGGGCGCCAACGCGGCCGCCCTCGCGGCGGGCCGCCCGGTCGCGACGCCGGAGCCTTGGACGAGCCTCGCGATGGTCTTCACCCATCCCCAGGCGGCGGTGATCGGCGCGCCCTACGACCCGGAGGACGATCGACGGATCGTCGGCGCCCGGGATTTCTCGGATCAGGGGCGCGCCCGCGTGGAGGGGCTGAACCGCGGCGGCATGCGGATCTGGGCCGATCGGTCCGGGCGACTGCTCGGGGGCGAGATGCTCGGGCCGGCCGTGGAGCACCTCGCGCACCTGCTCACGTACGCTGTCGCGGACAAGCAGACGGCCCAGGCCGTGCATGATCGACCGGTGTATCATCCTACGGTTGAAGAAGGGCTTATCAGTATTATGTCTAAGATCATACAGACAAGCTGAGGCATTGATCTTGCCGACATCACAAGCATTGCGCTCGGCCATTCCGGTCGCCATACCCGTCTGAATGAGCCGGTTTCGCTCCTGATGCCGCCCAGCCAGGCCCCCGATACGGACGTCGATCTCGACGTCATGGCGCCGGACGCGCTCGACCGCCTGGACCAGGGCGTGATCGGGCTCGATGCGGCCGGCACCGTCGTGGCCTTCAGCGAGGGCGCGAGCGCGATCTCCGGGCTGTCGCGCGAGGCCGTCCTCGGGCGCGACTATTTCCGCGACGTGATGCCGGGCACGAACGTGCCGGGCTTCCGCGGCCGGTTCCTGGCGGGCGCGCGCCGCGGCGCCCTGGACGAGACCTTCGACTACGTCTTCGGCCGGCTGCCGCAGCCGCTCCGGGCCCGGATCCACATGCGTCACGGCCAGATCGGCGGCACGCGTCCCGTGACGTGGCTGACCATCAATCCCGTCGAGAGCCTCGGGGCCGACCTGTCGCGCGAGGCCGTCCTGGCGGCGATCGGCCGGCGCGTGCGCGCCGAGCCGGTGGACGCCAGCCTCTGCGAGCGCGAGCCGATCCACATCCCGGGCTCGATCCAGCCCAACGCCGTGATGCTCGCGGCCGATGCCGGAACCCTCCTGGTCGCGGCCTACTCGGCCAATGTCGGCGAGATCATCGACCCGATCGAGCCGCCGCTGGCGGGCCGGCCCCTGGCGGACGTGCTGCCGGCGGCGTTCGTCGCGGCGATCCGCGCGCGGCTCGCGAGCGGGACCCTCGACGACGGCGCCTCCATGCGCCGGACCCTGACCTTCCCGGACCGCGGCACCGCCTATCACGCCGTCGCCCACGCCCATGCCGGCCGCGTCATCGTCGAGCTCGAGCTGGAGCCGGATTCGGCCGACGATTTCGCCACGGCGAGCCAGGTCGACACCGAACTCGCCGTCGGACGCCTGCGCGAGGCCGGGACCCTGGTGGAGGCCGCCCGGATCGCGGCCCTCGAGATCCGGGCGCTGACTGGCTTCGAGGCGGTCCTGGTCTACCGCTTCGACACGGACTGGAACGGCGAGGCCGTGGCCGAGGACAAGGTGCCGGGCTGGTCGCGCAGCCTGCTGGGCCTGCGCTTCCCCGCCTCCGACATCCCCGCCCAGGCCCGGGCCCTCTACACCAAGGCCAAGAGCCGCTTCGTTATCGACCGCGACAGCGTCCCGGTCGGGCTGGTCTCGGCCCCCGGCGCCGGCAACGGCCCGATCGACCTGACCTTCGCCCAGCACCGCACGCTCTCGCCGATCCACCTGGAGTACCAGCGCAACCTCGGCGTGAACGGCTCCATGTCGATCTCGATCATGGTCGAGGGGCGGCTCTGGGGCCTGATGATCGGTCACCACCGCCGCCCGCACTACGTCACGCCGGAGACGCGCGCGGCCGCCACGGTGCTCACCGACGCCTTCGCCATGCGGGTGCAGGAGATCGAGTCGCGCCGGCTCTGGGCCGAGCGTCAGGCGCATCTCGACGTCGAGGGGCGTCTCGTGCGCGGCCTGACGCGATCCGACGACTTTGTGGCCGCCCTGACCGCCGGGACGACGACGCTGCTCGACCTGTTCAGCGCCACCGGCGCCGGCATCGTCTCGGGCGAGCGGGTCACGCGGATCGGCCGGACGCCGCCGGCCGGGATGGTGGCGGCGATCGCGGGCTGGCTGCGGGCGCGCGTCCCGGCGGGCGAGGTCGTCTACAGCAGCGACAGCTTCAGCGCCGATTATCCGGAGGCCGGCCCGCATCGCGAGATCGCCAGCGGCCTGCTCGCGGCCTTCGTCGACGACTCGCGCGAGAACCTGCTGGTGTGGTTCCGGCCCGAGGTGCCCAGCACGGTCACGTGGGGCGGCGACCCGCGCAAGCCCGTGCTCGCCGGAAGCGGTCCCGTGGCCGTGCTGCCCCGCCGCTCCTTCGAGCGCTGGGTCGAGGAGCGCACCGGCTTCGCCGCGCCGTTCGCGGAATGGCAGGTCCAGCTCGCCGGCTCCCTGGCCGAGGCGGTCGAGGGCGTGGTGCTGCGCCAGCGGCGCAAGATCGACGAGCTCACCAGCCTGCTCGCCGAGAAGGAGCGCCTGCTCGAGCAGAAGGACCTGCTCACGCGGGAGATCGACCACCGGGTTAAGAATTCCCTGCAGATCGTCTCGGCCTTCCTGCAGATGCAGCGGCGCCAGATCGCCGACGGCGAGGCCCGGCAGGCCTTCGCCGACACCTCCGCGCGGGTGATGAGCGTCGCGCGGGTGCACGACAGCCTGTACCAGGCGGACCGGTTCGACGAGGTCGATCTCGGCCAGACCATCGAGAGCCTGTGCAACGACCTCGCGGGCCTCGCCGGCGACGGGCACGCGGTCGACATGTCGGCGGAGCCCGGCCTGATGGTGCCCTACCGCAAGGCGGTGGCGCTCTCGCTGATCGCCACGGAACTCGTCACCAACGCCTTCAAGTACGCGGCGAACCCGGCGGGCGGCGGCCGCGTCGAGGTCAGCGTCTCGGCCTCCGGTCCCGGCGAGGTCCAGCTGCGCGTCTGCGACGACGGGGGCGGCCTGCCCGACGACTGGGCGGACGCCAAGGCGCGGAGCAAGGGCTCCGGCCTGGGCATGAAGCTGATCCGCGCGATGCTCGATCAGATCAACGCCAAGCTCACCGTCGCCAACACGCCCGGCGCCTGCTTCACGATCACCGCGTGACGACCCGCGACGGCCTGCACGCGCGGCTGCGCGCCGCGACCGATCCGGCCCACCGGGCGCTGGAGGTGTCCCTCGACTGGCAGGCGCGGGTGGCGACGCTCGGCGGCTATCGGGACCTGCTGGGGCGCCTCTACGGCTTCCACGCGGTCTGGGAAGCGGCCATCGGGTCCGGGCTCGCCGACGAGCCGTTCCTGGCGCCGCGCCGCCGCCTCGCGCTGCTCGCGGCGGACCTCGGCCATCTCGGCCTCCATCCGGGCGCGGTGGCGGCGCTCCCGGGGCCGGCCGCTCCGGTTTTCCACGGGCCGGCCGCCGCCACGGGCGCCCTCTACGTGCTGGAGGGATCGACCCTCGGCGGGCAGCTGATCGGCCGGCACATCGCCGGCCTGCACGGCTTCTCCGGCGCGGGTCTCGCCTATTACCGGGCGCACGGGCCCGCCGCCGGAGCGATGTGGGCCGCCTTCCGGACGCGCCTGGACGCGTTCGGCGACGACCCGGCCGCGGAGGCCGCGCTCACCGGCGCGGCCGTGTCGACCTTCGCGGCGATGCGCGCGTGGCTCTGCCCGGTCCCGGAGCTGCCGGCCGCCGCCTGAGCCGCTCAGGCGCGCCCGACGCCGTCGCGCTCCGCTGTCGGATGAACCATCAGCCGCGGGACAGCGCGGCATTTGACGGCATCGGCCGGGACGGTTGTCAATGCCGCCCGCCGTCCCGACCCAGAGGCCCGTCCCGCAATGCTCGCCTTCGCGCTCTCCGCCCTGCTCGCCGTGCTGGCGGGCGCCGGCCTCGTCCTGCAGCAGATCCTGAACGCGAATCTCCGCGCCGGCCTCGACTCGGCGTCCTGGGCGGGCGTCTCCAGCTACGCGGTCGGTCTCGCCTGCATGGCGCTCCTCGCCGCCGCCCTGCGCGACCCGGTGCCGACCGCCGGTGTGGCGGAGCGGATCCCGTGGTGGACCTGGAGCGGCGGCCTGTTCGGCGCGGCGTTCATCGGCCTCGCGATCCTGCTCGTCCCGAAGCTCGGCGCCGCGACCTTCTTCGCCCTCCTGGTCACGGGCCAGATGCTCGCCTCGGTGCTGTTCGACCACGCCGGCCTGCTCGGCCTCGCGCAGCGGCCCGTCGACCTGCCGCGCCTCCTCGGGATCGCGCTCCTGATCGGCGGCGTCGTGCTGATCCGCCGCTAGAGCCGTGCCCGGACGCGCTCTCTTGCGCCGAACCGGTATCCGCTTCGGCGGAGAGCGCTCTGGGGCCGGATCACGGCGTCTCGGCCAGCAGGCCCTCGACGAAGGGGGCGAGGCCGGTGCGGCGCGCCCGCCGGAGGCGCTCGGCCGCCAGGATCCCCTGGAGGGCCCGGAAGGCGTTCTGCAGGTCGTCGTTGACGATGACGTAGTCGTACTCGACCCAGCGCTGGATCTCGGTCCGGGCGTTGGCGAGACGCTTCTCGATCGTCTCGGCGGAATCCTCCGCTCGGCGCTCCAGGCGCTGGCGCAGCTCGGCCATGCTGGGCGGCAGGATGAAGACCGTCACGACGTCCTGGGCGAGCTTGGAGCGCACCTGCCGCGTGCCCTGGTAGTCGATGTCGAAGATCATGTCCCGGCCGGAGCCCAGCACCTTCTCCACCGGCCGCCGGGGCGTGCCGTAGAAATTGCCGTGGACCTCGGCCCATTCGAGCAGGTCGTCGCGGTTGCGCAGGTCGTCGAACGCCTCGCGGTCGATGAAGTGGTAGTGCCGCCCGTCGATCTCCGAGGGCCGCCGCCCCCGCGTGGTCACCGAGATCGACAGGTCGAGCGCCCAGCTCGGATCCTGCGCGATCGCCCGCGTCAGGGTGGTCTTCCCCGCCCCGGAGGGCGAGGAGAGGATCAGGATCAACCCACGCCGCGCGATCGAGTCGGAGACGTTCCCGGCCGCCTCGGTCATGCGCGTGGCTCCCCGACGTTTCGCATCCGCATCCTCACGTCCCGATCCGGCATCGTGCCCAGCATCGTGCCCGGCATCATTCGATGTTCTGCACCTGCTCGCGGAACTGCTCGACCACGGCCTTCAGGTCGAGTCCGATCCGCGACAGGCTGATATCGTTGGCCTTGGCGCACAGGGTGTTGGCCTCGCGGCCGAATTCCTGGGCGAGGAAATCCAGGCGCCGGCCGATCGCGCCGCCGGCCGCCAGCAGGTCCCGGGCGCTCGCCACGTGGGCGCGGAGCCGGTCCAGCTCCTCGCGGACATCCGCCTTGCCGGCCAGCAGCATCGCCTCCTGGTGCAGGCGGTCCGGGTCGAGGCTGCTGCCGCCGAGGGCCGCGACGGCCGCCTCCAGCCGCGCCCGCACGGCCTCGGGCTGGCGGGCCGGGTTCTCCTCGGCGGCCTGGGTCAGCGCGGCGATCCGGTCGACCTGGGCGGTGACGACCTGTTCGAGCTGGCGCCCCTCGGCGCGGCGGGCCTCGACGAGGTCCGCGACCAGCCGGACAACGCCCGCGGCTAGGTCCCGGGCGAGGGTGTCGGTGTCGGCCGCCTCGTCCTCGACCTCGATCACGCCGCGCACGCCGAGCAGCCCGTCCATCGTGGCGGGGGCGACGCCCTCGGGGACCGGCACCCGGGCCACCGCCTGGGCGAGGCTCGCCAGGAGCGTCTCGTTGATCCGCACCCGCGCGGTCGTCTCCGGCTTGGTGAGGGTCAGCGTCAGCTGGCACTGCCCGCGCGTCAGGGTCTTCTGCAGGGCGGTGCGGGCGGTCTCGCCGAGCCCGTCATAGCCGCCCGGCACGCGGGTGCGCACGTCGAGGCCGCGCCCGTTGACGCTGCGGACCTCCCAGGCCCAGTGCACCGGCCCGGCACTGCCCGCCGTCCGGGCGAAACCGGTCATGCTCGCGATCTGGGCCACGCCGACCCCCGTCCCCGTGAAGATCGGGGCCTGTAGCACGGATCTCTCCGGTGGGAAGAGGCCGGTCGCCGCCGTCGCCGCGCCGCGACCCGCACCGGGCGACCCGCGGGCTCGCCGAGATCGGCCGGCGCGATACGGTCGGGACGTGCCGGGATCGCCCTCCGTCTGGCGCCGGCCGCCCGGGATGCCGCCCGGGATGCCGCCCAGGATGCCGCTCGCGCACCCGTCGTCCCGGCCCGATCGGCGACGACACGTTTCCCCTCACGTGTCGCGCGGCTGACGTTGCATTTCACAGTGAAGGTGTGCTCGAAATCTCGCTCGTCTGCACATGAGCTCGGATGGCGCATGCCGCGATCAGTATTGGGGAGGGCCGCGCTCACGCCGTTCGGGATGTCCGCGCTGGGGGTGGGCATCTGGGAGGATGCGCCGCACACGGGATGCGTGCGCGGGGACGCGACGATGGCGCGGATCTTCGGCCTGACCGAGGCCGAGGCGGCGGACGGCATCACCTGGGAGCAGCTCTCCGCGCTCTTCCATCCGGAGGATCTCGCCCGGGACCAGAGCGAGCGCCGCCGCGTCCGCGAGGAGGGCGGTCTCTTCGCCTGGGAGCACCGCATCGTGCCCGCGCCGGGCGTCGTGCGCTGGGTGCTGGCGCGCGGCCGGTTCGAGCGGCGCCCGGACGGGCACATCTACGGCCGCGGGATCGTGATCGACATCACCGACAGCCGGGCCGACGGCCCGTTCGAGCCGCCGGCCGGCTTTCTCGGGGCGCCGATCGAGCCGGGGACCGCCGTCGAGCGGATGGCCGATTACGCGATGCGCCTGTGGGAGCTGGTCGGCGATCTCGGGCCCGGGGAGGCGAAGCGGGTGCAGCCGCTGCTCGAGGCCCTGCTGTACGAGCTGGGACGGCAGATCGCCGCCACCCTGTCGGGCGAGCCGCCGGAGGCGCCGCGGCGCCCGCGGAACCCGCGGGCGCACTGAGCCGGGCTCGACGGCGCGGCCGCCTAGCGGCGGCCCCGCGGCGCCGGTGCCGGCTCGCTCAGGGTCGGGACCGTCTTGGGCGAGCCCAGGTCGTAGCTGCGGTTCTTGAGCGGATCGAGGCGGGTGCCCTCGGAGGCGTCGAAGGCGCGCGTGCCCGGCGTGCCGGTATCCAGCGCGAAGGCCGCGTTGGTGTTGATCCCGTTGGCCGCGGGGGCGCCGCCCGGCGCGTAGGCCGAGGCGCGGCCCGGCGTCGCCGGATCGGGGCCCGGCTCGACCTTGTCGACGGCGTCCGGCGGCGCCTGCCGGCTCTTCTCCACCGCCCGCCAGCGGCCGACGTTGCGCTGGTGCGCCTCGAGGGAGTCGGCGAAGGCGTGGCCGCCGGTGCCGTCCGCCACGAAGTACAGATCCTTGGTCCGGGACGGGTTGGCCACCGCCTCCAGGGCGGCGCGGCCGGGATTGGCGATCGGTCCCGGCGGGAGGCCCTCGATCACGTAGGTGTTGTAGGGGGTCGGCCGGTCGATCTCGGAGCGCAGGATGCCGCGGCCGAGGGTGCCGCGCCCGCCTACGAGACCGTAGACGATCGTGGGGTCGGATTGCAGCTTCATCCGCTTGTTGAGGCGGTTGATGAAGACGCCGGCGACCCGGGGCCGCTCGTCGGCGCGGCCGGTCTCCTTCTCGACGATCGACGCGAGGGTGACCATCTCGGCCGGGGTCCGTACCGGCACGTCGGCGCTGCGCCGCAGCCAGATCTGGTTCAGGACCTCGCGCTGCTTGGCCTTCATCAGGTTGACGATCTGCTGCCGGGTGGCGCCGCGCTCGAACTTGTAGGTGTCCGGCAGGAGCGAACCCTCCGGCGGGATCTCGTTGATCTCGCCGGCGAGCACGTCGTTGTCGTTGAGGCGGTTGACGATCTGCTCGGAGGTCAGGCCCTCCGGGAAGGTGATGGCGTGCTGGACCTGCCGGCCCGTGGCGATCGTGTCGAGCGTGTCGGAGATGCTCGCGCGCGCCTTGAACACGTACTCGCCGGCCCGCAGCGCCGGCCGGCCGCCGAAGCGGGCGGCGAACTCGAACAGGCCGGTATGGTCGATCACGCCCTCGCGCTTGAGGGTCTCGGCGATCTCGGCCGTACCGCTGTGGGTCGGGATGACCACGACCTTGTCGGCCGCGAGCGGTCCCGGCTCGCGCACCTGCCGCTGGAACAGCGTGATCCCGATCATCGCCGCGATGGCGATGACGACCGCGAAAGTCAGGGCGCCGCTGATCAGGCCCACGAGGCCGCTCCGCTCGCGCTCGGGCTTCTCCGGCGGCGGGGGCGCGACGGTCGGCTTGATCGCCTCGCCGGGCGAGCGCGGCGACAGCCGCTGCGGGAGGGCGGGCTCGTCCGTCGGATCCTGCGCGGTGGTCTCGGGCGCGGGCGTCTTTGAGCGGCGGAAGAACATCGGGATCCTGTCTGGGCCCGCGCGACCCGTCACGCGTCGCGGGCCGGGATCGGCTGCCCGCAACCGGGTGCGCACGTCGAGGGCTGTAACCCTAGTCGGGTTTGTGGCGAAATTGCCGTTCCGCGGCGCGATAGGCGCCGGTCGGCGCGCTCAGCCCGGGGGCTGGCAGGTGGCGCAGAAGAAGGTCGAGCGGTTGGCCTGCACGATGCGGGTGATCGCGCCGGCGCATCCCGGCCGGCTGCAGGGCAGGCCGACCCGGTCGTAGACCCGGAAGGCGTGCTGGAAGGCGCCCGCGCTGCCGTCCGTGTGGGCGTAGTCGCGCAGGGTCGAGCCGCCGGCCTTCACGGCCTCCTCGAGGACCTGCACGATCGCCTTGGCCAGGGCGTTGGCCTTGGGCGTCGGGCGCCCGTCCGGCCGGGCGAGGCTCCCGGCCGGGGCCTCCGGATGCAGGCGCGCCCGGTGCAGCGCCTCGCACACGTAGATGTTGCCGAGGCCAGCGATCAGGCGCTGGTCGAGCAGGGCGGCCTTCAGCGGCGCGATCCTGTGGCGGAAGAGCTGCGCGATCACCGCCCCGGTCAGTCCGTCGAGGGGCTCCACGCCCATCCGGGCGAAGTGGCGGCAGGCCGCGAGCTCCGCGCTCGGGACCAGATCCATGAAGCCGAAGCGGCGGGCGTCGTTGTAGGTCACCGTGGCGCCGGTGCTCATCGCCATGACCACGTGGTCGTGCTTGGGCGTGCCCTGGGCGCCCTCGAGGTAGAAATCCCCCGGCGACAGGTTGCGGCCGTCGGGCAGGGCCACGTCGAACCGGCCGCTCATGCCGAGATGCATCACCAGTGTCTCACCGGAATCGAGCGCGGCGGTGAGGTACTTCGCCCGGCGCGCGAGGCCCGTGACGGTCCGCCCCTCGAGGCGGGCGGCGAAGCGCTCGGGGAACGGGAAGCGCAGGTTGGCCCGGCGAAGGGTGACGCGGCTGAAGCGCGCGCCGACCAGGGCGGGCGCCAATCCCCGTCGCACGGTCTCGACCTCGGGAAGCTCCGGCATCTCTCTCGCGGCTTTTCCGTGCGCGGCGCCCCGCGCGCCGGCTCCGGATATCGGCGGGATCGGCCCGGGCCGCAACCGCGCGGGTCCGGCGCGGTTTGCCGCGCAGTCTGCGGCTTCCGCCGGACCCCGTCGCACGGCGCCGCCGCGCGCCTCCCGCGCCGGGCCCGGCCGCCCTAGCGGCGGCGCAGGCGCACGTAGAGGGCGCCGCCGCCGCCATGGTGGCGCGCGGCCTCCTCGAAGCCGAGGACGATGCCGTGCAGATCCGGTCCCCGCAGCCAGTGCGGCACGCTGCGCCGGAGCACGCCGCGCTCGGCGAAAGCCTCGCCGTAACTCGACCCCCCCTTGCCGGTGACGACCAGCACGTAGGCGTGCCCGGCGGCCCGCGACCGGAGCAGGAAACCCGTCAGCGCGGCGTGCGCCTCCGTCTGCACCATCCCGTGCAGGTCGATCCGCGCGTCGATCGCCAGCCGCCCGCGCCGCAGGCCGACCTTGGCCGTGCGCTCGAGGCCCGTGCTCGGGGCGTGCCGCTGCGGCGGCGGCTGGTACGGCGCGGCGGTCGCCGGGCGCGGCGGCACCGGCGCCGGCTTCGGTGGATGCTTCGGCGGATGCTTCGCCCGCGGCCTCTTGGCGGCCGGCGGCGCGCTGGGCTTCAGGATCGGCGCCGAGAGGGCCGGCATGGTGGCGGTCGCCGCCGCCGCCGGCGCGGCGGCTTCCGGCTTCGCGGGCGCGCGGTCCGGCAACGGCGTCACCAGCTTGGCGATCGCGTCCCAGAGGCGGGCTTCTCCCGCGGTGAGGCGGCGCCCCCGGCGCGGGGGCCTCACGGCGCGGCTCCCGGCGCCGCGGCGCGGCGCGGCAGCAGGACCACGAAGCCGATCGCGTCGCGAAGGTTTCCGGCGGCCGCGCCGGCCTCCGCACCGGTGCCGACGAAGAGGTCGCCGCGGGCGGGGCCGACGATCGCCGAGCCGGTATCGGCGGCGATGACGAGGCGCCCGGCCGCGTCCGGCGCCGCGGCCCCCGCCTCGGCGGGGAGCGGGCCCGCGAGCCAGAACGGCAGGCCGTAGCGCCAGAGGGTCGAATCCACCGCCAGGCTGCGGCCGGGGCTGAGCGCGGCGTTCGCGGCGCCCGGCGGCCCGAGGGCCGGGTCCGCGACCGGCGCGAGGCGGAAGAAGATGTAGGAGGCGTTGGCGCGGATCAGGCGCTTGGCGATGTCGGGATGGGCGCGCAGCCAGCCGGTCCAGCGGGCGAGCGTCAGGCCCTCCAGGGGCAGGTGGCCCTCCTGAACGATCAGCTTTGCCACCGCCGTGTAGGGGCGACCGTTGCGGCCGTCGTAGAGCACCCGCACCGCGCGCCCGTCCGGCAACCGGACGCGCCCGGAGCCCTGGACCTGCAGGACCAGCAGGTCGACCGGGTCGCGCAGCCACAGGATCGGCTTCGCGCGCGCGCCGAGGGCGCCGTCGTCGATCGCCGCGCGGTCGGGGTAGGGGGTGAACCCGTCCGCGGTGGCGCGGGCGGCGCGCAGGGCCGGATCGAGGCCCGGGCGGGTCTCGCCGGGGCCGAGGGAGATCAGGTCGTCGGGGCGGGCGAGCACCGGCGTCGGGAAATCCGGGCCCGGCGCGAGGGAGCCCGCGAGTTCCGGCTCGAAATAGCCGGTCAGGAAGCCGGGCCGGTCCGCGCCGGGCCGCGCGACGCGGAACGCCGCGAACCGGTCGCGGAAGAAGGCGGCGGCGTCCGGCACGGGGCCGGCGGCGACCGCGCAGGCCGCGGCGAGGGCGACCGGATCGCCCGCGACGCCGTCGGGCTGGGGCAGGGCGGGCGG
This sequence comes from Methylobacterium sp. NMS14P, assembly GCF_028583545.1. NCBI lineage: Bacteria > Pseudomonadati > Pseudomonadota > Alphaproteobacteria > Hyphomicrobiales > Methylobacteriaceae > Methylobacterium > Methylobacterium sp. NMS14P. Next base: position 4,157,741 of record NZ_CP087106.1, on the reverse strand, counting down.
CGGGGCCGCGCAGACCCGGCGGAAGGCGTCGAGCGCCGCGTCGGCCCGCGCGCCGGGAAAGCCCGGGAGGTCAGCCGGTTCGACGGGAGTCAGCACCGCGCCGCCGACCGCCGTCGGCGCGGCGAACGCGGCTTGGCTCAGGAGGGACGCGAGGAGGACGGCCGGGACTGCTCCGGACCGGGCGCGGGGGATCGGCACGGCAAGATCGTCACGGCACGTCGGTCACAGGCTCAGGCGCCGGCCTCGGTGGCCACGAGCTGCCAGTTCGGATCCCGCGAGCCGAGCGTGCGGGCGAACGTCCAGACATCCGGCACCTCGACCACCGTCTCGGCGCTGCCGTCCACCACCTTGCCCTCCGCGTTGCGGGTGGCGGTGATCAGGTTCGACAGGAAGCGCACGGTGACGTGCGCCACGCGGTTGCGCACCTCGACGGCGACGATCTCGGCCTTGTCGATCGACACGAAGGTGGTCTCGAGCGTCTGCCGGTTGCGCTCGCGCTCCGCGATCGCCCGCTCGAACGCCTCGCCGACCTCCTTCGAGAGGAGGCCGCGCAGGGTCTTCCGGTCACCCTTGGCGAACGCGATCATGATGGCCTCGTAGGCCGATTTCGCGCCCTCGACGAAGGCGCGGGGATCGAAGCTGGGCTCGGCCTGGATGCAGGCTTCCAGGCCGCGGGCGACCTCGGATCCCGGCTCGGCGATGCCCCGCCAGTCCCGCGGCGCGGCGGAGGGCGCCGGCGCGGCCTGGACCCGGTCGGCGCCGGGCAGGCGCACGACGTTGTCGCCGTCGGAGCGCGCCTGCGGCTCGGTGCGGCTGCGGTCGACCGGCTTGAACGGCGAGCGCTCCGCCCCCGTCTTCTGGCCGAGCACGGAGCGCAGACGCCAGATCACGAAGACGGCCAGCGCGAGGAAGATGATCGTCGTAACGTCGAAACTGTCCTGCATCACCGATCCGATGGTGGCCGCGGCGAGACCCTGTGCCCCTTGCTCAGGTCGCGCGCGGTGCGGCGCCGGCTAAGCGCGCAGAGGTCTGGCCGACTCATATCCGACCAACGCGTCGGGAGCGAGCCGGTTGTGTCGGCCGGACAATCGAACCCACGCGTCAATTGCGATACCGGTCGATATGGGTCGCGGCGGCCGCCGGCGCCAGCGCCGCGCCCGCTCGCTTGTCCAGGCTCGGCCCGCGTGTTAGCGGCCCTGCCGTTTGGGCAGTTCCGCGGCGTGATCCAGCCGCTCCCGCCGCGACAACAACCCGCGCCGGCCCTGCCGGTCGATCGAGAAGGATGATCCGCATGGCCGATTCCCCGGCAGCGAACGGCAACGGCGGCGGCATGCCGCAGGGCGATGTGCCGACCATCAATGCCCTGGCGCAGTACACGAAGGACCTGTCGTTCGAGAACCCGAACGCGCCGCGCTCGCTCCAGCCCAAGGAGGGCCAGGGGCCGCAGATCAACATCCAGGTGAACGTCAACGCGCAGCAGCTCTCCGAGACCGATTTCGAGGTCGAGCTGAAGCTCGAGGGCGACGCCAAGATCCAGAACGAGGTGCTGTTCGCCTTCGAGGTGACCTATGCCGGCGTGTTCCGGCTCCTGAACATCCCGGCCGACCAGATCCATCCGGCGGTGATGATCGAGTGTCCGCGCTTGCTCTTCCCCTTCGCCCGCCAGATCGTGGCCGAGGCGGTGCGCAACGGCGGCTTCCCGCCGCTGTACATCGACCCGATCGACTTCGTCGGCCTCTACCGGCAGAAGGTGATGGAGCAGCAGGGCGCCCAGGGCCCGCTCGCCTCCTGAGACAGGACGCGCCGGCGGCCGCTCAGCGGCCGCCGGGACCGCGGTAGGCCGCCGCCAGCGCGCGCAGGGCCTCCGCGGGGCGCCCGGCCAGGCGGCGGGCGCGCAGCACGACGAACGTGCGCGGCAGGTCGGGCAGCCCGAACCGGCCGCCGACCTCCACGGCGCCGGCCGGTGCCGTACTGGGCGCCAGGGCCGCCACCGCCAGCCCCGCCATCACCGCCGCCCCCACCGCCAGCACGCCGCCGCCGACGAAGACCTCGGTCCAGGGGAGGCCGGCCGCGTCGAGAACCCGCATCGCCGCGCCCCGGACCGTGCAGGGGCCCGCGAGCCCCGCCAGTCGCAGCGTCTCGCCCGGCCGGGGCGCCGGGAAATCCGGTGCGGCGAACCAGCCCAGCCGCTCCTCCGCCAGGACCGCGCCGCCGTGGCCGGCCTCGTCCTCCGTCCGGAAGATCACCGCGTCGTAGCCCCCCTCGCCGGAGGATCCGAACGCCGCCGCGAGGTCGCGCGAGGGGACGATCCGCACCTCCGTGATCAGCCCGGCCCGATCCAGCCCCAGGCGCCGCAGCAGCACCGGCAGGTCGGGGCCGGCGACGTGATCGCTGATCCCGAGGCTGAGACGGGCGGGAATGGCCGTCGCGGCGTCGGCCACGGCGCTGTCGTGCGCGTCCAGGAGGCGCCGGGCCGCGGGCAGGAACAGCGCGCCCTGGCGGGTCAGGTCCACGTGGCGCGGGGTCCGGTCCAGGAGGCGCGTGCCGAGCCGGTCCTCGAGCCGCTTCAGGCGCAGGCTGATCGCCGCCTGCGAGGTGGCGAGCGCCTCGGCGGCCCGGGTGAAGCTGCCGAGATCGACCACGCGCACGAAGGCCAGGACGCCTTCGAGGTCGAGGGGGCGGTCGGTGGCCATAACGCGCTCTTATCACAGATATCGGTGTCGATATGTCGCTGTTATCACGGCGGCGTGCAAGCCTGCGGGCCTCTTCGGGAGTGCCCCATGCTGATCACCCGCTACCGGCATCGTCTGCCGGCCGACTACGCCATGGACAGGATCCGCGCGCGCGTGGCCGCCCGCGCGCCGGCCTGGGACGCGGTGCCCGGCCTCGTCTTCAAGGCCTTCACGATCGAGGACCGGGCGCGCGGAGCCGCCGCCAACGCCTACAGCTCCCTCTATCTCTGGCAGGATGCCGGCGCCGCCGCAGAGTTCCTGGCCGGGGCCGGGTTCCGCGCCGTGGTCGCGAGTTTCGGCCGGCCGCGCATCGAGACGTGGCTGGCGGTCGCCGCCGCGTTCGGGCCGGGCGACGCGGCGGGCGCCCTCTCGGAGGAGACGCGGCTCGTCGGGCCCGCGGAGGATCTCGCCGCCCTGCGCGACGGCGAGCGGGGCCGCGGGCGCGACATCGCGGCGGGGCGCGACGTCCTCGCCACCGTGGCGGGGCTCGATCCCGACGGATGGCGGCTCGCCCGCTTCACCCTCGGCGCGGAGCCGGCCACCGGACTGTCCGGGACCGCGATCGCCCATCTCGCCGCGCCGGGCCTCGCCGCGGCGCGCGGCCGCTGACCACCCGATCCGCCGAGGAGCGACGCCATGCCTCTGACCCGCATCTCCCTGCGCGCCGGGACGACCGAGACCTACCGGGCCGCCCTCGTGGCGGGTGTCTACGACGCCATGCGCGAGACCTTCGCGGTGCCCGAGGGCGACCTGTTCGCCCTGGTGCACCAGCACGACGCGCCGGATCTCGCCTACGGCCCCGACTATCTCGGGATCCGGCGCAGCGACCGCCTCGTGATCGTCCAGATCACCGCCAACGCCACGCGCGGCACCGCGCAGAAGCGTGTCCTCTACGCCGCCGTGACCCGAAACCTCGCCCGCGACCCCGGCGTGGCGCCGGCGGACGTCTTCATCAACCTCGTCGAGGTCAACCCGGAGAACTGGTCGTTCGGGGACGGGCTGATGCAGTACGGGCCGCCGGAGCCGTGAGGCCGGCGCAGCGAGGCCGCCGCGGGGGCGGTGCGGCGATGGTGGCCAGCATCCGGGCTTGACCGTTCCGGGGGCGGAGTACAGGTCCGGGGCCCGAAACGGCTCCAGGATCGCATGGCCCCCACCGCAAACCTCGCCCTGATCAACCTGTTCATCGGAGACATCCAGGGCGGCCTCGGACCCTTCCTCGGGACCTGGCTGGCGCAGTCGGCCTCGTGGAGCCCGGCCCGGGTCGGCTTCGTCATCACGCTGGTCGGGTTCGGCACGCTGTTCCTGAGCGGTCCGTTCGGCGCCCTGGTGGACCGGTTCCCGCGCCCGCGCCTGCTGATCGCGCTGGCCTGCGGGGCGATCCTGGTGGGAACGCTGCTGCTCCTGCCGGCCCGCAGCTTCCCGGCGGTGCTGGGCGCGCAGCTCCTCGCCGCGGCCGGCGGCACGCTGCTGCTGCCGGCCGTCGCGGCGCTGACCCTGGGCATCGTCGGGAAGGACGGGTTCCCCGCGCAGCAGGGGCGCAATCAGGCCTTCAACCACGTCGGCATCCTGATCGCGGCGGGCGGCATCAGCCTCGGCACCGGCTACTTCGGGCCGGCGATCGCCTTCTGGGTCCTCGGCGGCATGGCGCTGGCGGCGATCGTCGCGACGGTGACGACGCCGGCCGGGGCCTGGAACCGCCGCCGCGCCGTCGGCTGGAAGGAGGACGACGCGGACGAGCCGGAGCGCAGCGGCATCCGCCAGGTCCTGGGGAACCGCCGCCTGCTGGTGCTGACCGTGGCGCTGACCCTGTTCAACCTCGGGAACGGCGGCATGCTCTCGCTGCTCGGCCAGAAGCTGGTCGCGACCGCGGCCGACGCGACGACCTGGACGGCCCGCTACGTCATGGTGGCCCAGCTGGTGATGGTCCCGGTGGCGCTGTTCGCCGGATCGCTCGCCGACAGGCGCGGTCGCCGCCAGCTGCTCATGGTCGCCTTCGCGGTCCTGCCGGTGCGGGCGCTCCTGTCCGGCCTGATCGACGATCCGGTCTGGCTGATCGCCGCCGAGGTGCTGGACGGCGTCGCCTCCGGGATCGTCGGGGTGGCGGTGCCGGTGGTCGTCGCCGACCTGACCTGGGGATCCGGCCGGACCCAGACGGCCCTCGGCAGCGTCAACGCCGTGCAGGGCGTCGGCGGGGCGCTGTCGGGCTGGTACGGCGGCCTCTCCTACGGGCTGTTCGGCTGGACCGGCGCCTTCCTGGCCCTCGGCGTGCCGGCGCTCGCCGCCCTCGCGCTGGTGATCTGGCTCGACGCGACGCCCGAGCCCGGCCGGCGCCGTCGCCGGCGGGAGCGGCGCAGCGCCGCCGTCCAGGGAGCCTGAACCGGGCGCGCTGTCGCGGTCCCGCGTCGCCCCGTGCGCCGGTCCGTCGGCGCGCGCTCCGCGCCAAGGCGTCGAGGCGCCGAACGACCGGCTCTCTGAAACACGAAAGCCCGGCCTCAGGGCCGGGCTTCGAAGAAATGGCGCGGGACTGAGGGTCAGCCGATATGCGGGCTGCCCGTGGCGGCGGGGAAGCGGTCGGCCAGGGCGCGGCGCAACTTCTCCAGGGCCCGGTTCTCGATCTGGCGGACGCGCTCCTTGGAGATGCCGAGCCGCTGGCCCAGGGCCTCCAGGGTCGCCTGGTCCTCGGCGAGGCGGCGCTCGCGCAGGATGCGCAGCTCGCGCTCCGACAGCACCGTCAGGGCCTGCTGGAGCCAGCTCAACCGACGCTCGCCGTCGACCGTGGCGCTCACGGTCTCGTCCGGCAGGTCGGCGCCGTCGACGAGGAAGTCCATCCGCTCCGAGGAGGCGTCGCTGTCCTCACCCACGGGGGCGTTGAGCGACATGTCGGGGCCGGACAGGCGCGCGTCCATCAGGGCGACGTCGTCCCGCGACACGCCGATGGCGCTGGCGATGCGGCGGTGGATCTCGTCGCCGACATGCTCCTCGGTGGACTGCATCAGCCGGGCGCGCAGCCGGCGCAGGTTGAAGAACAGGGCCTTCTGCGCGGAGGACGTGCCGCCGCGGACGATCGACCAGTTGCGCAGGATGTAGTCCTGGATCGAGGCGCGGATCCACCACGTCGCGTAGGTCGAGAAGCGGACGTCCCGCTCGGGCTCAAACCGGGCCGCGGCCTCCATCAGGCCGACATGCCCCTCCTGGACGAGGTCGGCCATGGGCAGGCCGTAGTGACGAAAACGCCCCGCCAGGGCGATGACGAGGCGCATATGGGCCGAGATCAGACGGTGGAGGGCGCGCTCGTCGCGCTCGTCCTTCCAGCGGACGGCGAGGCCGCGCTCTTCTTCCCGAGCCAGGAAGGGTGCCTCCATGGCAGTCCGTATGAACTGCCGTCGAATTCCCGCGATCTCAGCCATCCGCCTGCCTCTTGTTGTCGAGTGCTGTTGCGGCGTCGAGCCAATAGGCCGACGCGCAGGCGCCACCGGGAGGCGACGCCAGGCAACCGACAACGGAAGGCCGAACGCGAAAGTTCCGCCCGGATGCCCCACAATGCGACAACCGAGCGGCCACGAAATCGTGTTCTGTCCCGATCAGATGGGATCCGCCCGCGCGTCGTCCAGCCCGGACGTCCCGAAACGACCGCGTTTGGCGCGTCGTCCGGCCCGCCCGAGGCACAAAAAAACCCGGCCCCCAGGGCCGGGTTCGATGTCGTCCGGGGTTGGAGGTGCCTCAGGCGGCCTCCTCCTGGATGTCGTCGCCCTCGCTGTCCCCGTCGGCCTCGGCCTCCGGCTCCGCCTCGCTCTTCGCCCGGCGGGGCGACTTGGCGAGGCTCTGCTCGATCAGCTTCAGGGCCTCGGTCTCGGTGATGCGGTTCACCGACGAGATCTCGCGCACGATCCGGTCCAGCGCGGCCTCGTAGAGCTGGCGCTCGGAGTAGGACTGCTCCGGCTGGGCCTCGGACCGGAAGAGGTCGCGCACGACCTCGGTGACGGCGAGCAGGTCGCCCGAGTTGATCTTGGCCTCGTACTCCTGCGCACGGCGCGACCACATGGTGCGCTTGATCCGGGCGCGGCCGGTCAGCAGGTCGAGGGCCTTCTTCACCAGCTCCGGCTCGGCGAGCTTGCGCATGCCGACGCTGTTGGCCTTCGCGGTGGGGACGCGCAGGACCATCTTGTCCTTCTCGAACGATACGACGAACAGCTCAAGCTTGTAGCCGGCGATCTCCTGCTCCTCGATCGCGGTGATGCGACCGACGCCGTGGGCCGGATACACGACAGCCTCGCCGGTCTTGAAGCCCTGCCGGCCTGTGGTCGTCGTCTTCTTGGCTGTGGTCATGCGAGAAGGGCCTCCACTGGCGCGCAGCGTTCGGCGCCGCGCGAAACCGTGTTCTTCCGGGCGGGACACCCGGTCTGCCTCGCCGCTCCCGAACCCGGCGCCGAGCGCGCGAGTCCGGACGTTCCCCGGCGCGACCGTGCAGACGCCTGGCCCGTCCGCCGAAGTCACCTTCGGCGGTCGAGCGCGTACTACCCCTAACCCACGAAATTCGAAGGCGTTTCAGACGGAGGGAGCACGTCAGGCGCGAGCGACGGCAGGCGGATTGTCTACCACAATCCGGCGCGCAGATCAAAGCATCCCTGAAGACGCACGCGCGGACCAAGCGCGGCGCCAAAGAGTTTTACACTGGTGCAGCGGGACAGGAATGACCTGGCCGCGTATCAGGGCTTCGCATGACGCAGCCCCACCCCGAGGTTCAGCGGCGGGGCCGGCTCGGCAGATCTTCCCGCAATCTGGAAAGCGGGCCGCGGGCCGGCGTCAGAACCTGCGGGGCTGGCGCACGCTCAGTCCCCCGAGCCGGGGTTGGCCGAGAAATGCGCCTCGAGCTTCCCCGTCTTGCCGTCCCACTCCTTGGCGTCGGCCGGGGCTTCCTTCTTCTGCGTGATGTTCGGCCAGCTCTTGGCGTAGTCGGCGTTCAGCTTCAGCCACGTGTCGAGATTCGACTCGGTGTCGGGCTTGATCGCCTCGGCGGGGCATTCCGGCTCGCAGACACCGCAATCGATGCACTCGTCCGGATGGATGACGAGCATGTTCTCGCCTTCGTAGAAGCAGTCCACCGGACAGACCTCGACGCAGTCCGTGTACTTGCACTTGATGCAATTGTCGGTGACGACGTAGGTCATCGGATGTCTTCGTCCTAAAACTCGACTTGGCCCGGGCGGAGCCTGGAGACGGCCCGCGCGCCCGGAGGGTGCTGCGAGGGGAACGCCGGTGAGACCCGGCACGGAGCCGGGCCTCGGAGGCCCACGGCTCTAGACGCTGCCTCCCGGGCTGACAAGCGTGCGGGCGCCGCAGGGGTTCGCGTCGGGTCGCTCGCGCGGCCGCTGTGGCGCGGCCTCATCACTCGGAGGACTCGTCAGGCCCGGCCTCGACCGACAGGGTGCCGCCGGACAGGTCGTCGTAGAGCAGCCGCGCCTCCGGCGCCGGGCCGCGGCGCAGGCCGAGACCGAGCACCCGCACCGCCAGGGTCGCGTGCGGCGCGGCCACCGTCACCACGTCGCCGACGCCGATGGCCTTCGCGGGGTTCTCGGCCCGGCTCCCGTTCACCCGCACGAAGCCGTCCGAGGCCAGCCGCGCCGCGAGCGACCGGGTCCGCGCGAAGCGCGCGAACCACAACCACTTGTCGAGGCGCTGCCGGTCCTCGCGCATCCGCCGCGGATCAGCGCTTCCCGCCGTCGCCGGCCTCGAGCTGCGCCTTCAGGGCCGCGAGCTTGGCGAAGGGCGAGTCCGGGTCGGGCGCCCGCTCGCGCCGCGGCGGCCGCTGGTCGGGCCGCGGACCGGAATGGCGCTGCTCCGCGCTGCGCTGGTCGTCGCGGCGCTCCGGCCGCCCGCCCTCGAACCGGTCGCGGCGCGGGCCGCGGTCCCGGCCGGGGCGCGGGCCGTCGCCCTCGGCCCGGCGCTGCTCTGGTCGGCCGCCCTCGGGCCGACCCTGTCCCGCATGCTGGCCCTGCTGACCGCCGTCGCGGCCCCGGCCCGCCCCGCGGGGGCGGTTCTGCGGGCGCTGGTGGGCCGGACGCTGGTGGCGCTGCAGGCGCCAGACCTCGATCTGCGGAATCTCGGCGGCAGCCTCGCCCTCGGCACCGGCGGTCTCGGCCGCGTCGACCCCGGCGGGCTCCGCCTCGGCGGCGGTGTCGGGCGCGGCCTCCTCGGCGGCGACGGGCTCGGCCACATCCTCGGCCGGCGGCTCCGCCTCGGCGTGCGGCAGCTCGGTCGCGGGTGTCTCGGTCGCGGGTGCTGCGGCAGCCTCCTCGGCGGGCGCGGAGGCCGCGTCCTCCGGAGCCTCGCCCTCGGCGGGCGCCGCCTCGGTGTGGGCGGCCGAGGCCTCCTCTGCCGCGGGCGCGGTGTCGGCGGCGGTCTCGCCGTCCGTCGCGGTCCCGTCCTCGGCGGCCGGGGCCTCGTCACCGACCGGCTCGGCGGCGTCCGCCTGCGCGGCGACGGCCTCCTCGGAGGACGCCTCGGCGGCGGCGGCCGGTGCCGCAGGCGCTGTGGCGGCGGCGGGGACGAGCGGCACCGTGATGGCCGGGCCGGGGCGCGCCTCGGAATTGTAGCCGAGCGACTTCAGGATCGAGGCGAAATCCTCGCCCGAGCAGCCGACCAGCGAGGTCATGCCGACGGTGGCCACGAAGGCGTCGCCGTCGGCGGTGCCGTCCGGCGGTGCGCCCGGGGTGGTCCCGGGCCGGTAGGCGATCGCCGGGCGGATCAGGTCGGCGAGCCGCTCCAGGATGTCGACGCGCACGGCCCGCTCGCCGCTGACCCGGAAGCCGGCGGCGCGGTAGAGCCCCTTGGCGATCTCGCGGTCGACCTTGATCGAGGTGCGGCCTGAGCCGGCGAGATGCGCGATCTCGTCGAGGCCGCGCTGGTCGAGGCCGCCGTTGCGCAGGGCCCAGAGCTGGGCCGCGAGCGTGCGGGGCGCCGGCTTCAGCAGGGCCGGCAGGAAGATGTGGTAGGCGCCGAAGCGAACGCCGTGGCGGCGCAGCGCCCCGCGGCCGTCCTGGTCGAGGCTGCGCATCTCCTGCGCCACCTTCGACCGCTCCAGGACGCCGAGCGCCTCGACCACCTGGTAGCCGATCCCCTTGGCGAGGCCGGTGAGGTCGGCCGCGGTCTCGATCTCCATCAGCGGCCCGAGCAGCCGCACGATGTAGGCCTTCAGCCACGCGTCGAGGCGGGCCTCGACCTTCTCGCGATGCGCGCCGGTCAGGCTGTCGTCCGCCAGCAGACGGATCTGCGGGGCGAACAGCTTCTCGCCGGGGGTGAGCTTGGCGACGGGCGCGCCGGTCCAGCGGATCGTGCCGTCGTGCGAGAGCACGAGGGTCGAATCGGCGGTGGCGGCGAATCGCTCGGCCCGCGCCTCGATCTCCCCGGCGAGCGCCTTCTCGGCGGCGCTCCTCAGGGTCTTGGCCTCGTGCCCCTCGGCGCTGGCATCGGGAACGAACAGGAATCCGTGAAGGTGGCCGACATGCTGACCCTCGACGGTGACGTCACCGTCGGCGGTGATCTGGGCTTCGAGCATCGTGTTCTCTCTCAGGCGCCGCATCAGGACGCTTGTGCGCCGGTCGACGAAGCGGCTCGCGAGGCGTTCGTGCAGGGCGTCGGACAGCCTGTCCTCTACCCGACGCGTCTCGCCCTGCCAATGTTCTGGGTCGCGCAGCCAGTCGGGACGGTTCGCCACGAACGTCCAGGTGCGTCCCTGGGCGATCCGGCGGGACAGCGTGTCGATGTCGCCGTCGGTCCGGTCGATCATCGCGACCTGCTCGGCGAACCACGTGTCGGGGATCCGGCCCGCCATGCCCTTCATGAGGAACCGGTAGAGCTGGGCGACCAGGTCGGCGTGCACCTGCGGGTGGACCTTGCGGTAATCCGGCACGCCGCAGACGTCCCAGAGGCGGCGCACGGTGGCGGCGCTGCGCGCCATGTCGCGGATGTCGTCCTCCTTCATGAGGATCTCGAGGGCCTGCTGATCCTCGCCCATCGGGGCGCGGGTCAGGCCCGATTCGCGCGGGTGCTCGTCGAGGCTCGCCTGCAGGCCCTCCAGGCTGCCGAAGCGCAGATCCGGGTTGCGCCACTGCAGGATGCGCAGGGGATCGAAGTCGTGGCTCTCCAGCCGCTCCACCAGCTCGGCCTCGAAGGGCGGGCAACGCCCGGTGGAGCCGAAGGTGCCGTCCGCGAGGTGGCGCCCGGCCCGGCCGGCGATCTGGCCCATCTCGGCGGGGGTGAGCTTGCGGAAGCGGGTGCCGTCGTACTTCCAGTTGGCCGCGAACGCGACATGATCGACGTCGAGGTTGAGGCCCATCCCGACCGCGTCGGTGGCCACGAGGTAGTCGACGTCCCCCGCCTGGTACATCTCGACCTGGGCGTTGCGGGTCCGCGGCGACAGGGCGCCGAGCACCACCGCGGCGCCCCCGCGCTGGCGGCGGATCAGCTCGGCGATCGCGTAGACCTCCTCGGCCGAGAACGCCACGATGGCGGTGCGCCGGGGCAGGCGCGAGAGCCGTTTCTCCCCCGCGAAGGTGAGCTGCGAGAGCCGCGGCCGGGTCGTGGTGTGGACGTTGGGGATCAGGTCCTGGACCAGCGGCAGCATGGTCGAGGAGCCGATCAGCAGGGTCTCCTCCCGGCCGCGGACGTAGAGCAGGCGGTCGGTGAAGACGTGGCCGCGGTCCATGTCGGCGGCGAGCTGGATCTCGTCGATGGCCACGAAGGCCACGTCGAGGTCCCGCGGCATCGCCTCGATGGTGCAGATCCAGTAGCGCGGCCGGTCCGGCTTGATCTTCTCCTCGCCGGTGACGAGGGCGACCTTCTCGGGGCCGACCTTCGCGACGACGCGCAGGTAAACCTCGCGGGCGAGCAGCCGCAGGGGCAGCCCGATCATGCCGGTCGGGTGGGCGAGCATCCGCTCGATGGCGAGATGCGTCTTGCCGGTGTTGGTCGGCCCGAGGACCGCGGTGACGCCGCGGGCGCGGGCCTCGCGGGACAGCGAGCGGCTGGGCGTGGGGCGGAGCAGCGCGTCGATGGTCGGCGGTTCCTTCGAGCGGGAAGGCCGTCGCGGCGCCGTCGCGGCGCGGGCGGGGAGGCGGGTTCGACCGGCCGGCCGCGTCAGGGACGCTAGGGCCGGTACGGTCCTCCCCCATATGGGATGCCGCCGCCGCCAGGTCCAACCTGCGGCGTGATCATCGGGTAGATGTCGATCTGCGTCGTCGGCGTGCCCGGCTGCGGCGCCAGGTCGGCGCAGAGCGTGTCGGGGGTCGCGACGAGGGGGCCGCGGCGGGGCGGCCTGTTCTCGACGACCGCGGCCGACGAGAAGGCGTCACCGCCGCAGCCCGGATCGGCGGAACCGACGGTCAGGGGCTGTGCGGCGGCCGGCCCCGCGAGCGCGGCCAGGGCGAGGGCGATTCGGAGGGCAGGCGAGCGCATCCGGGCATTATCGCCGGGAACGTGAAGATTCCCTCCACCCGCGCGGCCGCGGCCCCGCCGCGAGGGTTCCCGCCGGCCCGGCGCCTCCCTGGGTCATTTCGCAGCACGCGCGGACCGCGAGGGCCGCGTCGAGTCCGGCCGCAACCGGTACGGCGCTCAGTCGACGCCCTCGACGAGCACCACCTCGCCGATGCCCGCGGGCCGGCGCTTGGCCACGGCGGCCTGGTACTCGGGCGAGAAGTAGTAGGTGCGCGCCGCCTCGTAGGACTCGAATTCCAGCACGACGTTGCGCGGACGGCCCTCACCCTCCAGCGCCTCGCAGCGGCCGCCGCGCACCAGCGGCGTGCAGCCGTACTTGCGCATCGCCTCGGACGCCATGGCGGCGTAGTCCTTGTAGGTGTCCGGGTCGGTGACCGTCATCCGGACGATGATGTAGCCCTTGGGCACTGCTGACCTCCCCGCGCGGCTGCCGCGCCGCGCCCGGGTGCCGGGAAACCGGCCGCCGGTCAAACGGCCCCTGCGCCGCGCTCTGCGGCGCCGCTACTGCCCGGACAGGCTCGCCTGCGCGATGCTGCTGCCGGCGGCTCCGGCCGTGCCGGTGGTCGTCGGCGTGCCGCTCTGGCTCCAGCGCGTGGCCTCGATGATGTTGGTGCCGATCGTGGTGAGCACCGAGATGCGGAGCGGGATCAGGACGCGCGTCCCCTCGACGGGGGCGAGCCAGACCGACATCTCGCGATTCTCCTCCATGAACTTCACCCCCGGCCGGTCCGGGCGGTGGCCGGCGACCGCCTGGTAGCGGGCGTTGCAGACCAGGACGTGGCCGGCATAGCCGGGCTTCTGCACCGGGCGGGTCTCGGCGTAGCTCAGCACCACGTTGAAGCGGGTGGCGCCGTCGAAGACCGGCAGGGTCCGGTTGCAATTCTCCGGGTCGAGGGGCTCGCCGCGCCCCTGGGTCGGCATCAGCAGCGCGCTCACCGGGTCGATGATGCCGCGCTTGTTGGCCGGCGTCACCGGCACGCGGTCCTGCATGTCGACGAGCGGCGGCGTGATCTCGGCCTGGACGACGTTGCCGCGCGCCAGGGCCATGCGCACCGCGATGCCGGAACTCGCCGTCTGGGTCGCGATGGCGAAGGCGCCGGGCTGCGGCGCGGCCGAGAAGCTTCCGGAGGCCCGGGCGGAGCCCTTGCCGCCGGTGATCGCGCCGACGAGGCCGGTCAGAACGGCCGACACGTCCATCATGTAGCGGTCGCGGTCGAAGGAGCCGGCGAGGCGCGCCGTGCCGATCGGGAGGCCGGCGAGGTTGATGCCGTAATCGACCGCCACGGTCGCGGCGGCGGGCGTGGCCCGCTTAGCCCGCGACGCCCGCGCGCCGGCATCCGTCGGGGTCGCGAGGGCCGCGACCGCGAGGAGGCTGCCCGCGAGGCGCCCGGCAGCGTGCCTCGTCAACGTCTTGGTCAACGTCTTGGTCATTCGACGGACTGGCGTGGCGCTCATGATCCGGATCGCATCCCAGGGCGGGCGGGCCAAGACACTCGCTCGAACGCGCCCTCTCGAACACACCCGCTCGCCGGCATCCTCTGCGACGCACGGAGCGAGGAGAGGCGCCTTCCTGCAGGTGGAAGAAGGCTATATCCCGGCATCGTGGTTAACAGACCGTTGGGCGGCCGGCGCGACGCCGGGTGCCCGTCGGCACCTTGACGCACCGCGCCTTCGTCGCCTATAGGCTCGCGCCTTCAACAGGACTCCGCTGGACCTGGAACACGCACTGGGCGCCGCCCGCTGCGACGATGATCGCGCCGGCCGCGATCGGGTCCTCACCGGGCGGAACGAGACGGGATCGTTTTTTATCATGGCGCGCCGCTGCGAACTCACCGGCAAGGCCGTTCAGGTCGGCCACCTCGTGAGCCACTCGAACCGCAAGACCAAGTGCCGGTTCCTGCCGAACCTGTGCAACGTCACCCTCCAGTCCGACGCGCTGGGCAAGCGCGTCCGCCTGCGGGTCACCGCGCACGCCCTGCGCTCGGTGGAGCACCGCGGCGGGCTCGACGCCTTCCTGATCAAGGCCGGCGAGGGCGACCTGTCGCAGACCGCACGCCTCCTGAAGCGCGAGATCCACAAGAAGCTCGCCGAGACCCCGGCCGCCGCGGCCTGAGTCGTCGGGCTTCAAGCCATCCTTCATCGGACGGTTCGAACCGCCGTGGCCCCAGGGGCCGCGGCGGTTTCCGCTTGTTCACGGCTGGCATGCCACTCCAAGCAATCCAGAGCTCGGCCGCAGGCTGCTGTCAATGTCCGGCCGATGCCCCTGCGCCGTCTTTGCGAGCGTAGCGAAGCAATCCAGGCGGCGCCACGTTGACAAGCCCCGCGCTGCCCTAGGTCACTTCGCTGCGCTCGTGATGACGGAGGGGGCTTCACCGTTCGAGTTGCGAACGAGAACGGTGCCGAAGTTTGGTCCGAATTTGCCAGCTTCCTCGACGCGGATCGTCTATTGCGCGCGGCAGCGCGGGACCTGATTACCGCCGCCCGCCCGCGGCGCGCAGCATCCGGCCCGTCGGCGCCGCGCCGTCCTCCTCGAACAGCTCGGCCAGCTTCTCGGTCATCGCTCCGCCGAGCTCCTCGGCGTCGATGATCGTCACGGCGCGGCGGTAGTACCGGGTCACGTCGTGGCCGATGCCGATGGCGAGCAGCTCCACGGGCGAGCGCGTCTCGATCTCCTCGATCATCCAGCGCAGGTGCCGCTCGAGGTAGTTGCCGGCATTCACCGACAGGGTCGAATCGTCCACCGGCGCGCCGTCGGAGATCACCATCAGGATCTTGCGCTGTTCCGGACGCCCGAGCAGGCGCTTGTGCGCCCAGTCCAGGGCCTCGCCGTCGATATTCTCCTTGAGCAGCCCCTCGCGCATCATCAGCCCGAGGTTCTTCCGCGCGCGCCGCCAGGGCGCGTCGGCCGACTTGTAGACGATGTGGCGCAGGTCGTTCAGGCGGCCGGGATTCGGCGGCTTGCCGGCGGCGAGCCACGCCTCCCGGCTCTGACCGCCCTTCCAGGCGCGGGTCGTGAAGCCCAGGATCTCCACCTTCACGCCGCAGCGCTCCAGCGTCCGCGCCAGGATGTCGGCGCAGGTTGCCGCCACGGTGATCGGCCGGCCGCGCATCGAGCCCGAATTGTCGAGGAGCAGCGTGACGACCGTGTCGCGGAAGTTGGTATCCTTCTCCTGCTTGAAGGAGAGCGGCTGGTAGGGGTCGATGACCACGCGCACCAGCCGCGCCGGGTCGAGCTGACCCTCCTCCAGGTCGAACTCCCAGGCGCGGTTCTGCTGGGCGAGAAGGCGGCGCTGCAGCCGGTTGGCGAGCCGGCCGACCACCCCCTGCAGGTGCGAGAGCTGCTTGTCGAGGTAGGAGCGCAGGCGCGACAGCTCGTCGGCGTCGCACAGCTCCTCGGCGTGGATGACCTCGTCGAACCGCGGATTGAACACCCGGTACTCGGGCCCGCGCGCCTCGTTGCCCTGCCGCTGCGGCGGGCGCGACGCCTCCGAGGCTTCCTCCGACTCCGCGTCCTCAGCCTCTTCCGGCAACTCGCCCGACGGCGCGTCGGCGGATTCCTGGGCGCCCTCCTCGATTTCGTCGGAGGCCTCCTCGGAGGTCTCGATCTCGGCGCGCTCGCCCTGGCTCTTCTCCTCCGAATCGCCCTCGCTGGGGTTCTGCTCGTCGTCCTGAGCGTCGTTCTCGTCGTCGTTCTCGTCGTCCTCCGCGTCGAACGGCGTCTCGTCCGACATGTCGAGGGAGGTGAGGAGGTCGCGCACCGAGCGGGCGAACTTGCGCTGATCCTCGATCGAGCCGAGCAGCCCGTCGAGGTTCGGGCCGGCCTTGGCCTCGATGTGCTCGCGCCACAGCTCGACGATCTTGGCGGCGGCCTCGGGCGGCTTCTGACCGGTCAGCCGCTCGCGCACCATCAGGGCGACGGCGTCCTCCATCGGGGCGTCGGCCCGGTCGGTGATGGTCTCGTACTTGCCGCCACGGTGGTAGCGGTCCTCCAGCATCGCCGAGATGTTGCTGGCGACGCCCGCCATCCGGCGCGAGCCGATCGCCTCGACCCGGGCCTGCTCGACCGCGTCGTAGACCGCCCGGGCGGCGGCGTTCTCGGGGGCGAGGCGGCGGTGGACGGCCACGTCGTGGCAGCCGAGGCGCAGGGCCATGGCGTCGGCGTTGCCGCGCAGCACCGCGACGTCCTGCGCCGAGAGCTTGCGCGGCGGCTCGGGGAGGCGGGCCTTGTCGCCGGTCAGCGCCGGCCGGTCGGTCGCGTAGGTGACCTCGACCTCGGAGCGCCGGGCGATGGCGCGCAGGCACCCGGCCACCGAGCGCTTCAGGGGCTCGGCCACGGGTTCGCGGCGCTCGCCGGGCTTGCGGTTGGAGATGGACATGCGGGCTACTTCTTCGCGGAATCGAGATCGAAGGGGCGAGCCCGGATCTCATCCCAGCTGTAGGGACAGGCAGACGGAAACTCGTCCGGCATCAGATGGGTCTCGTCGGCGGCCCAGTCGCGCGCGTCCGGGTAAGCCTGTGTCACAGCCTCCTCGAGGCGCGCCTTGAGGCTCGGGCTCTCGGTCAGCAGGCGGTCGAGCCGGCGGCGTTGCTCGCGGATCGAGTAGATCCAGCTCGGCGTGCGGTGCTCGGGCTGCTGATCCCACTTCAGCATGTGCATCAGGAGGACGCGCAGACAGCTGTAGAGCTTGGAGAATTCGCGCCTCGACACGTCCTCCAGCTCCTCCGCGACGCGCTCGACGTCGATCTCGTCGAACCGGCGCGCGCGGAGCAGGGCGACTTGCTCCCGCGCCCAGCTATGGAGGTCATCCTCGTAGCGCGTGCGGATGGCCGCGGACGGGGCGTCCACGTCCATCACAGCGGTCTCGGCCGGACGCGCCACGGGCTCCTCCATGCAGGTCAGCTCAGCGCGACGTTCACCGCGCTCTCGGGCAGCTCCTTGCCGAAGGCGCGCTGGTAGAACTCGGCCACCAGCGTCCGCTCCAGCTCGTCGCACTTGTTGAGGAAGGTCACCCGGAAGGCGAAGCCGATATCCTTGAAGATGTCGGCGTTCTCGGCCCAGGTGATTACCGTGCGCGGGCTCATGACGGTGGAGAGGTCACCGTTCATGAAGGCGTTGCGGGTGAGGTCCGCGACGCGCACCATCCGGTTGACGATGTCGCGGCCCTGGTCGCCCCGGTAATGGGTCGCCTTCGAGAGCACGATGTCGACCTCGCGGTCGTGTGGCAGGTAGTTGAGCGTCGTGACGATCGACCAGCGGTCCATCTGGCCCTGGTTGATCTGCTGGGTGCCGTGATAGAGGCCCGACGTGTCGCCGAGGCCCACCGTGTTGGCGGTGGCGAACAGCCGGAAGGCCGGGTGCGGGCGGATCACGCGCTTCTGGTCGAGGAGCGTCAGCCGGCCCGACAGCTCCAGCACGCGCTGGATCACGAACATCACGTCCGGGCGGCCGGCATCGTACTCGTCGAACACGAGCGCCACGTTGTTCTGCAGCGCCCAGGGCAGGATGCCGTCCTGGAAGGCGGTGACCTGCTTGCCGTCCTGCAGGACGATGGCGTCCTTGCCGACGAGGTCGATGCGCGAGACGTGGCTGTCGAGGTTGATCCGGATGCACGGCCAGTTCAGCCGGGCGGCGACCTGCTCGATATGGGTCGACTTGCCGGTGCCGTGATAGCCGGTGACCATCACGCGGCGGTTGCGGGCGAAGCCGGCCAGGATCGCGAGCGTCGTCTCCCGGTCGAAGATGTAGTCGGGATCGAGATCCGGCACGTGCTCCTCGGGCTCGGCATAGGCCGGGACCTTGAGATCGAGGTCGATGCCGAAGACATCGCGGACGGAGACGGTGCGGTCGGGCAGCGCGGCGGGCGTGGCGTCAGAGAGCATTCGGAACCTCGTGAGGCGCGGGCGCTCCACTCCCAAACAGTGAAGCATCCGCGCGGAAGAACGTCGAGCCGGGCCTCCGCGGCGGGGCGGAGCCATCCTTAGACGGCGGCGCGCTCGCGCGCCACCGACCGGCATGGATCCCATATAGGGTCGCCCCGCGCGGTTTGCCCTATCCTGGATGCGAGCCGGCGTGCATCGTTCGTGCCGCTCAGCAGAGACCGGCCGCGCGGAGCACGTCGTGGGCGCGGATGATGTCGCGCAGGCGCTCCTCGAACGACCGGTCGCCGCCGTTGGCGTCGGGGTGGAAGCGCTTCACCAGCACCTTGTACTGCGCCTTGATGGCGGCCGAGTCCGCGCCCTCCTCGAGGCCCATCACGTCGAGCGCGCGGCGCACCGTGGCCGAGTGTTTGGGCTTGCGCGGCTCCTCGGGCTGGCGGGCGCGCCGGCGCGCGTCGCCGACGCCCTCGCCGCGCAGGATGCCGAGCGGGTCGACGTAGGCCCAGTCGCGAACCGGCTCGTCCGCCGGCTTGGCCTCGCCGGTCCGGTTCACGCCCATCGCCCAGGTCGGGCGATGACCGATGATCGCGTCCTTCTGGTAGGCCTGCACGGCGGCGTCGTTCATGCCGTCGAAGTAGTTGTAGGTGGCGTTGTAGGCGCGGACATGGTCGATGCAGAAGCGCCAATACTGGCCCTCCGCCTTCCGCCCCTTCGGCGCCCGGTACAGGCCCGGATGGGTGCAGCCCGGACTCTCGCAGCCGGCCTCGGCCGCGGGCTTCGGCTCGTCGCAGGACGGTTTGATCCGGATGCTGTCGAACAGGCGCGAGTTGAGATCCATGACGGGCCGATTATGAGGGGGCGGACCTGAGACACAAGGGCACCGGGCCTGATGACGCATGCGCGGGATCGGGCTTGACGGCGCCCACGAACACGACGCGAGGGCACGATGGCGGACGGTGCGGGCGCGGGGGGCACCCTGCGGGACTGGATGGAGGCGCGGCTGCGGGAGCAGCTCGCGCCGGCGCGGCTCGACGTGATCGACGAGTCGCATCTGCATGCCGGCCATGCCGGAGCACGGCCGGGGGGCGAGACCCATTACCGGCTCGACATCGTCGCGTCGGCCTTCGAGGGCAAGAGCCGCGTCGAGCGGCACCGCTTGGTGAACGCGCTGCTCGACGACGCGTTCAAGCGGGGCCTGCACGCCCTGGCGCTCCGCGCCCGGACGCCGGCCGAGGCGGCCTGAGCCGACGCGCGGCGATCGGCGGCGCGGCCCGGATTCGCGGGGCATCGCCGTACCTCGCGCGCGACGCGATCCGGTCGGGGCGATGTCGGGGATCGCTCCGACGGTGCGCGGTGTGCGAGGCGGGAAGCACAGGACAGATATGGTGATGGACCCGCCGATCCGCATCCGCCCGCGCGCCGTCTGCCCGCTGCCGGGGAGGCCGCCATGCTCCTGCGGGTGACGCCGCGCATCGCCATCGACGAGGACGAGATCGCGCTGTCCTTCATGCGCGCCTCGGGCGCCGGCGGACAGAACGTCAACAAGGTCGAGACCGCGGTCCAGCTCCGCTGGGCGGCGCTGGCGTCGCCCGCCATCGACGAGCGGGTGAAGGCCAATCTCGTGCGGCTCGCCGGGCGGCGGATGACCAAAGACGGCGTCCTCGTCCTCGCCGGGCAACGGCACCGGACGCAGGAGCGCAACCGGGCCGACGTGCTGCAGCGGCTGGTCGATCTCGTGGCGGAGGCGGCCAAGCCGCCGCCACCGATCCGCCGGCCCACGAAGCCCACCCGGGGCTCGCAGGAGCGGCGGATCGGCGCGAAGAAGAGCCGCTCCACGATCAAGCAGGGCCGGGGCAGCGTCCGGGATTCCGACGGCTGACCCCGCACTGCCCCGGCCGGGTTTCAGTGGATCGCGTCGATGACCTCGGCCTTCGGGTTCGCGTCCGGCGCGGGCGAGGAACCCGCCACCAGGGTGCTGCCCGGCTTGGCGACGGTGAGGGCGATCGCGATCAGGGCCAGGATGGCGGCCAGAGCCGCCGGGAACAGGAAGGCCGATTCGCCGTAGCGCATGTCGAGCAGGCCGCCCACGACCGCGCCGGTGCTCAGCCCGGCCCAGAGCGGCGCCTGGATCCAGAAGGAGGGCGCCACCGTGCCGAGCAGCAGGTTGGCGCAGCCCGTGCCGAAACGCACCACGGCGCCGGTGACGTAGGTGAGCGCCAGGGAGCGGCCGCCCTCGTCCTGCAGCGTCGCGTTCTGGAGGCCCAGGGCCAGGACGATCGGATAGGCGTGCAGCGGGTAGGCGAAGGTGCCCCAGGGCATCAGCAGGCCGCCCGCGAGCAGCAGGGCCTGGAGCGTCAGCAGCACGGCGAGGCGCCAGCGCCCGACCCAGGCGGCGATCAGCGTCCCCAGGAAGGCGCCGAAGCAGAACATGCAGATGGTGCTGGCGACGCGGCTGACGTTCTCCCAGTCGGCGTTGGCCACCGCGACGCCGAAGCGGGTGGTGTTGCCCGACATGAACGACATGAAGAGCTGCGAGAATTCCAGGAAGCCGATGGAGTCGGCGCAGCCCGCGAGCGCCGCCAGGGCTATCGCGAAGGGAATTCGGGTCCGCGGATCGGCGGGAAACGACTTGTCGGCTGGAGGCTCAGGTTTCCGCTCCGGTGCTGCACCGCCTGTCCGACTTCCGTATTCCGCCATGCTGATCCCCCGATCGAGCCGCCGCGCCTAGTCGCGGTCGACTGACAATGGACGAATAGCGGAGCGGTTTCATGCCGATGTGCGCCGCAACACAACGACGCGCCCCGGCACCGGCCGCCCACCCTCGCGCCGGACTTCCGCGGGGCTCGTCGTCAGCGGCTCCAGTCCGGACGCGGCGGCCGTCGCCGCGATATGGGCATCCGCGTGGGCGTAGCGGCCGTCCTCGCCCAGGACGGAGCCGGGGCCGTCGTGGGATTGCACCGTGACGGCGCCGAGCCCGCCCGGCCGCAGGACCCGCCCCACGCCGGTCAGGAACGACGCGAGATCCGCGACGTAGATCAGGACGTCCGCGGCGAGGCAGAGGTCGGCCGAGGCCTCCGGCAGGTCGGCCAGGGCGGCGGCCACGTCGCCCTCGACGAGGCGCTCGTAGAGCGGCCGGCCCTGCGCCGTCTTGGCCCGCGCCACCGCCAGCATCCCGGGGGAGAGGTCGATCCCGGTGAGATGGTCGACCCGGTCGCGCACGACCTCGCCCATCAGCCCCGTGCCGCAGCCGAGATCGAGACCGACCGCGAAGCGCTCCGGAACGCGCGGCAGGGCGTCGCGGACGAGCTGCGGGCCGACATAGCCGAGGCCGTCCACGAGGTGGCGCTCGAAGCGCGGCGCGTAGCCGTCGAACAGGGCGCGGACATAGGCCGGCGACAGGACCGGGAGGGTGTCGCCGCCGCCCAGGCGGGCGAGATGCGTGCGCACGCCCAGCCTGTCCTCGGGATCGATTGCGAGGGCGCGGGCATAGGCCCGCGCCGCCGCGTCGCGCAGGGCCGGATCGGTGCCGGCGGCGGCCAGACCGGCGCGCGCCCGGCCCAGCAGGAGCCAGGCCGGCGCGTAGCGCGGGGCGCGTTCCAGGACCTGCTCGGCGAGGTCGGCGGCGCCCACGTGGTCGCCGTCGGCGAGGCAGGCCTCGGCGTAGCGGTAGCGGCGATCGGCGAGGAGGTCACCGGAACTGAGCTGCGAGGCCATGCGTCTGCCGGGTCGGGGGCGCCTATATACCGGGGCCACCGGCGGACTCCACCGGCAGCACGGACCCGATGCCGACACGCGCCAGCGATCTCCTCACCCTGACCCGCGAGGGTCTCTACTGCCCCCTCGGGCGCTTCCACGTCGATCCGACATGGCCAGTGGAGCGCGCCCTGATCACCCACGGGCACGCCGACCACGCCCGCGCGGGCCACGGCCAGGTGCTGGCGACGCCCGAGACCCTGCGGATCATGGCGGTGCGCTACGGCGCGGAGTTCTGCCGCCAGCGGCAGGAGGCGCAGCTCGGTGCGGCGCTCCGCGTCGGCGACGTCACCGTCCGCTTCGCCCCGGCCGGCCACGTGCTCGGCTCGGCGCAGATCGCCATCGAGCGGGACGGCGTCCGGGTCGTGGTCTCGGGCGACTACAAGCGCGCGCCGGACCCGACCTGCCTGCCCTTCGAGGTCGTGCCCTGCGACGTGTTCATCACCGAGGCGACGTTCGGCCTGCCGGTCTTCACCCACCCCGACACGCGGGGCGAGGTCCGCAAGCTCCTCGAATCGGTGAAGCTGTTCCCGGAGCGCGCCCACATCGTGGGGGCCTACGCGCTGGGCAAGGCGCAGCGGGTGATGGCGCTCCTGCGCGAGGAGGGCTGGGACCGCCCGATCCACCTGCACGGCGCCATGGAGAAGCTGACGACGCTGTACAAGGAGGAGGGCGTGCCGCTGGGCGACACGCCCAAGGTCGTGGCCGCCGAGCGCAAGGACCTGCACGGGGCGATCGTGCTCTGCCCGCCCTCGTCGATCCAGGACCTGTGGTCCCGCAAATTCCCCGACCCGGTGACCTGCTTCGCCTCGGGCTGGATGCGGGTGCGCGCCCGCGCCCGCCAGAAGGGCGTCGAGCTGCCGCTGGTGATCTCCGACCATTCCGACTGGCCGGACCTGTGCCGCACCATCCGCGACACCGGTGCCGGGGAGGTCTGGGTGACGCACGGGCAGGAGGACGCGCTGGTCCACTGGTGCGGGACGCAGGGCATCCGGGCGAAACCGCTCCACCTGCTCGGCTACGGCGATGACGGCGAGGTCGAGGGGACCTCGGAGGCGAGCTCCGAGGCGGAGGTGGCCGCGTGAACGCGTTCGCCCATCTCCTCGACCGCCTCGCCTACGAGCCGCGCCGCAACGCCAAGCTCCGGATGCTCCAGGACTACTTCGCGCGCACGCCCGATCCCGAGCGCGGCTACGCGCTGGGCGCCATGACCGGCACGCTGAGCTTCCGCGAGGCCAAGCCGGCGCTGATCCGCGGGCTGGTGGAGGAGCGGATCGACCCGGTGCTGTTCCGGCTCTCGCACAATTACGTGGGCGACCTCGCGGAGACGACGGCGCTGATCTGGCCGGGACCGGCGGAGGCGCCGCGGGAACCGGGTCTCGGCCACAACAACCCGCCGCCGCACGTCCCGACCCTGGCCGAGGTCGTGGAGACCCTCGCGACCATCCCCAAGCGCGAGCTGCCCCGCCATCTCGCGGACTGGCTCGACGCCCTCGACGAGACCGGGCGCTGGGCGCTCCTGAAGCTCGTCACCGGCAACCTGCGGGTCGGCGTGTCGGCGCGGCTCGCCAAGACGGCGGTCGGCGCGCTGGGCGGTCACGACGCCGACGCCGTCGAGGAGGTCTGGCACGGGCTGACCCCGCCCTTCGAGACCCTGTTCGCCTGGGTCGAGGGCCGGGCCGAGCGGCCAAAGACCCTGAACCCCGCGCCGTTCCGGCCGCCGATGCTGTCCCACCCGATCGAGGAGGAGGCCGACCTCGAGAAGCTGGAGGCCGAGGCCTTCTCGGCCGAGTGGAAGTGGGACGGCATCCGCGTCCAGCTCGTCGGCGGTCTCGACCGGGCCGGCCAGCAGGTCGGGAAGGTCTATTCCCGCACCGGCGAGGACATCACCGGGGCGTTCCCGGACCTCGCCGAGGCCATCACCTTCGCGGGCGCCCTCGACGGCGAGCTGCTGATCCTCCGCGAGCGGCGGGTCCAGAGCTTCAACGTGCTGCAGCAGCGCCTGAACCGGAAGGCCGTGACGGGCAAGCTCCTGGAGGAGTTCCCGGCCCACGTGCGGGCCTACGACCTCCTCACCCTGGAGGGCGACGACCTGCGCGGAGAGCCCTTCGCGGACCGGCGGCGGAAGCTGGAGGCGCTGGTCACGCGCCTCGACCACGCGCGGATCGACATCTCGCCGCTCGTGCCCTTCGCGGACTGGGAGGCCCTGGCGGCCGCCCGGGCGGATCCGGCCTCGGTGGGTGCCGGCGCGGATGCCGACGCCATCGAGGGCGTGATGCTCAAGCGCCTCAACAGCCCCTACCTGCCGGGACGCCCCAAGGGGCCGTGGTGGAAGTGGAAGCGCGAGCCGCACATCGTCGACGCCGTGATGATGTATGCCCAGCGCGGGCACGGGAAGCGCTCGTCCTTCTACTCGGACTACACGTTCGGGGTCTGGCGGGAGGCGCCCGAGGGCGGCGACGAGCTGGTGCCGGTGGGCAAGGCCTATCACGGCTTCACCGACGCCGAGCTCGCCAAGCTCGACCGCTACGTCCGCAACAACACCACCAAGCGCTTCGGCCCGGTGCGCGAGGTCGCCCACGGCCGCGAGGCCGGGCTCGTCCTCGAGATCGCCTTCGAGGGCGTGCAGCGCTCGACCCGGCACAAGTCGGGGGTGGCCATGCGCTTCCCCCGGGTCAGCCGCATCCGCTGGGACAAGCCGCCCGCGGAGGCCGACCGGATCGACGTGCTCGAACGGATCCTCGCCCGGGGCGAGCGCGAGATCGCGCCGGGCGCGACGCTGATGGAGAAGTCCGCATGAGGCAGGGACACGGGCGGGAGGGCAGGATCGGGCCGGTCGAGGCGCTGGCCTCCGGTCCGGTGGAGCGCCACGCCAGCGGCCGCCTCACCGTCGCGACCCCGGGACCGGGGTTCACGGACTTCACCGCGGCGGTGGCCGAGTTCGTGCGCGGCAGCGGCGTCCGGGACGGGCTCGTCACGGTGTTCTGCCGGCACACCTCGGCCTCGCTGACCATCCAGGAGAATGCCGACCCGGACGTCCAGACCGACCTGATGACCGCGCTGGACGGATTCGCGCCGCGGCATGCCGGCTACGTCCACGGCGCCGAGGGGCCCGACGACATGCCGGCCCATATCCGCACCCTGGTCACCGATTCGGCCCTGACCATCCCGCTGGTCGGCGGGGCAATGGCGCTCGGCACGTGGCAGGGGATCTACCTGATCGAGCACCGCGACCGGCCGCACCGGCGGGAGATCGTGCTGAGCGTCCTCGGGTCGTGACCGGTCCGCCGGCTCGGCGCGAGCGGCGCGGGACGCCTCAGCAACACGCGGTCACACACCGTCGGTTAACCATAGCGGGCTCTTATCGGACACCGTCGGATCGGGGACCGTGCCGCTCCGGCGAACGGAGACCCCGATGGGCCTTTTCACCGCGCTCTCGAACTCGATATCCGGCGCCTCGGCGCAGTCGCTGGCCCTGAACAACATCTCGGGGAACATCGCCAACACCCAGACGGTGGGCTTCAAGTCCACCGAGACGCGGTTCGCCGACATGCTGGCCGAGACCGGCGACAGCACGCAGCTGGCCGGAGGCGTGCTGCCGAGCACGCGCAACAGCCTAAACATCCAGGGCACGATGCAGTCGACCGGCGTGTCGACCAACCTCGCGATCTCGGGCAACGGCTACTTCATCGTCAAGAAGAACACCGGGACGCCGGACAGCCCGGCCTTCGGCGGCGATACCGGATACACGCGGCGCGGCGACTTCGCGCCGGACGCCACCGGCTACCTCTCCAACGGCGCGGGCTACTACCTGTTCGCCGGCCCCTCGGCGACCACCCCCGTCCAGGTTCCGACCGGGGCGAGCACCCTCGCGAGCCTCGCGGTCTCGCCGGCCGGCACCCTCACGGGCACGGCCGCGGACGGCAGCACCCTGGCCCTCGGCACGCTGCAGCTGGCGCAGTTCGGCATTCAGGACAACCTCGCCTCGCTCGACGGCGGCACCTACGTGGCCACCGGCCAGTCCGGGACGCCGAGCTACGGCCTCAACGGCGCGACCATCACGGCCGGCTCGGTGGAGCAGTCGAATGCCGGGATCTCGGATCAGTTCTCGAAGATGATCGAGACCCAGCAGGCCTACACGGCCAACACCAAGGTCATGAGCACCACCGACCAGATGCTCCAGGACGCCATCGCGATGTACACCTGACGCGCCGCCGCGGGGCGGCCCCTAGCGGTCGTCCAGGATCGCCAGGGCGACCAGCATCAGGATCATGACCGGCCACGGCTTGATCAGGGGGCCGAGGGGGTCGAGCCACAGCTCCGGCGCCACGAGGCCGGCGGCCCCCATGTAGGCCAGCGTCAGCGCGATCCCGGCGAGAAGCCCGCGGCGACAGGTCGACCGGACCGCGACGGCGAGGCCGACGGCGATGTCGGCGAGGCTCGTGACGACGGTTGCCGCCCGGGCGGCCGCCTCCGGGAACCCGTGCGCCGTCAGGATCGCCGACGCAGCCGCGAAGCCCGGGATCAGGCTGACGAGCCCGGACACGATCCAGAACGCCGCGAGGCCTCCGACGACCAGGGGCTTCAGCAGGTACAGGCGGCCGAACCAGCGCTCCTGGACGCCCGGCGCGAGGCCGGCCAGCGCCGCCGCGCAGGAGGTGGGCTCGAGGCCCAGGGCGGCCGCCCAGGGCGCCGGATCGCCGGTGACCCCGCGGCGCATCTCCCACAGGGCCGTGCTGCGGATCGGCGGCCGCCACCCGAGCGGCGCCGCGGCGTCGCCGGCCAGCGCGCCGAGGCGCATCAGCCAGGACGGGAGCCGGAAACGCGGCGCCGGGCCGCCGATCCAGCGCCGGAACGCCTCGACGACCTGCCCGACATCGGCCGGCTGGCGCTCCATCACGTCCCACACGACGCGCCAGTCCCGCTCGCCCGCCCGCCAGCGGCGGGCGAGGCGCGCGACGGTCTCGCCGATATCCGCGACCGCCGTCGTCGCGAAGGGACTGCCGGCCTCGCGCGCCGGCAAACCGAACGGCAGCGCGGCGAGGGCCCGCAGCAGGGCGCTCCCGCCGTAGGCCGCGGGAGCGATCACGAAGCCCGGCCGCAGGATCGCGAACGGCACCGCGGCCTCGGCGATCAGGCGGTCGGCGGCGCGCTTCGACTGGCTGAACCGGGTGGTGTCCGCCTCGGGATGGCCGGGGATGGAGAGGTGCACGAGCAGGCTGGGGGCCGCCCGGCCGGCGAGCGCCGCCAGCAGGCGCCCGACGAAGCCCTGATGCGCCGCCGCGGTGCCGCCGTGCCGGCCGCCCTGAAGGACGCCGACGCAGTTCACCACGATGTCGACGCGGTGCGCGTCGAGCAGCGACCGGAGCCGGGCCGGATCGAGGTCCAGGATCGGCACCTCGACCGCCGCCGGCCCGAGATCCTGCCGCTGTCCCGCGGTGAACCGGCGCGCCACCGGGACGACCGGGATCCCGGCGCGGACGAGGTGGCGCGCGACCGCCTGGCCGATCAGGCCGGAGGCTCCGAAGATCGCGACGGTGGGCGCGGTGGCGGTCACAGGTTCGGCTTCGCGACCATGAGCCAGACGATCAGCACGACCGCGCCGAAGCCCGGGATCCCGCAGGCGAACCACAGGCGGAAGAGCCGGTCATAGGCGGCGGGCAGCGCGGTTCCGGCCCGGGCCGCCTCGGCGGCGAGGTCGCGCATCCGCGCCTGCATCCAGACAACCGGCAGCCAGAACAGGCCGGTGACGGCGTAGAGGAGCAGGGAGGCGCCGACCCAGCCTTCCCAGAGGGGATACCCCGCCGCGCGGGCCAGGAGGAAGCCCGTGATCGGCTGCGCGATCACCGCCGTCGCGGTGAACAGCGCGTCGGCCAGGACCACCGTCCCGGCGGTGCGGGCCACGAAGGCGGCGTCGCGGCTCAGGTGGGCCATCAGCATGAAGAAGGCGATCCCGGTTCCCGTCCCCAGGATCACCGCGGCCCCGAGGATGTGGGCGAACTTCAGGACGAGGTAGCTCACGGCGCCGGCGACCCCGTCACAGGATCTTCAGCAAGTCCTTCTCGGGCGGGGGCGGCGCCACGTCGGCGCGGTTCCACCAGCCGCCGCCCAGGGCCACGAACAGGGCGGCGGTGTCGGCGTACTGGGTGGCGCGCGCCGCCGCCGAGGTCACCAGCGCCGAGAGATAGCCCTGCTGGGCGATCAGCACCTGCGAGGAGGTGATCGCCCCGGCGGTGTACTGCTTGCGGATCAGCGCGAGGCTCTGGTTCGTGGCGCTCACCGCGGCGTCGGCGGCGGCCACGGCCTTCGCGTCGGCCTGGAGCGCCCGCAGGGCGTCGGCGACGTTCTGGAAGGCGGTGATCACGGTCGCCTTGTACTGCGCCTGCGCCTCCGTCAGCGTTTCCTCGGCGGCGCGCTGGCGCCGGAACAGGGTGCCGGCATCGAAGATCGGCGCCGTCGCCTGCCCGATGATCGTGAAGAACGCCGCACCGGGACTGGTCACCTGCGCGATCCGCGTGGCGCTGGAGCCGCCCGTGGCGGTCAGGCTGAACTGCGGCAGGCGGTTCGCCAACGCCACGCCGACATTGGCGCTCGCCTGCTGCACCAGGGCCTCCGCCGCCTTCACGTCGGGGCGCTGCTGCACGAGCCGCGAGGGCAGGCTCACCGGGAGCCGGGTCGGCAGGCGCAGGGCGGCGAGGTCGAAGGTCTCCGAGACCTCGTCGGAGGGCAGGCGTCCTGCCAGCGCGGTCAGCAGGTTGCGCTGCTGCGCGAGCGCCTTCTCCAGCGGCGGCAGCAGCTGCTGCGACAGCGCCAGCGCCGCCTGCTGCTGCACCACGTCGGCCCCGGCGATCTGACCCAGCGACAGCTGCTTGTTGTAGAGCTGCAGCACCTCGGTCTGCGCCTGGATCACCTTGCGGGTCGCGTCGATCTGCGCGCGCAGGGACGCTTCCTGGATCGCGGCGGCGACGACGTTGGCGGTCAGGCTCAGGTAGGCCGCTTCCAGCTGGAAGCGCTGGTTCTCGGTGGTGGCCTCCAGGGACTCGATCTGCCGGCGGTTCCCGCCGAACACGTCCGGATTGTACGAGACCACCGCCTGCGGCGTGGACAGGCTGTAGAGATACTGGGTCTGGTTGTTGAGGGGCGATTGCAGGTCGAGGCCGGGCGCCAGCGCCCCCTGGATCTGCGGCGTCGCCGTCAGGCTCGGGTAGAGCGTGCCCTTCTGGGCGAGCACGTTCTGCTGCGCCACCCGCAGGGAGGCCTGCGCCGCCTCCAGCGTCGGGTTGTTGGCGAGCGCCTGCTCGACGAGGCGGTTCAGCGCCTTCGAGTGGAACAGGGTCCACCACGAGCCCGGGATATCGGCGCCGGAGACGAAGCTCTGGTCGGCCGAGCCGCCCTGCCGGGTCCGGATCTTGTCGGCCGCGGAGGGGTTCTGCAGCGGTTCCCTGGTGTAGCGGCCGACCGGCGGGGCCTCGGGCGCCACGTAGTTCGGGCCGACCGCGCAGGCCGACAGGCCGAGGGAGGCCGCCAGCCACGCGGTCGCCCGTCCGCACCGTCTCGGCGCAAAGCTCACCATCCCGCCCCCGAAAGCCTCACCTCGGTAGAGCGGCGCGACCCGCTGCCAAGTCAATCCGACCGTCCCCAGATGGCGCGCGCGGCTGGGCCGTTGTGGCGCCCCTGCAACGGGCGGCGGCGCGGCCCGCGCGCTCCTGAGCCGGCTCACGCGGCGGCCCGGTGCGCGGGCCGCGCCTGGGCGTCCGGGTTCGGGCGGCGCCGGGAGAACAGCGAGATCAGGACCGGGACGATCACGAGGATCAGGTTCGGCGCCAGGATGATGCCGCCCACCACCACGAGCGCCAGCGGCTTCTGCACCTGCGAGCCGATGCCGGTGGAGACGGCGGCCGGCAGCAGGCCGACGCAGGCCGCCACGCAGGTCATCATCACCGGGCGCATGCGCACCACGGCGGCGTGCCAGACCGCCTCCTGCCGCCTCCAGCCCTCGTCGAGCAGCTGGTTGTAGTAGGCGAGCAGGATCACGCCCTCCATGGTCGAGATCCCGAACAGCGCGATGAAGCCGATCGCCGCCGAGATCGAGAACGGCGTGCCGGTCAGCGCCAGCGCGAAGATGCCGCCGATCATCGCCATCGGGATGACCGACAGGGTCAGCAGCATGTCGGCCACCGACGAGAAGTTGATGTAGAGGAGCAGCGCGATCAGCAGCAGCGTGATCGGCACCACGAGGCTGAGCCGGGCGGCCGCCTCCTTCAGGTTGGTGAACTGCCCGACCCATTCCAGCCGGTAGCCCGGCGGCAGGTCGACCGCGTCGGCGACCTTGCGCTGGGCCTCGAGCACGGCGCTGCCGAGGTCGCGGCCGCGCACCGAGAACTTCACCGGGATGTAGCGCTGCTGGTCCTCGCGGTAGATGAACGAGGCGCCGGAGACGAGGTCGACGTCGGCGATCTCGGAGAGCGGCACCTGGATCACGCCGCCGTTGGGGTTCTGGGCGCCGACCGCGATGTTGCGGATGCCCGCGAGCGAGGAGCGGTACTCCTTGGCGAGCCGCACCCGCATCGGGAAGTGGCGGTCGGAGCCGTACTCGTAGAGGTCGCCCGCGGTCTGGCCGCCGATCGCCGCCTGGATCGTGGTGTTCACGTCGCCGATCGACAGGCCGTAGCGCGCGGCCTTGTGGCGGTCGACGTCGATCCGCACCGTCGGCTGGCCGAGGGATTCGAACACCGACAGGTCGGTGACGCCCTGGACGGTGGCGAGCGCGGCCTTGACGGCGTTGGCGGTCTTGGTGAGCTGCGCGAGGTCGTTGCCGTAGATCTTGACCGAGTTCTCGCCCTTCACGCCCGAGGCCGCTTCCTGGACGTTGTCCTCGATATACTGCGAGAAGTTGAATTCGATGCCGGGGAATTCGGCCTCCAGCTTCTTGCTGAGGTCCTGGATCAGCGTCTCCTTGTCGAGGCCCTTGCGCCACTGGTCGATGGGCTTGAGCGGCGCCAGGATCTCGACGTTGAAGAAGCCCGTGGCGTCGGTGCCGTCGTTCGGGCGGCCCTGGTGCGACAGGACCGTGGTGACCTCCGGGACCTCCTGGAAGATCTTGCGCATGCGCTGGACGTAGGCGTTGCCGGCCTCCAGCGAGATCGAGGACGGCATCGTCCCGCGCACGTAGAGGTTGCCCTCCTCGAGCCGCGGCAGGAATTCCAGGCCGAGATTGCGGGCCGTGAGGCCGGAGACCAGCAGCACCGCCAGCATCACGGCGATCGCCAGGACGCGGTTGCGCAGGCCGAAGCGCAGAGCCGCCTCGTGGCCGACGCGCAGCACCCGCACGATCAGGGTGTCGCGCTCCTCGAGCTTCTTCGGCAGCATCAGGGCCGAGAGCGCGGGCGAGACCGTGAAGGTCGCGAGCAGGCCGCCGAGCAGCGCGTACGCGTAGGTCTTGGCCATCGGGCCGAAGATGTGGCCCTCGACGCCGGTCATCGTGAACAGCGGCAGGAAGCCGACGATGATGATGGTCGCTGAGAAGAAGATCGCCCGGTTCACCTCGCGGCCGGCGATCGCGATGGTGCCGAGCCGGCCCGTCAGGCCGTCGGGCGGGGCCTCGCCCTTGACGTGATCGGGCTCGGCGATGTGGCGGAAGACGTTCTCCACCATGATCACGGTCGCGTCGACGATCAGGCCGAAATCGATCGCGCCGAGCGACAGGAGGTTGGCCGAGTCGCCGCGCACCACCAGGATCAGGATCGCGAAGCCGAGCGCGAACGGGATCGTGGCCGCCACGATGATCGCGCTGGTGAGCGAGCCGAGGAACAGCCACTGCACCACGAAGACCAGCACCACGCCGAAGACGAGGTTGTGCATCACCGTGTGGGTGGTGGTGTGGATCAGGCCCGAGCGGTCGTAGATCCGCTCGATCTTCACGTCGGGCGGCAGGATCGTGGAGCTGTTGATCTTGTCGATCTCGGCCTCGACCCGCTCAAGCGTCGGCAGGCTCTTGCCGCCGCGGGTCATGAGCACGATGCCCTCGACGATGTCGGGCTGGTTGTCGTGGCCGACGATGCCGAGGCGCGGGGCGTTCGACACGCGCACCTCCGCCACGTCCCGCACCAGCACCGGGGTGCCGTTGACGAGGCTGATCATCGTGTCGCGGATGTCGTCCATGTCGCGGATCAGGCCGATGCCGCGCACCACCGCCGATTGCTGCCCGACGTTCAGCGTCTGGCCGCCGACGTTGATCGAGGCGTTGTTCAGCGCGTTGGTCAACTGCACCAGGGTCAGGCCCTGGGCCTGGAGGCGGTTCAGGTCGACCGCGACCTCGTACTCCTTGGCCTTGCCGCCGAAGGCCGTCACGTCGACGACGCCGGGGATCGCCTTGAACCGGCGCTGCAGCACCCAGTCCTGCAGGGTCTTCATGTCCATCGGCGAGTAGCCCGCCGGGCCGACGAGCTTGTAGCGCATGATCTCGCCCACCGGGCTTGTCGGCGAGATCTGCGGCGTGGCGCCGTTGGGCAGCGTCGGGGCCTGCGACAGGCGGTTGAGGACCCGCTGCAGCGCCTGCTCGTACGTGTACTCGTAGTTGAACTGGACCTTCACGTCCGAGAGGCCGAACAGCGAGATCGTCCGGACCACCTGGGCGTTCGGGATGCCGGCGAGCGCCACCTCCAGCGGGATGGTGATGTAGCGCTCGATCTCGTCGGCCGACTGGCCCGGGTTCTGGGTGATCACGTCGACGAGCGGCGGGACCGGATCCGGGTAGGCCTCGATGTTGAGCTGCGTGTAGGCGCCGTAGCCGACGCCGAGCATCACGACGAACAGCAGCACCACCAGCACGCGCTGGCGCAGCGAGAAGGCGATCAGGGCGTTCATCGGACCGGATCCCCGCTCAGGACGCCTTGTCGCCGGTGGCCGCCCGGTCGATGAACAGGGCTCCCCGGGTGACGACCTGCTCGCCCGCGCGCAGGCCCTGGACGACCTGCGCGTTGTCGCCGTTGATCAGGCCGAGCTTGATGTCGCGCGCCTCCACGGCGCCGTCCGGCCGGGCCACCCAGACGTGGGTGCGGTCGCCCTCGTAGACGATGGCGGCCACCGGCACGCTCGGGCTCGGCTCGCCCTTGCCGGTGATGATCGTGTAGGTGGCGAACATCTCCGGGCGCAGCACCCGGTCCGGGTTGTCGACCTCGCTGCGCACCGCGAGCCGCCGCGTCGCCGGGTCGAGGCTGGAAGCCATGTAGTTCACCCGGGCCTTGAACACCCGGGCGCCGAAGCCCGCCACCTTCGCCTCGACCTCCTGGCCGATGCGGATCCGCGGGATCTCGCTCTCGCGAACGTTGGCCACGAGCCAGACCGTCGACAGGTCGCCGATCACGAAGACCGGGTCGCTGGAGGCGGAGAGGTACTGTCCGATGCCGACCTTGCGCTGGACGATCGTGCCGGCGATCGGCGCCCGGATCTGCGTCTCGGCGCTCATCGTGCCCTTCTTCTCGAAGGCGGCGATCTCGGCGTCGGTCTTGCCCAGCAGGCGCAGGCGGCTCTTCACCGCGTCGAGGGCGCCCTCGGCGGTCTTCAGGTCGCTCTGGGCGGCGATGACGTCGTTCTGGGCCGACTGGTAGTCCTTCAGCGCCGTCGCGTGGGCCTGGAACAGCTCCTGCTGGCGCTGCGCGATGGTCTGGTCGAGCTTCAGGAGCGCCTGCTGCTTCTGGAGGTTGTTCACGGCGGCCTGATAGTCGTTCTGCGCCTGGACCATGTCGGTGGCCTCGAGCGTCAGCAGCACGTCGCCGGCCTTCACGTCGTCGCCGGCCCGGACCAGGACCTTCGTCACCCGGCCGGCATAGGGCGAGACCACCGGGACGTTGTCGTCGTCGTTGAG
Organism: Methylobacterium sp. NMS14P; assembly: GCF_028583545.1. Classification (NCBI taxonomy): domain Bacteria; kingdom Pseudomonadati; phylum Pseudomonadota; class Alphaproteobacteria; order Hyphomicrobiales; family Methylobacteriaceae; genus Methylobacterium; species Methylobacterium sp. NMS14P. The sequence continues at coordinate 4,124,021 of NZ_CP087106.1, read as the reverse complement.
GGCGATCCGTCCCTCGGCCGAGCCCTCGGGCCGGAACACGAGGTTGGCGACCGGCAGGATCTCGAAGGCGGCGCGCTGCTCCTTGGAGGGCCGGAACACCCGCTCCACCGGACCGGCCCTCTCCACGTCGATGCCCGGGTCGGGGTTGCCCGAGGCGAACAGCCCGGTCACGGCCGCGACGAGGTGCGCGGCGGTCTCGCGGGTCCGGTCGGGAAACGCGACGGCGGCGCCGAGGCCGGCCGCGAGCAGGACGACGGCGACCAGCAGGCCGGGCCACCGGCGCCCGCGCGCGGGCACGGTGACGGCCTCGTCCTGGTCCAGCGGATTTCGGGCGTCCATGCGGATGATCTTCTAGGGCCGGACCGAGAGCCCGGGCTGCGTGACAAGAGTACGATACGTGCCCGGACGACGCCTACATCAATGCGATCGCTGGTGCTTTTCTATGGCGCGCCGCGGGAAGATTCCGGCGGTACCGCTTGCCTAGAGCAAAGCTTGTCAGACAGGCAATCGATCCGGCGCCCCGGTCGCGAAACCGTGTGGCCCCGTCTTCCTTTGACGGGATTTGTTACAATATGACAACGCTCGCGGGCGCAGGCCCGCCCGATCCCGCATCTGCCACCGAAGAACCCGACATGTCCGATTCGAGCAACGCTTCCGCCCCGGCCGCTCCCGGTTCAGCCGCCGGCAAGATCCCGGTCACCGTGCTCACCGGCTATCTCGGCGCGGGCAAGACCACGCTCCTCAACCGGATCCTCACCGAGAACCACGGCAAGCGCTACGCCGTGATCGTCAACGAGTTCGGCGAGATCGGCATCGACAACGACCTCGTCGTCGGCGCGGACGAGGAGGTGTTCGAGATGAACAACGGCTGCGTCTGCTGCACGGTGCGCGGCGACCTGATCCGGATCATGGACGGGCTGGTCAAGCGCCGGGGCAAGTTCGACGCGATCATCGTCGAGACGACCGGGCTCGCCGACCCGGCCCCCGTGGCGCAGACCTTCTTCGTCGACCAGGATGTCGGCGAGGCCGCCCGCCTCGACGCCGTGGTGACGGTGGCCGACGCCAAGTGGCTGTCCGACCGCCTGAAGGACGCGCCCGAGGCCAAGAACCAGATCGCCTTCGCGGACGTGATCCTGCTCAACAAGAGCGACCTCGTCTCCCCGGCCGACCTCGACCGCGTCGAGGCCGAGATCCGCACGATCAACCCGCTGGCCAAGCTCCACCGGACGCAGAACTGCGCCGTGCCCCTCGACGCGGTCCTCGAGCGCAACGCCTTCGACCTCGACCGCATCCTCGACGTCGAGCCCGACTTCCTCGAGGCGGGGCACCACCACCATCACGATTCCGACATCCGCTCGATCTCGGCGAAGATCGACGGCGCGGTCGATCCGGACAAGTTCATGCCGTGGATCTCGAACCTGACCCAGTCGCAGGGGCCGGACATCCTGCGGTGCAAGGGGATCGTGGCCTTCCCGGACGAGCCGAAGCGCTTCGTCTTCCAGGGCGTGCACATGATCCTCGACGGCGACGTGCAGGGCGACTGGGGCCAGGACGAGGAGCGGGTCTCGCGGGTGGTGTTCATCGGCCGCAACCTCGATCCGGCGGCGATCACGGAGGGCTTCGAGGCCTGCCGCGCCTGAACCCGCGGATCGCCGTCCGGGGCGCCGCGCGCCGGGAAGGCGATTCTCAACGTTTCGATGGCATCACGGACGGCGCGGGCCAGCGTAACCGGCCCGCGGAGCCCGCGTATCCATGGCCCACACCGCAGCGCCCGCAGGCCCGGTCCCGTCCGGGTCGGCGGGCGGAGTCCCGCTCATCGTGGCCGTCGAGGGGCTGGCCAAGGCGCTGTTCGCGGCGTTCATCTTCTTCGCCTGCTTCGCCTTCTCGGAGACGTCGCCCTACGACGCGGTCGCGATCCCCACGATCCTGCTCTGGCTCTGCCTCGGCGTGCGGCTGCACCGCGGGGCGGTGCCCCTGGTGGCGCTCCTCCTGCTCTACCTCGCGGCCATCGTCACCGCGCTGCTGCCGTACCTGAACGAGGAGTTCCCGGTCACCTGGACCGTGCAGCTGATCTACCTCTCGATCACCTGCATCTTCTTCGCCATGTTCTTCGCGGACGACACGCACGCCCGGATGGAGCTGGCGCTCAAGGCCTACACGGCGAGCTGCGTGTTCTCGGCGGCTTTGGGCATCGTCGGCTACCTGCAATGGCTCGGGATCGAGGACCTGTTCTACAAGTACGACCGGGCCTCGGGCACGTTCCAGGACCCGAACGTCTTCGGCTCGTTCCTGACGCTCGGCGCCCTCTACCTGATGCACGGCCTGCTCACCGGCTCCACCCGCCGGCCGCTCGTGTCCCTCGCCGGCCTGCTGATCATCGTGGCCGGCATCTTCCTGTCGTTCTCGCGCGGGTCCTGGGGCGGGAGCGTCGTCGCGGTGCTCCTGATGGTGGGATCGGTCTACGCCGGCAGCGCCGCCCCGCGCCTGCGCCGCCGCATCGTGCTCCTGACGCTCGCGACGATCGTCCTCGGCACCGTCGCGGTGATCGGGCTGCTCTCGGTCGACCACGTGCACAAGATGTTCGAGACCCGGGCGGCCCTGACCCAGGACTACGACCAGGGCGAGACCGGGCGCTTCGGCAACCAGATCCGGGGCTTCGCCATGCTGCTGGAGCGGCCGTTCGGGATGGGGCCGATGCACTGGCGGCTGACCTTCGGGCTCGAACCGCACAATTCATACATCGGCTCCTTCGCCAACGGCGGCTGGCTCGGCGGGGCCGTGTTCATCGGCCTCGTGGCGGCGACCGGCCTCGTCGGGTTCCGGCTCCTGGCGCGGCCGTCGCCGGTCCGGGCGCACGCCCAGATCGTCTGGCCGGCGCTGCTGATGTTCTTCCTGCAGGCCGTCCAGATCGACATCGAGAAGTGGCGCCACGTCTACATGATGCTGGGCATGGTCTGGGCGCTGGAGGCCGCGCGGTTGCGCGCGGGCACGCCGCCGCAGGCGGGCGCGCTTGAAACGCGGCGCTAGGCGCGGCATCGCTCGGCCGCGGCCGAGCTGCCGATCGGCACCCGGAGACGGTATTTGAACACACAGCCGGACAACGAGCGCGACCGGCTCGAGGCCCTCGAGGCCCTCGCGATCCTCGGGACCCCGTCCGAGCCGCATTTCGAGGCCGTCTGCCGGACGGCCCGGCGCCTGTTCGGCGTGCGCAGCGCGTTCGTGGCCTTCCTCGGCGAGACACATCAGTGGCTGAAGACGCCCTGCGCCGGGGTGCCGACCACGATGCGGCGGGAGGAGAGCTTCTGCCAGCACACGATCCGCAGCGACGCCCTCGTGGTGGTCCCCGACGCGCGGCGCGACCCGCGCTTCCGCGACCTGCCCGTCACCGGCGCACCGGACGGGATCCGGTTCTACGTGGGCATCGCCCTCAGCCTCCAGCCGGGGCTGCGGGTCGGAACCCTCTGCCTCGCCGATCCCGAGCCCCGCTCCGACTTCTCGCCCGAGGACGCGGCCGCCTTCCGCGACCTCGCCGAGGTCGTCGTGGCGCATCTGCGCCTCACGGAGGCCAACGCGCGGCGCGACCGGGAGATCGCGCAGGCGGCGATCCGCGAGGCGCTGATCCGCGAGCAGCACCGGGAGATCAACGCCCGGGCCCGCGCCCAGGAGGCGGCGAACCACCAGCTCACCATGGCCGAGCAGCTCGCCAGCGTCGGGAACTGGCGCGTGGAGCTCGCCGAGGGGCAGCCGATCTGGTCGGCCAGCCTGTACGCCATCGCGGGCCGCGACCCCGCGACCCCGCCGCCGCACCTCGACGCCTTCTCGCAGATCTACCATCCCGCCGACCGCGCCCGGCTCGAGGCGATCGTCGCGGACGCGATCGCCCGCAGGGTCCGGTTCGATTTCGAGGCCCGGCTGCTGCGGCCGGACGGCGAGCTCCGCGACGTCGTCGTGCGCGGCATGGCCCGGGGGGAGGGCGCGGGCGCCGGCCTGTTCGGCGTGCTGATCGACGTGACCGAGCGCCGGCGCGCCGAGGACGAGGTTCGCCGCAGCGAGCTGCGCTACCGGGGCCTCGCCGAGGCGCTGCCGCTCCTGGTCTGGACCATGCGGGTCGGGGACGGCCAGGCGACCTATATCAACGCGCAGTTCCAGTCCTATTACGGGCCGATCGGGCCCGAGCGCGCGGAGCGCCTCGTCCGGAACCACCCGGAGGATGCCGCCGCCATGGACGCGGCCTGGGCCCGGGCGGTCGAGACCGGAACGGGCTACAGCGGCCAGTGGCGGATCCGGCGCCACGACGGCGTCTACCGGTGGCACAAGCTCTCGCTGATCCCGATCCGCCTCGACCCGGCGGACGGCGCGGTGGCGGAGTGGCTCGGGACCGCCCTCGACGTCGACGACATCGTCACGGCGCGGCTCGCCGTCGAGGAGGCGAGCGGCCTGCTGGACATCGCCCTCGACGCCGCGGAGGCCGGCACCTGGGACTGGGACATGCGCACCGGGCTCGCCGTCCTCAGCCCGGAGAGCGCGCGGATGCACGGCCTGCCGGAGACCGGCGCCGCCCACACGATCTCGGCCTCCGCGTGGACGGCGCTGATCGATCCCGACGACGTGGCCGATGTCTGGAACGAGATCCGGCGGGCGGTCGAGTCCGGCACCCCCTACGCGGCCGAGTTCCGGGTCGGGGCGCGCTGGCTCTACGCGCGGGGCCGGACGCTCAGCGGCGCCGACGGGCAGCCGCAGCGCATGGTCGGCCTCCATCTCGACATCACCGAGCGCAAGGCGGTCGAGGCGGCCCTGCGCACCGCCACGCGGGACGCCGAGGCGGCCCGCACCGAGGCGGAGCGGGCGAGCGCGGCCAAGAGCGAGTTCCTCGCCGCCATGAGCCACGAGATCCGCACCCCGCTGAACGGCATCCTGGGCTACGCCGAGCTGCTCCTCGACGGCGACGCGATCCAGAACGAGGACCGGCGCCGCCTGGAGCTGATCCAGAGCTCCGGCGCGGCGCTGCTCACGGTCGTCAACGACATCCTCGACTTCTCGAAGATCGAGGCGGGCGAGCTGACCCTCGATCCGGTCACCTTCCCGCTGGTCTCGATCGTCGACGGCACGGTCTCGATCGTGCGGGGCAGCGCGCTCCGCAGCGGCCTCGCCATCGAGGCCCGGATCGACCCGGCCCTGCCGGCCTTCGTGGTCGGCGACGCTGGACGCCTGCGTCAGGTGCTGCTCAACCTGCTGAACAACGCCGTGAAATTCACGCCCGAGGGCTCGGTCACGGTGACCGTGGAGCGGGAGGCTGACGGCGTTGCCCCCGACGGCCGCCCCGGCGACACGGTCCGGTTCTCCGTGGTCGATACCGGCATCGGCATCGCCCCGGCGCAGCAGGACCGGCTGTTCAAGCGGTTCAGCCAGGTCGACGGCTCGATCAGCCGCCGCTTCGGTGGGACCGGCCTCGGTCTCGCGATCTCCCGGCACCTCGTGACGCTGATGGGCGGCGAGATCGGGGTCGAGAGCCGCGAGGGCGCGGGCTCGACCTTCTGGTTCCGGCTGGTGCTGCCCCGCGGCGAGCAGGGCGCCGGGGTCTCGGGCGCCGCGGTCGACGCGGGCACGCCGCCGCAACCGCCCCCGGTCACGGCTCCGGCGGCCGGGGATGTCCGGGGCGCGCCGCTGCGGCTGCTCCTCGTCGAGGACGTGCCGCTCAACCAGGAACTCGCCTGCGCGGTGCTCGAATCCCAGGGCTACGCGGTGGACGTCGCCGGGGACGGCGCCGAGGCGATCACGGCGGTCGGGTCGTCCGTCGCGGCGGGCCGGGCCTACGATCTCGTGCTGATGGACGTCCAGATGCCCCGCGTCGACGGGCTCACGGCCACGCGCCGCATCCGCGCCCTCGCGCCGCCCGCCTGCGACATCCCGATCGTCGCCATGACCGCCAACGTCCTGCCGTCGCAGATCGAGGAGCTGCGCGAGGCCGGGATGGACGATTACGTCGGCAAGCCGTTCCGGCGGGCCGACCTCTTCGCCACGATCAGCCGCTGGACGGCACCGGGCGCGCGGCGGCCGGCTCGGGCCGAGGAGCCGCGCCGCCTGCCGCAGGTGGACTCGGCCGTGCTCGACGCGGCGGTGCTGACCGAGATGGAGGCGAGCTTCGGCGCCGATCGCGTCGGGGCGCTGCTCGATCTCCTGGCGAACGAGCTGTCCGAGCGGTTCCGGCCGAGCGAGACCGACCGCCTGCAGATCGCCCACGACGCCCACGCCCTGGTGGCGGCGGCCGGGCTTCTGGGCTTCGTCGGCCTGTCGAGCCTGTGCCGCGAGGTCGAGGCCGCCGCCCACGCGGGCGCCGACCTGATGCCGCTGATCCGGCGCCTGGAGATCCAGCGGGCGACCGCGCTCCGCGCCATCCGGCAGCTGCGCGCGGCCTGAGCCTGCGCGCGGTCTTGCGGCCGCTTTCCGTCATCACGAGCGGAGCGAAGTGACCCGGGGCAGCGCGACGTCCGCGATCGCGGCGCGGCCCCGGATTGCTTCGCCGCGCTCGCGAAGACGGCGGCCCCGAGGCCATCAGTCGGGAACAGATTCCCCTGGCTCCTCCGGCAGCGGGTCGCCGGTCCAGGTCGTCGCGAAGGCGGCGAGCTCCCGCGCGTCGGCGAAGGCCGCCACAGTGACCTCGCGCGCGGCCGGCTCCGCCCCCGGATAGGGCGCGAGCAGGACGCGCACCCGGGCGAGGCGGCCGCCGGGTGCCTTCTCGGCGATCCAGGCCTGCGCCTCCGGCGTGAAGCGCTCCGGGCCGTCGAGGGCCCGGGCGTCGGTGCGCAGCACGACCACGTAGCTGCCGAGGCTCGGGTCGGCCTCCTGCACCGCCTTGACGATGTCGATCACGGGTTTTCCGCGAAGTCGTTGAGCTGCACCTGGGCCTGCGCCGGGGTGAAGTTCGGGATGTCGGCGAAGATCTCCTCGCCGTGGGCGGCCACGGCCTTCTTGAAGGCGTCGACCGACTCGAAGGTCAGCAGGGCCATCACCTGGAACGGGGCGGCGCCGCCGTCCGGCGTGCCGGCGCCCTTGACGACCTTCGCGTCGTGGAGGCCGAGGGACGACCAGCGCTCGCGCACCAGCGGCATGTGGTGTCCGAGATAGTAGCCCATGTCGAAGCTCGGGCCGGCCGGGTACATCACGCTTACCAGGATCATGGCGTTTCCTTCCTGTGTCGCGCCCGGTCGATCCGGGCGCCCGTCCTCGGTTCGTACGGCGACGGTCAGTGCAGCTTCACCCGCGGCTCGGTGCGCCGGGTGAGCGCGCGGGCCAGGGTGTCGAGGGCGGTCTTGGCCGTGCCGTGCAGCGCCCGCTCGTGCATCTTGTAGAGCGAGCGGTACATCATCCGGGCGAACAGACCGGCGATGAGCATGTTCTTGCCGCGGACGAAGCCCATCAGGCTGCCCACGGTCGAGTACTCGCCGAGCGAGACCAGCGAGCCGAAATCCTTGTACCGGAACGGCTTCAGCGGCTTGCCGTCGATCTTGGCCGGGATCTGGCTAATCAGGTGGCTCGCCTGCTGGTGGGCCGCCTGCGCGCGCGGCGGCACCGGCGTGTCGGAGCCGGCCTCCACCAGGTAGGCGCAGTCGCCGAGGGCGAAGATGTCGGGATCGCGGGTGGTCTGCAGCGTCGGCGTCACCACCAGCTGGTTGGTCCGCGTCGTCTCCAGCCCGCCGATGCCCTGCAGGAAGGGCGGCGCCTTCACGCCCGCCGCCCAGACGACCAGCTCGGACGGGATGAAGGTGCCGTCCGCGAGCTGCACGCCGTCCGCGCGGACCTCGGTGACCCGCGCCTTCACGCGCACGTCGACGCCGATCTTGTTGAGGAGCTGCATCACCTCCGCCGAGAGGCGCTGCGGCACCGCCGGCAGGATCCGGTCGGCGGCCTCGACCAGGGTGATGCGGATGTCCTTGCCCGGATCGATCTTGTCGAGCCCGGTGGAGACGACGTGGCGCAGGGTCCGGTGCAGCTCGGCCGCGAGTTCCGTCCCGGTCGCGCCCGCGCCGATCACCGTGACGTGGAGCTGGCCGGGCCGGACGGGGCCGACCTGCGTGTGCGCCCGCAGCGAGGCGTTCACGAGGCGCTGGTGGAAGCGCACCGCCTGGTCCTGAGTGTCGAGGGCGATGGCGTGCTCGGCGACGCCGGGCGTGCCGAAATCGTTGGTGGTCGAGCCCACCGCCATCACCAGCGTGTCGTAGGGGACGGCGCGCTCGGGCGTGACCTCGCGCCCTTCCGCGTCGTAGCTCGCGGCCAGCTGGATCGTGCGCGCCTCCCGGTCGAGCCCGGTCATCCGCCCGATCCGGTAGCGGAAGCCGTGCATGTGGGCGTGGTGCAGGTAGTCCACCGCGTGGTGGCCGACGTCGAGGCTGCCGGCCGCCACCTCGTGGAGCAGCGGCTTCCAGATGTGCGTCCGGGCGCGGTCCACGAGGGTGATGTGCGCGCGCTTGCCGCGCCCGAGCTTGTCGCCGAGCTTCGTGACCAGCTGCAGTCCGGCGGCGCCGCCGCCGACCACCACGACACGATGAAGACCGGACTCGTTCTCGACGGATGCCATCGACACTCTTTCTTCCCCCGGACCGGGATCAATCGCCGGCCTCCTTACACGGCCTGCGTTGCCGAATTCCACTTCGCTGTCCGCGACCCCGGGTCACGAGTGCGACGGCGCGCGCGTGGCGGGACGCGCGCGGCCCGGTCACGCCGGCGGGGCGCCCGGCTGACGCAGCGGATGTGCCTCCGCGACCGCCGGCAGGGCGAGGCAGGCCTCGGCGATTCGCGCGACCGTCGGGTAGGCCGCCGTGTCGATGCCGAAGATGCCCGTCCCGACCCAGAGGCTCACGAGGCAGAGGTCGGCGTGGCTCACCGAGTCGCCCTGGCAGAACCGGCCCGTCCCCGGCTCGGTCGAGAGGCGCGCCTCCAGGGTCCTGAGGCCGGTCTCGAAGGCGTTGCGCAGGAAGTCCAGCATCCGCTCCCGGGGCAGGCCGTAATGCTCCATCAGGAAGGTGCGCACCCGGGGCACGTAGAGCGGGTGGGTGTCGCACGCGACCACCTGCGCCAGCGAGCGGGCCCGGGCCCGCGCCCGGGGCTCCTCGGGCAGGAGGCGCACGCCGCCGCGCGTCTCCTCCAGGTAGTCGAGGATCGCCAGCGACTGGGTGAGCGGCGGCCCGTCGCCGTCGAACAGCGCCGGCACCGCGCCCTGCGGGTTGATCGTGCGGAATTCCGGCCTGTGCTGGTCGCCCGCGTCGAGGTCGATGAAGGTCTCCTCGTACGCGATGCCCTTCAGCTTCAGGGCGATCCGCACCCGGAAGGCCGCGGCCGAACGCCAGTTGCCGTACATGTGCATGGGTGAGCGATCTCCGATGGGGTCGAGCGAGCACAGCCGAGTTCGCGGCGGGCCGCAAGAGGCGCGCGGGCGCGGCGGCCCCGGGGGCGACAAGCGGTCCCGCCGGGCCCATATCGGTCTCCCGCCCCGGAGAGCCCGCACGATGGCCGATCAGACCGACGCCCGCCGCTTCATCCCCCTGAACATCGCGGTCCTGACCGTCTCCGACACGCGCCGCCCGGAGGACGACCGCTCGGGCGACACCCTGGCCCAGCGCCTCACCGAGGCGGGGCACATTCTGGCGGCCCGGTCGATCGTCCCGGACGAGGTCCGGGCGATCCGCGCGCGGGTGGAGGCGTGGCTGCGCGACCCCGGGGTCGATGTGGTGATCACCACCGGCGGGACCGGCTTCACCGGCCGCGACGTGACGCCCGAGGCGCTGGAGCCGCTGTTCGAGAAGCGCATGGACGGCTTCTCGGCCGTGTTCCACCGGATCTCGTACGACAAGATCGGCACCTCGACCCTGCAGTCCCGCGCCACCGCGGGGGTCGCGCAGGCCACCTACGTGTTCGTGCTGCCGGGCTCGCCCGGCGCCTGCCGCGACGCCTGGGACGGGATCCTCGCCCAGCAGCTCGACTACCGGCACCGGCCCTGCAACTTCGTGGAGATCATGCCGCGCCTCGACGAGCACCTGCGGCGCGGCGCGAGCCTCACGGTGTGACGCCGCGCGCTACGCGAGATTCCCCTCCTTGCGGCGCAGGACCGAGTGCTTGCGGCCGTAGAAGAAGTACACGACGAGGCCGATCGCCATCCAGATCACCAGCCGCAGCCACGTGTCGAGGGGCAGGCCGATCATCAGGAGCAGGCAGGACAGGATGCCGAGGATCGGCACGACCGGCACGGCGGGCGCCCGGAACGGCCGCTCCATGTGGCGCTCGGCCCGCCGCAGGTAGAGCACCGAGCCGCAGACGAGGATGAAGGCGGCGAGCGTGCCGATGCTGACCATCTCGCCGAGGATGTGGATCGGCACCAGGGCCGCCACCAAGGCGACCGCGGCCCCGATGAGCGCCTGGCTGCGATACGGCGTCTGGTAGGTCGGGTGGACGTGGGAGAACATCTTCGGCAGCAGGCCGTCCTGCGCCATGGTGAAGAAGATCCGGCTCTGGCCGTAGAGCAGGACCAGGATCACGGTGGTCAGCCCGGTCAGCGCCCCGAGCTTGATCAGGAGGCTGAACCAGCCGATGCCGATCACGTCGACGCCCTTGGCGATCGGGTCCGGGACGTTCAGCTCCTTGTAGGGCACGAGCCCGGTCAGCACGGCGGCGACGAGCACGTACAGGATCGTGCAGACCGCCAGCGAGCCCAGGATGCCGATGGGCATGTCCTTCTGGGGTTTGCGCGCCTCCTGGGCGGCGGTCGAGACCGCGTCGAAGCCGATGAACGCGAAGAACACCACGCCCGCGCCGCGCAGGACGCCGCTGTAGCCGTAATGTCCGAAGGTCCCGTCGTTGTCCGGGATCAGCGGGCTCCAGTTCGCGGCGTCGACATGGCCCCAGCCCAGAACGATGAAGGCGACCACGACGGTGAGCTTCACCGCGACCATGATGTTGTTGAAGCGCGCCGATTCCTTCGTGCCCCGCATCAGCAGGATCGTGATCAGCGCCACGATCAGCACGGCCGGCAGGTTGAACAGCGCGGTCCCGCCGCCGTCGATCGGCGTGCCCGGCGCGTTGGCGAACTGCGCCGGGATCACGATCCCGACGTTCTTCAGGATGCTGGTCACGTAGCCCGACCAGCCGACCGCCACGGTCGCGGCGCCCATGGCGTATTCGAGGATCAGGTCCCAGCCGATCAGCCACGCGAAGAACTCGCCGAGCGTCGCGTACGTGTAGGTGTAGCTCGAGCCGGCGACCGGGATCAGCGCGGCCATCTCGGAGTAGCAGAGGCCGACGAAGGCGCAGGCGATGCCGCCGAGCACGAAGGACAGCATGATCCCCGGCCCGGCATACTGGGCCGCGGCGGTGCCGGTGAGGACGAAGATGCCGGCGCCGATGATCGCCCCGATGCCCATCGCGGTGATCGAGAGGGCGCCGAGCGATTTCGAGAGCTGCTGCTCGCCCTCTCCGCTCTCGACGATGTCGTCGACCGACTTGCGCCCCATCAGGCCCGACGAATCCATGGCACCATCCTTCTAGGTCGGGGTGGTTCAGCGCGGGTCAACACGGCCGGAGGCGGCGACGTTTCTGCCGCGCTTCCAGAATTGTAGAGGCGAATCGACCGACAACAACGTGAGCCGGCGCAAGATTCTTCCGCTCAGGCGCGCTCGATCCGCGCGATCAGCGGCCTGACCTTGAGGCGACCCGCGAACGCGCCCTCGGCGCGCAGGGCCTCGCGCCGGACGACGTCGCCGGCCCGGGCCTGCCGGGCGCCGGCGACGGTCTCCGCGCGCCTGACGAGGCGGCCGAGCCAGCTCCCGGCCGGGCGGTGCAGGCGGCCGAGCGCCGTCTCCGGCCGCGCCGTCCCGACGAAGCGGTCGAGGGTGCGGATCCAGCCCTCGGCCGGGACGTCGCCGGCCTCCAGGCACAGGATCCAGTCCCGCCGGGCCGCGGCGGCGCCGACCGCGTAGGGATTGCCGCCCCGGTGCAGCACCAGGGTCGCGCCCGTGGCCTCGGCGACGGCGGCCACGGCCTCGCTCTCGCGGCCCGCGACGATCACCGCGTCGCCGACGAGACCGCCGGCCACGCCCGAGACGAGCACGCTGAGCGTGTCGGCCAGGCGATCGATCGCGTCCGGATCGGCCGGGTCGGCCAGATAGGTCACCGCGGAGAGCATGAGCGGGCGCATAGACGATTCTGCGGCGCCGTAAACTGCCCCGCCGCATCCGCGTGGACGCACCGTCGCCCGGACGGGCTGCAGGGCCGCATTTGCCTGAAAAAAAGGCGCTCGCTGGCGACGTGTTCGCTCTATGTTCTTTACCGGATCCGAGAGGGAGACGAGCGGCCATGGTGGACACGCGCGACGGGACCGCGTCCGGGGCCGTGACGCGACTCGGCCCGAGCGCCGCGGACCCGGCCGCCCGGCGCGGGCGCGGCGCCACGGCCAACCCGACGGGCCGGTACGAGTGCGCCCGGCGCGAGGCGTTCCACGACGGGGCCTGGATCGCGGACGCCCCGGCGCCCCTGCGCACGCAGGTCACGCCGGAGCGGTCCGCCCGGATCATCGCCCGCAACAGCTCGCCCGACATCCCGTTCGATCGGTCGATCAATCCGTACCGGGGCTGCGAGCACGGCTGCATCTACTGCTACGCGCGCCCCACCCATGCCTGGCTCGGCCTGTCCCCGGGGCTCGACTTCGAGTCGCGGATCTTCACCAAGCCGGACGCCGCGCGGCTCCTCGCCCGCGAGATCGCCGCGCCGGGCTACCGGCCCGAGACGATCGCCCTCGGCACCGCCACGGATCCCTATCAGCCGGTCGAGCGGGAGCACCGGCTCACCCGCGCGGTGCTGGAGGTGCTGCGGGAGGCCCGCCACCCCGTCAGCATCACCACCAAGTCGGACCTCGTGCTGCGCGACCTCGACCTCCTGGCCGAGATGGCGGCGGACGACCTCGTGCTGGCGGCGATCTCGCTGCCGACGCTGGATCCGGACCTCTCCCGCCGCCTCGACCCGCGGGCGCCGCGGCCGGGCAAGCGGCTCGCGGCGATGCGGGCGCTGAGCGCGGCGGGGGTACCCGTCATGGTCAACGTCTCGCCGATCATCCCCGGCCTGACCGATCACGAGATCGAGTCGATCCTGGCTCAGGCGCGCGCGCACGGGGCGAGCCGCATCGGCCACGCGCTGCTGCGCCTCCCGGGCGAAGTGGCCGACCTCGTGGCGGACTGGTTCGCCGAGCACTATCCCGAGCGCAGGGCCCGGGCCTTCGCACTCCTGCGGGAAGCCCGGGGCGGGCGCGAGAACGACCCGCGCTTCGGCCACCGCTTCCGCGGGGAGGGGGTCTACGCGGCGATGATCGGCCAGCGGGTCCGGCTCGCCGGCACGCGGCTCGGTTTCGCCTTCGGGCGGATCGCGCTGAACCGCGACGCCTTCCGCAAGCCGGGGGCACAGCTGGCGCTGTTCTGACCCGCGTCCCGCGGGGTGCCGCCCACCCGTGAGCCGGCGGATCCGCGCGATCCGTCGCTGTCTTCGAAAACCTCAGAATTCCCGAGTGTACCAGGACACTCGAATAGACTCGGCATGTCTCTCGCGACGAACATCTACGCTTCGGTCCGTTTGCATGTGTTCACGTCGGCCGCGTGGCCTGGAAGCGTAAGATTGACATCCGTATCTTTCAGGTTTCAAATGCATCGGGCAGAAATTTGCTTGGGCTGGCGGGCATTTATTCTGAGATTTGTAGCACGAATAGATATTTCGGTCGAATAAATGTGTAGGATTGAAATAATGCATCTCAATCATCTTTGTCGATCTGTTGTATCATCGGCGAGCGACCGCCGGCGGCCGTCCTGCGCCGGGAGGTCGCCCGACCGACATCGGACGACGTTTCGGAGGCCGCGCGCCGTGAAGGGATCGCGGGCGAGCCTTGCTCCGCGTCGCCGCGCGACGGCGCCGCTTGCCGCGACCGGCCTTCGTTGAGACGTGGACCGTCGGAGTTCGACCTCCGGTGACGCCGGGACCGGCTTTCCGTCCGATGATCGAGCCGGGATCGACGGTGAGCCCTCGGCCGCGCCGTGCCCTCGGCTCGAACCGGGCCGGTGCCCCTCCGGGGCGCCCGGCGACGTCCGATCAACCCCGGACCGCGCGCCGGCACGGCGGATCGCGGTCGAGGCCGCCACGGACCTGTCGTGCCACCCCGAGGCTCCGTCGACCGCGGTCGACCGGCCGCCCCGCTCGATCCTGGGGATCGGGCGGTTGGCCTCGCCCCGCGCCGCACCGCCAAGAGAGATCCCGACGCTCATGCTGCGCCTTCCGCGTCCGTCGATCGGCACGATCCTGTGCGCGATCCTGTTCTCACTCAGCGCCATGCTGCTGGCCGCGGGCGCCCGGACGGCGCTGGATGCCCGGGCGCAGGAGCGGGAGAGCCGCCGCGTGGTCGCGCTCACGGAAGGCAGCCGGATCCTCCTCGAGGTCCTGCTCGCCGTGCGCCTCGAGCGGGGACGGACCCTGCAGGCGCTGATCGCCGCGGACAGGATTCCGCCCGCCGACGCGGACCTGATCGCCCGACAGCGCACGACCAGGACCGAGCGACTGGACGCCCTCCTGGCCCTCGTGCGCGCGATCGACGCCGCCGCGGTGACGAGGACGGTCGATCCACTCCGGCGCGCGCACGAGGCCGTCACCGGTCTGTCCGCGCGGACGGACGCGACCCTCTCGGTCCCGATCGGGGAGCGCGCCGCCGCGACCGCGGAGGCCGCCGCTAGGGCGTTCCAGGATCTGCTCGACGCGCTCACGGCGACCAGCGGGGCCGTCGACGCCGCGATCCCGCGCCGGGACACCGCGCTGGCCCGCGCCCTGGACGTCAAGCGCGCCGCCTGGATCACGCGGGTCGCGATCGGCGGCAACGTGGCGCGGGCCGAGACGGCCGTGACGCGGGGGACGGGCTGGTCCGAGGAGGAGCGCCTCGCCGAGGCCGAGGAGCGCGGCCGCGTCGCGGCGAACTGGGCGAACCTCGTTGACCACATGGACGATTCACTGCCGCGGGCGATCCAGGACGCCTTCCTGAGGGCCGGCGCCAGCAACTT
Source organism: Methylobacterium sp. NMS14P (assembly GCF_028583545.1). Classification (NCBI taxonomy): domain Bacteria; kingdom Pseudomonadati; phylum Pseudomonadota; class Alphaproteobacteria; order Hyphomicrobiales; family Methylobacteriaceae; genus Methylobacterium; species Methylobacterium sp. NMS14P. The sequence goes on along the minus strand of NZ_CP087106.1, from coordinate 4,108,947 downwards.
CGAGGGCGAGGTCGCGGCGCGCCGGCAAGCCCTGCGGGCGGCCCTGAGCCGCGGCGCGCCGCCGAATGTCGCGCTCCAGGACTTGCGCGACCGCAACACCCGGGAGGTCAACACCATCGCCGACCTCGCCGACGCGGCCCTCGACGCGATGGTCGCGCGCGCGCAGGCGCTCGCCGCGGAGGCGCGGGCGACGCTGCTCCACACCGGCCTGTTCCTGGCCGCATCGGTGCTCCTCGCCGGTGTCGGCGCCGTCCTCGTCTTCCGTCGCGTGCTCGGACCGCTCCGGGCCATGATCCGGGCGATGCGGGCGCTCGCCTCCGGCGACGTCGCCGTGGCGATCCCGGCCCGCGGGCGGCGGGACGAGATCGGCGCGATGGCGGCGGCCGTGCAGGTCTTCCGGGACAACCTCATCCGCACCAGCGCCCTGGAGGCGGACGCGGCCGAGGCGGCGCGCGCCGCGGAGGCGCAGCGCCGGACCATGACGCACACGCTGGCGCAGACCTTCGAGGCGGCGGTGGCCGGCATCGTCGGGCAGGTCTCCGCCGCCGCGACCGAACTGCAGACCACGGCCTGGCAGATGACCACGACCGCCCAGGAGACCGCCGGCCGGTCCGATACCGTGGCCGCGGCCGCCGAGGAGGCCTCCGCCGGCGTCAGGACCGTCGCCGCCGCGGTGGAGGAACTCGGTACCTCCGTCCAGGAGATCGGCCGGCAGGTCCGGAGCTCGTCCGAACTGGCCCGGATCGCGGTCGGCGAGGCCGACCAGACCGCCGCCCTGGTGGCGGCGCTCAACGCGTCTGTCGCCCGGGTCGACGCCGTCGTCGAGATGATCGCCAGCATCGCCGCGCAGACGAACCTGCTGGCCCTCAACGCCACGATCGAGGCGGCGCGGGCCGGCGAGGCCGGACGCGGCTTCGCGGTGGTCGCCACGGAGGTCAAGGAACTGGCCACCCAGACCGGCCGCGCCACCGACGAGATCGGCCGGCAGATCGGCGAGATCCGGGCCGTGACCGGTCAGGCGGTGCGGGCGATCGGCACGATCACCGGCCGGATCGGTGAGATCGACACCGTGGCGGCCGCCATCGCGGCCGCGGTGGAGCAGCAGGGGGCGGCCACCCAGAAGATCGTCCGCAACGTCGCCCAGGCCAATGCCGGCACGCAGGAGGTGACCGGCAACATCGCCGGCGTGGCGCGGGCGGCCGACCAGACCGGGCGCGCGGCCGACCACGTGCTCACCGCCGCCACCGCGCTCACGCGTCAAGCGGAGGACCTCGCCGCGGAGGTTCAGCGCTTCCTCGCGGGCGTCCGGGCCGCGTGACCCGTCTTGCCCGGCTCAGTCGAAGCCGCGGGTGAAGCTGAGCCGGTGATGCGGGCTGCGCCCGAGCCGCGTCAGGCCGGCGCGGTGGACGGCCGTCCCGTAGCCGACGTTGCGCTCCCAGCCGTAGCCGGGATGGCGCTGGGCGAGGCGCCGCATCAGCTGGTCGCGGAGCACCTTGGCGACGATCGAGGCGGCGGCGATCTGCGGCACCAAGTGGTCGCCCCCGACGACGGCGCGGCCGGGCAGGCCCGGCAGGGCGTCCCGCCCATCGACCAGCACCGGCGCGACGAGGCCGAGCCGCGCCACCGCCCGCGCCATGGCGTCGAGGGTGGCGCCGCGGATGTTGATCCGGTCGATCAGGGCGCGCGACCCCGCCGCCACCGCGACCCGCGCGTGGGCGCGGATCAGCGGCGCCAGCCGTTCCCGCGCGGGCTCGGGGACGCGCTTGCTGTCGTCGAGGGCGGCGAGCAGGTCGGCCGGGATCGCCGTCGGATCGAACCAGACCGCCGCCGCCACCACCGGTCCGCAGAGGGCGCCGCGCCCGACCTCGTCGCAGCCGATCGCCGCCGGATACGCGGCGGCCCGGGCGGGATCGAACGGCCGGGCGGACAGGGCCCGGGTTCTGGCGGAGGCGGCCGGTCCGGCGGACGGCTCGGTGGTCGATCTGGCGGGCGGCATCGCGCCGTCCTGCCATCCCGCGCGGACGCCGTCACGCGTCAGGCGGCGTCCCGGGTGGTCCGGGTGCCGCCATGCGCCTCGACGATGTTGCCGAAGAACTGCCGGGCGCTCACGTCCCAGCCGCAGCGCAGCGCCTCGGCCCGGCACTCGGCGCGCGACAGGCGCAGCGCCGCCAGCGCGGCGCCCCGCAGGTCCGGGTCGAGCACCCCGACCCGCGTGCCGACGACGTCGTTGGGGCCCGGCACCGGGAAGGCCGCCACCGGGAGGCCGCTGGCCAGGGCCTCCAGGAGCACGATGCCGAACGTGTCGGTGAGGCTCGGGAAGACGAAGACGTCGCAGGCGGCGTAGACGGCCGAGAGGTCCGCGCCGGTGCGGGTGCCGAGGAAGCGGGCCTCCGGCGCCAGTGCCTGCAGCCGCGCGCGGTCCGGCCCGTCGCCGACCACCACCTTCGTGCCGGGCAGGTCGAGGCTCAGGAAGGCCGCGACGTTCTTCTCCACCGCCAGCCGCCCGACGTAGAGGAACAGCGGCCCCGGCAGGCCGGCGAGCTCCGCCGGGACGGGCGTCCCGGCCTCGGCCGGCCGGAACCGCTCCGTGTCCACGCCCCGGGTCCAGCGCATCAGCCGGCCGAAGCCCCGCGCCGCGAGCTCGCCCTGGAGCGAGGCGGTGCTGACCATCGTGCCCCGGGCGGCGCCGTGGAACCGGCGCAGGTACGCGTAGGACCACGCCTCCGGCACCGGGGCGCGGGCGGCGAGGTATTCCGGGAAGCGCGTGTGGTAGCTCGTCGTGAAGGGCAGGCCGTGGGCGAGGCAGTGCCGCCGCGCCGCGAGGCCCACCGGCCCTTCCGTGGCGATGTGCACGTGGCTCGGCCGCTCGGCCCGCCAGCGCGCCGCCACCCGCTCGCGCCCGGCATAGGCGAGGCGGATCTCGGGGTAGCCCGGCAGCGGCAGCGAGCGGAAATCCGCCACGGTGAGCAGGGTCGTGGCGAAGCCGTGCTCCGGCGCGCGCCGGACCATCTGCTCGAGGGAGCGCACGACGCCGTTCACCTGGGGGTGCCACGCGTCGCTGGCGATCAGGAGCTTCACGGCGCCGCCCTCACGCCACCGCGCGCCGGCCCGGCAGGGGCTGCGGCGCGACCTCGGCCGCCTGCGCCCGCAGGAGGCTCGGGTAGTGCAGCACCTCGATGCGACCGTCGTAGTGCTCCACGAGCCCGGTGCAGGATTCCACCCAGTCGCCGGTGTTGAGGTAGCGCAGGTCGCCGATCGGCCGGTCCGCCGCGTGGTGGATGTGGCCGCAGATCACCCCGTCGGCGCCCTGGCGGCGGGCCTCCTCGGCCAGGATCGTCTCGAAGCGGCCGATGAAGCTCACGGCGTTCTTGACGCGCAGCTTCGCCCAGGCGGAGAGCGACCAGTAGGACAGGCCAAGGCGGCGCCGCACCTTGTTGATCAGCGTGTTGAGGGAGAGGGCCAGCGTGTAGGCGCCGTCGCCCAGATGGGCGAGCCACGGCGAGTGGCGCACGACCATGTCGAACTGGTCGCCGTGGATGACGAGGTAGCGCTTGCCGTCGGCCGCCTCGTGGATCGCGGTCTCGGCCAGCTCGATGCCGCCGAAGCTCGTGCCCACGTAGTCGCGCAGGAACTCGTCGTGGTTGCCGGGCAGGTAGACGATCCGCGCGCCCTTGCGGACCTTGCGCAGGAGCTTCTGCACGACGTCGTTGTGCTCCTGCGGCCAGTACCAGCCCGAGCGCAGCTGCCAGCCGTCCACGATGTCGCCGACGAGGTAGATCGTGTCGGCGTCGTAGTCCTTCAGGAACGACAGCAGCAGGCCGGCCTGGCAGCCGCGCGTGCCGAGATGCAGGTCGGACAGGAACAGCGTCCGCACTCGGACCGGCATCTCCTCAACCTCGGCCACGGCACCCTCTCCCGGCGGCTGTACGGTGCCGGGATCCAGAGCGCGATCCCATCTCAGTTTGATGACGCGGGTCCCGGAGCGTGCGGGAAGACTTCGGTGTGCAATGCCGCGAAGCCTCTCAACCGCGGCTCGACTTCGTTGCGTCGCACAAAAAATTTTTTTGCCAAGTTCCGGAAGTTTTTCCGGTTTTCCTTTCCAGCGCCACCGCCTCATAATGCCAAGAACCGGCGGCTCGGCGCGAGTTCGGCCGGACCTTGACAGGAAGGCGGCGAGGACGGCCCTGAGGCCGTTGGACGGGACGGCATTTCGGAGGCGACCGGCGCGCGGGGGCGCGCCGCGACGCGAGCGGCGTGAGGCCGCCTGCCGCTCCGCGGAGGCCCCCCGATCACGGCAGAGGATGGCGTTCGAGGGGGCGCGGCGCGAGCCGCTCTCGACGACGCCGGACCGACTCCCTGACGACGCTTGGACAACCCGGCGCGGGTTCACGCCCGCGCGCAATGGACTTTTCGGAGGAAACATCATGGCCGCAACCCGGCGCCCCGGTCGCAACCACCTCTTCATCCCGGGCCCCACCAACATCCCGGAGCGCGTCCTGCGCGCCATGCACGTGCCGTCGGAGGATCACCGCTCGCCGAGCTTCCCCGAGCTGGTGAAGCCGCTGCTGCAGGACTCCAAGATGGTGTTCGGCTCGACCGCCGGGACGGTCATCCTGTTCCCGTCCTCGGGCACCGGCATCTGGGAATCGGCCCTGTCCAACACCCTCTGCCGCGGCGACAAGGTGCTCACCGCCCGCTACGGCCAGTTCAGCCACCTCTGGGTCGACATGGCCCAGCGCCTCGGCCTCGACGTGATCGTCCAGGAGGAGGAGTGGGGCGCCGGCGCCGATCCGCAGAAGATCGAGGAGGCGCTGCGGGCCGACAAGGATCACGCCATCAAGGCCGTGATGGTCGTCCACAACGAGACCGCCACGGGCGTCACCAGCGACATCGGCGCGGTGCGCAAGGCGATCGACGCCGCCGGCCACCCGGCGCTGCTGTTCGTGGACGGCATCTCGTCGATCGGCTCGCTGCCGTTCTACATGGACGAGTGGAAGGTCGACTGCGCCATCGCGGGCTCGCAGAAGGGCTTCATGCTGCCGGCCGGCCTCGGCCTGATCTGCATCAGCCCGAAGGCGCTCAAGATCGCCGAGGGCGGCACCGGCCGCAACGACCGGCTCGGCCACGCCTACTTCGCCTGGAAGGACCAGCTGGCCGCCAACGCCACCGGCTACTTCCCCTACACGCCCGTCCTGCCGCTGCTCTACGGCCTGCGCGAGGCCCTGGCGATCGTGAAGGAGGAGGGGCTGGAGAACGTCTACCACCGCCATCACGTGCTCGGCGAGGCGACCCGCCAGGCCGTGGCAGCCTGGGGCCTGAAGCCCTGCGCCAAGGAGCCGAAGTGGAACTCCGACACGGTCACGGCGATCGTGGTGCCGGAGGGTGCCGACGCCGCCAAGGTGATCACCCACGCCTACGAGCGCTACAACCTCTCGCTCGGGGCCGGCCTGTCGAAAGTCGCCGGCAAGGTGTTCCGCATCGGTCACCTGGGCGACCTGAACGAGCTGTCGCTCCTGGGCGCCATCGCGGGCGCCGAGATGGCCATGATCGATTGCGGCATCAAGGTCACGCCGGGCTCGGGCGTCGCCGCCGCCTCCAGCTACCTGCGCGAGAATCCGCTGCATAAGGCGTGATCGGCGCACGCGATCGGGGCGGGACCGGGTTGCCGGGCCCGCCCCGACGCGCAAGTAAGAACAAGACTATCGAGGAAGCCGCCCGTCGTACGAGAGGGGTCCTATGACCAAGAAGATCGTGTTCCTGGATCGTGAATCCCTCGATGCCAGGGTCCGACCGTTCAACTTCCCGCACGAATACGTCGAGCACGAGTCGACCTGGACGCCGGAAGAGATCGTCTCCCGCCTCCAGGGCGCGGAGATCGCGCTGATCAACAAGGTCCCGATGCGGGCCGAGACCCTGAAGCAGCTCCCCGACCTGAAGCTGATCGCGGTCGCCGCCACCGGCACCGACGTGGTCGACAAGGCCCAGGCCAAGGCCCAGGGGGTCACGGTCGTCAACATCCGCAACTACGCGTTCAACACCGTGCCGGAGCACGTGGTCGGGCTGATGTTCGCCCTGCGCCGGGCGATCGTGCCCTACGCCAACTCGGTGCGGCGCGGCGACTGGGCGAAGTCCAAGCAGTTCTGCTACTTCGACTACCCGATCTACGACATCGCCGGCTCGACGCTCGGCATCGTCGGCTACGGGGCGCTGGGCAAGTCGATCGCCAAGCGCGCCGAGGCGCTCGGCATGAAGGTCATCGCCTACGACGTGTTCCCGCAGGACGGGCTGGTCGACTTCGAGACGATCCTGGCGCAGTCCGACGTGATCACGCTGCACGTGCCGCTGACCCCCGACACCAAGGGGATGATCGGCGCCGCCGAGCTCAAGAAGATGAAGAAGAGCGCCATCCTCATCAACACGGCCCGGGGCGGGCTCGTGGACGAGGCGGCGCTGCTCGAGGCGCTCAAGGACGGCACGATCGCGGGCGCCGGGTTCGACGTGGTGGCGCAGGAGCCGCCCAAGGACGGCAACATCCTGTGCGAGGCCGACCTGCCGAACCTGATCGTCACGCCGCACGTCGCCTGGGCGAGCAAGGAGGCGATGCAGATCCTGGCCGACCAGCTCGTCGACAACGTCGAGGCCTTCGTGGCGGGCAAGCCGCAGAACGTGGTCGAGTAGGCGCGACAGGCCCCCTCTCCCGGTCGGGAGAGGGTTGGGGTGAGGGAGGAGAACTCTCCGGGTGAGGCACGCCCCTCACCCTGTCCCTCGCCCGCACGGGAGAGGGGAACCGCGCCTCGCCCCGTCGGCCATCTGAAGCCTCGGGCGCACCATGGCGCGAACGGGTCGCTCGGTGCGCCCGCCCTTTGAAAACAAGACGATAGCGCCGCAGGGCGCGACAGAAAGGTCCGAATCGTGACGAAGAAGCTGCTGTTCCTGTTCGACACCGATGCCGTGCCGAACGTGTTCGACACGGTGGTCGGCTACGACGGCGGCGCCGACCACATCACCGGCTACGGCGGCGTGAATCCCGACAATGTCGGCGCGCTGGTCGACGGCACGATCTACACCCGCGGCGGCTCCGAGAAGAAGTCGACGGCGATCTTCGTCGGCGGCGGCAGCATGGCGGCGGGCGAGGCGCTGTTCACCGCCGTCAAGAAGCGCTTCTTCGGCCCCTTCCGGGTCTCGGTGATGCTCGACTCCAACGGCTCGAACACCACGGCCGCCGCGGGCGTGGCGCTGGTCGCCAAGGCCGCCGGGTCGCTCCAGGGCAAGAAGGCCGTCGTGCTGGCGGGCACCGGCCCGGTCGGCATGCGCTCGGCCGCGCTGCTCGCCGGCGAGGGCGCCGAGGTCACCATCGCGGGCCGCGCGCTGGACAAGACCCAGGCCGCCGCGGACCAGATCAACACGCGCTTCAAGGTCAACGTGAAGGCCGCCGCCACCCCCGACGAGGCGTCCCGCATCGCCCTGGTCAAGGGCACGAACCTCGTGTTCACGGCCGGCGCCATCGGCGTCGAGCTGCTGCCGGAAGCGGCCTGGGCGCAGGAATCGTCCATCGAGTTCGTCGCCGACTACAACGCCCAGCCCCCGACGGGCATCGGCGGCATCGACGTGATGGACAAGGGCAAGGAGCGCAACGGCAAGCAGGCCTTCGGCGCGCTGGGCATCGGCGGCCTGAAGCTCAAGCTGCACCGCGCCTGCGTCGGTCAGCTCTTCGAGAGCACCGACAAGGTGCTCGACGCCGAGGAGATCTACGCCCTCGCCAAGACGATGGCCTGAGGAGGCGCCGGTGACCGAGACGCATCGCCCCGAGACCGACAGCATCGAAAAGTTCCTGACGGAGCTGGCGAGCGCCGCCCCGACCCCCGGCGGCGGCGGCGCGGCGGCGATCTCCTGCGCCATGGGCGCGGCCCTGGTGTCGATGGTCTGCAACCTCACCATCGGCAAGAAGAAGTACGTCGAGGTCGAGGCCGAGCTGAAGGACGTGCTGGCCAAGTCCGAGGGCCTGCGGGTCGTGCTCACCGGCATGATCGGCGAGGACGTCCAGGCCTTCGACGCCGTGATGGGCGCCTACGGCCTGCCCAAGGCCACCGACGACGAGAAGGCCGCGCGTGCGGAGAAGATCCAGGCGGCGCTCAAGACCGCCTGCGACGTGCCGCTCGCCTGCTGCCGGGCCTGCCGCGCGGTGATCGACCTCGCGGCGATCACGGCCGACAAGGGCAACCTCAACGTCGTGTCGGATGCCGGCGTGGCGGTGCTCTCCGCCTATGCCGGCCTGCGCAGCGCGGCCCTCAACGTCTACGTCAACGCGAAAGGTCTCGAGGACCGGGACTTCGCCGACGAGCGGCTGAAGGAGCTTGAGGAACTGCTCGGCGAGGCCGGTGCGCTCACCGAGAAGGTCTACGCCGTCGTCAAGGACAAGGTGAACTGAATCGGCGACTTGGGTCAGCGCCACGCTTCACAGCGTGTCCGGTCGGCCCCGTCGATGCTGCCGTCTTTGCCAGCGCAGCGAAGCAATCCAGTCGGCGCCACCCTCGCAGGGGTCGCGCTGCCCTGGGTCGCTTCGCTGCGCTCTCGATGACGGACAGAGCGTCCTGAACGAGGCGTTCCAACGAACTTTGTATTGATCCAACAGTCGAGGCCGGGTGCATCACGCCCCGGCCTCGTTGTTTTTCTGTATGCTGCACCGCAATGTCGAATACGGTCCGTGCTGCGGCCGCGAAAAAGTCTCGGTCAATCAGCTGCTTAAAAAATTTGACGGGCGTAATCTTTCGACTCAACTAAAGTGAAGGGCGTCAACGGCGGCAACGAACCGCGGAGGAGGCGCCGAATGGACGTCCACGAGTATCAGGCCAAGGAGCTGCTCGCGAGCTTCGGCGTGGCCGTCCCGAAAGGGGCCATCGCGTTCAGTCCGGACCAGGCGGTCTACGCCGCCACCGAGCTCGGCGGCTCGTTCTGGGCCGTCAAGGCGCAGATCCACGCCGGCGCCCGCGGCAAGGCCGGCGGCATCAAGCTGTGCCGGACCTACAACGAGGTCCGCGACGCCGCCAAGGACCTCCTCGGCAAGCGCCTCGTGACGCACCAGACCGGCCCCGAGGGCAAGCCGGTGCAGCGCGTCTACGTCGAGACCGCCGACCCGTTCGAGCGCGAGCTCTACCTCGGCTACGTGCTGGACCGGAAGGCCGAGCGCGTTCGGGTCATCGCCAGCCAGCGCGGCGGCATGGACATCGAGGAGATCTCCGCCAAGGAGCCGGACTCGCTCATCCAGGTGGTGGTCGAGCCGGCGGTCGGCCTGCAGCAGTTCCAGGCGCGGGAGATCGCCTTCCAGCTCGGGCTGAACATCAAGCAGGTCTCGGCCGCGGTGAAGACGATCATGAACGCCTACCGGGCGTTCCGCGACTGCGACGGCACCATGCTGGAGATCAACCCGCTCGTCGTCACCAAGGACGACCGGGTGCTGGCGCTCGACGCCAAGATGAGCTTCGACGACAACGCGATGTTCCGCCGGCCGGGCATCGCCGACATGCACGACCCGTCGCAGGGCGACCCCCGCGAGGCCCAGGCCGCCGAGCACAACCTCAGCTACATCGGCCTCGAGGGGGAGATCGGCTGCATCGTCAACGGCGCCGGCCTCGCCATGGCCACCATGGACATGATCAAGCACGCCGGCGGCGAGCCGGCGAATTTCCTGGATGTCGGCGGTGGTGCGTCTCCGGAACGCGTCGCGACGGCCTTCCGGCTGGTCCTGTCGGACCGCAACGTGAAGGCGATCCTCGTCAACATCTTCGCCGGCATCAACCGCTGCGACTGGGTCGCCGAGGGCGTCGTCCAGGCCGCCCGCGAGGTGAAGATCGACGTGCCGCTGGTGGTGCGCCTCGCCGGCACGAACGTGGAGGCGGGCAAGAAGATCCTGGCCGAGAGCGGCCTCGACCTGATCACGGCCGACACCCTGGCGGAGGCGGCCAAGAAGGCGGTCGACGCCTGCGACGCCGCCAAGACGCACCACTGAGAGGGGGGAGACCGCGCCATGAGCATCCTCATCGACGAGACCACCCCGATCATCGTCCAGGGCATCACGGGCGACAAGGGCACCTTCCACGCCAAGGAGATGCTCGACTACGGCACGAACGTCGTCGGCGGCGTCACCCCGGGCAAGGGCGGGCGCACCCATCTCGGCCTGCCGGTGTTCAACACCGTCAAGGAAGCGGTGGCGGCGACCGGGGCCACGACCTCGATCACCTTCGTGGCGCCCCCCTTCGCGGCGGACGCCATCATGGAGGCGGCCGATGCCGGGCTGCGGCTGGTCTGCTCGATCACCGACGGCATCCCGGCCCAGGACATGATGCGGGTGAAGCGCTACCTGTACCGCTACCCGAAAGAGAAGCGGACCATGGTGGTCGGCCCGAACTGCGCCGGCATCATCTCGCCCGGCAAGGCGATGCTCGGCATCATGCCCGGCCACATCTACCTCCCGGGCAATGTCGGGGTGATCTCCCGCTCGGGCACGCTCGGCTACGAGGCCGCCTCCCAGCTCAAGGAGCTCGGGCTGGGTATCTCGACCTCGGTGGGCATCGGCGGCGACCCGATCAACGGCTCGTCGTTCCTCGACCACCTCGCCCTGTTCGAGACCGACCCGGACACCGACGCGGTGCTGATGATCGGCGAGATCGGCGGCCCGCAGGAGGCCGAGGCCTCGGCCTGGATCCGCGAGAACATGTCGAAGCCGGTGATCGGCTTCGTGGCCGGGCTGACCGCGCCGAAGGGGCGCCGCATGGGCCACGCCGGCGCGATCATCTCGGCGGCCGGCGACAGCGCCGCCGAGAAGGCCGAGATCATGCGCTCCTACGGGCTGACCGTGGCGCCGGATCCGGGCTCGTTCGGGCAGACGGTGGCCGACGTGCTCGCCCGGGCGGCGTAGCGCGGCCGGCCCGCCGCACAGTCACGGAATGCGGCGTGGGTCCCCTCTCCCGGGCGGGAGAGGGGGCTCGTCGCGCCGGGCACCGGCCGATGCGTGTCCCTCCCGGTCGCGGCGGTGACGACGCTCCGCGCTGAACATCCTCGAAAAAGACCATGCGCCACGAGGTGGCCCCATGACCCGCACCCTTCACGCAACCCCAGGTCTCGTCGATGCCACGGCCTTCGCGCCGCCGGTGATCGTCGGCACGTCGTCGGAGCAGGCGCTGGACATCCTGTTCCAGGCGCTGCTCGACGTCGCCCGCCGGCACGACCCCGACCTCGAGGCGGTCCTGCACGGCACGGCCGACATCTCGCGCTTCTCGCCGCAGATGCTCGCGCGCGCGCTGCAGGTTCAGGGCATCTGGTTCCAGCTGATCTCCATCGCCGAGCAGAACGCCGCGATGCGCCGGCGCCGCCACGTGGAGCGCACGGAGGGCCGGGCCGCGCTCGGCGGCTCCTTCGCCAAGGTCTTCGCGGATGCCCGCCGGCAGGGCGTGCCCCCGGAGAAGATCCAGGCGCTGCTCAGCGACCTGCGCATCCGCCCGACGCTCACCGCCCACCCGACCGAGGGCAAGCGGGTCACGGTGCTGGAGAAGTTCCGCCGGATCTACCTCGTCCTGCGCGAGCTGGAGATGCCGCGCTGGACCGACCGCGAGCGCAACGGGCTCATGAACGCGCTGCGCGACCAGATCGAGCTGGTCTGGATGACGGGCGAGCTGCACCTGGAGAAGGCGACCGTCGAGCGGGAGGTGGCCTGGGGGCTGCACTTCTTCGACGAGACCCTCTTCGAGATGCTGCCCGAGACCCTGGAGACCCTGCACGAGGCGCTGGCCGAGACCTATCCGGGCACGGAGTTCCGGGTGCCGCCGTTCTTCCAGTTCGGCTCCTGGATCGGCGGCGACCGGGACGGCAACCCCTACGTCACGGCGGCGGTCACCCGGCAGACCCTGCACCGCAACGCGCTCGCCTCGCTCACGCGTTACCGCGACGGCGTCCGCGAGCTGGGTCGGACCCTCTCGCTCACCGAGCGCTCGCTGCCGCTGCCCGAGGCCTTCCGCGCGGAACTCGACCGAAACCTCGCCGAGAGCGGCCAAGCCCGCGCCATCACCCGGCGCAACCCGGGCGAGCCCTATCGCCAGTACCTCTCCTGCGTCTCGCGCAAGATCGAGGCGACCATCGCCCGCAACGAGGGCGAGCATCCCTCCGGTCCCGACTACGCGAGCGCGGACGGGCTGATCGAGGATCTGCGCACCCTGGAGCGCGGCCTGACCGAGGCCAAGTGCGGGGCGCTGGCGCGGGACCTCGTCCGCCCGGTCCGGCGCATGGTGGAGATCTTCCGCTTCTCGACGGTCCGCCTCGACCTGCGCGAGAACACCACCCGGACCACCGACACGCTCCACGCCCTCTGGCGCCAGCGCAACGGCGACGGCGAGCCGCCGGCCCTCGGCTCGGCCGCGTGGCGCCAGTGGCTGGACACGGAGCTCGCCCGGCCGCGCGATCCCGAGCGGTCCTTCGAGGACCTGCCCGACGCCGCCCGGGAGACGCTGGCCACCTTCGCCCTCGTCGCCGAGATGCGCGAGGCCCTCGACCGCGAGGCGTTCGGCGCCTTCGTGCTGTCGATGACCCGCTCGGTGGAGGACGTGCTCGGCGCGTACCTGCTGGCCAAGGAGGCGGGGGTGTTCCTCGACGCCGCCGGCACCGAGATCTGCCCGCTGCCGATCGTGCCCCTGTTCGAGACCATCGACGACCTGCGCGCCGCCCCGGCGATCATGCGGGCGCTGCTCAACGTGCCGGTTGTCCGCCGCTCCACCCGCTGGCAGGGCGGCGTGCAGGAGGTGATGATCGGCTACTCCGACTCCAACAAGGACGGCGGCTTCGTCGCCGCCAACTGGGAGCTCTACAAGGCGCAGAGCAAGCTGACCCGGCTCGGCGAGGAGCTCGGCGTCGGGATCGCCTTCTTCCACGGGCGCGGCGGCTCGGTGAGCCGCGGCGGCGTGCCGACCCAAAAGGGCATCATGGCCCAGCCGCCGGGCTCCATCCGCGGCCGGTTCCGGACCACCGAGCAGGGCGAGGTCGTCTCGTTCAAGTACGCCAACCGCGGCACGGCCGCCTACCAGATGGAGCTGCTGGCGGCCTCGGTGTTCGAGCACGCGCTGGCGGGCGACGGCGAGCGTGCGGGGCCGGGCCACGACGACGCCCTCGAGGCGCTGGCGGGCGCCTCAAGGGCGGCCTACGTCCAGCTGCTCCAGACCGACGGACTCGTCGACTACTTCCAGGCGGCGAGCCCCCTGGACGAGATCTCCCTCCTCAACATCGGCTCGCGCCCGGCCCGCCGCTTCGGCGCGCGCTCGCTCTCGGACCTCCGGGCGATCCCCTGGGTGTTCGCGTGGTCGCAGAACCGGCACGTGATCACCGGCTGGTACGGCGTCGGCTCGGGGCTCGCGAGCTTCCTCGAGGTGCGCGGCCGCGACGGCGAGGCGACCCTCAGGCGCCTGTTCAACGAGTCCCGCATCCTCCGCCTCGTCCTCGACGAGGTCGAGAAGACCCTGATGATGGTCGATCTCGACATCGCCCGCGCCTACGCGGGCCTCGTCCCGGACGCGTCGATCCGGGACCGGATCTTCTCGATGATCGAGGCCGAGTACGCGCTCACCCGCGAGATGGTGCTGCGGGTGAGCGGAGGGACGGATCTGGCCGAGCGCTTCCCGCTGTTCCGGGACCGCCTGAAGGGCCGGCTCCCGACCATCAACCAGGTCAGCCGCGAGCAGGTCGAGCTGCTCGCCCGCTACCGCGCGGAAACCGACGAGGACCGGCGCGAGGCGGTGAAGTCGGCCCTGCTCCTGTCGATCAACTGCATCGCGGTCGGCTTCGGGGCGACGGGATAGGGCAGAGCCCAACAGGCTCCCCCCTCCCGCGCGGGAGAGGGGACCCGCGCCTCGATCCCTTACCGGGGAACCGGTCCATTCGTGCGGTCGCGCCCTGTCAGCGACCCTCGCGCGCGCCATTTGCCGCCGATGACCGGGACCCCATCCCGCAACGGCATCAGAACCGTCACCAAGAGAGAGGAACACCCATGAGCTTCACCCTGATCCAGCAGGCCAAGCCGCGCCTGCACCGATCCGAACTGGCCGTCCCCGGCTCGAACCCGACCTTCATGGAGAAGTCGGCCTCGTCGGCGGCGGACGTGATCTTCCTCGACCTCGAGGACGCGGTCGCCCCGGACGACAAGGAGAAGGCCCGCACCAACATCATCCAGGCGCTGAACGACCTGGATTGGGGCAACAAGACCATGATGATCCGCATCAACGGTCTCGACACCCACTACATGTACCGCGACGTGGTCGACATCGTCGAAGCCTGCCCGCGGCTCGACATGGTGCTGATCCCCAAGGTCGGCGTGCCGGCCGACGTCTACGCCATCGACGTGCTGGTCACCCAGATCGAGCAGGCCAAGAAGCGCGAGAAGCAGATCGGCTTCGAGGTGCTGATCGAGACGGCGCTCGGCATGGCCAACGTCGAGGCGATCGCCCAGTCGTCGAAGCGCCTGGAGGCGATGTCCTTCGGCGTCGCCGACTACGCCGCCTCGACCCGCGCCCGCTCCACCGTCATCGGCGGCGTGAACCCCGACTTCTCGGTGCTCACCGACAAGGACGAGGCCGGAAACCGCCAGACCCACTGGCAGGACCCGTGGCTGTTCGCCCAGAACCGCATGCTGGTGGCCTGCCGCGCCTACGGCCTGCGCCCGATCGACGGACCGTTCGGCGACTTCTCGGATCCGGACGGCTACCGCTCGGCGGCCCGCCGCTGCGCGGCCCTCGGCTTCGAGGGCAAGTGGGCGATCCACCCGAGCCAGATCGATCTCGCCAACGAGGTGTTCACCCCGTCGGAGGCCGAGGTCACCAAGGCCCGCCGCATCCTCGAGGCCATGGAAGAGGCCGCCAAGGCCGGCCGCGGCGCCGTCTCCCTGGACGGCCGCCTCATCGACATCGCCTCGATCCGCATGGCCGAGGCGCTGATCGAGAAGGCGAATGCCATGAAGGGCTGAAGACAGCTCTGACGCGGGCGGATCCTGGCCCCGTGCCAGGATCCGCCATCCGCCCTGCGCGGACGGCGGCGCCGCGTGGCCCGAAGTCCCGTCAGAACGGCCGATCGTCCGGCAGCCGCGCCGCCGCCATCTCGTCCGGCGTCGGGTCCCGGTGAATCACGATTCCGGTCGACCGATCCGCCGCGATCAGTCCGAGCCGGGCGAACCCGTCGAGCCAGCCGTCCATCGGCCAGATCCCGTGCCGGTCGTGAAAGCGGGCCGCGTTGGCGACGATGTCGCGGAAATGCTGGAGCGGCGGGTCGTAGCCCGGATGATGCTGGTGGTAGGCCCGGGGGCCGCCGAGGAACAGGATCGGCACGCCGGCCCGCTCGGCCCGGAACGCGAGGTCGGTATCCTCCGCGCCGTAGCCCGAGAAGGTCTCGTCGAAGCCGCCGAGCCGGTCGTAGGTCGCGGCCCGCACCGCGAAGGCGAGGGACCAGAACAGGCCGGGCTGCGGCGCCGGCGCCACCGCGCCGGCGGGCGGGAAGACCCGCACCGGGTGCGGGTGGCCGAGCCGCTCCAGATCCGCGGCCAGCCACCCATCCGCGACCGCGCCGGCCGGCAGGTAGCCGATCTCGCAGCAGATCAGGCCGTCCCGCTCGGCCACCGCCCGCGACAGGCCGGCGACGAGCCCCGCCGAGGGAATGCAGTCCACGTCGAGGAAGATCAGCGTGTCGGCGCCGGCCGCCCGGCGCCCGGCATTGCGCGCCGCGGCGAGCGGCAGGCCGGCATGCGGGAACGGGACGCGCTCCACCGGGAAGGGCAGGGCCGGGTAGGGCGCCGCGTCGTCGCCGATCTCGACGACCACGCAGCGATCGGGCGGGTCGCCGCGGCCGAGGCCTTCGAGCAGGCGGGTCAGGTGCACGCGCCGGCCCTTGTTGAGGGTGATGACCGCGACGCTCACGGGGCGAGTCCGGCGCGCAGGACATCGATCCGGTACGCGTCCGTCCGCGCCTGACTCAGCACCTGGGCGAAGGGCGCGGACAGCCGGATGAAGCCCTCTGCGGCGGCGTCACCCGAGAGCGGGTAGTCGGTCTCGCCCAGCCAGTGCACCAGCACGATGTCGCCGCCGGGCGCAATCGTCGCGCCGGCCCGGCGCACGAGCGCGGCGAAATCCTCCGGGGCCAGGAAGTACAGGAATTCGGAGAGGACGATCAGGTCGAACCGCTCCTCGGGCCAGTCCGCCGGCAGCCTGCCCGGCCGGACCTCGACGTTGGGGCGATCCGCGCAGCGCTCGCGGGCGGCCTCGACCGCGGCCGGGACCAGGTCGGTGGCGAGCAGCCGCTCGCAGCGCTCGGACAGGGCGCGGGTGAAGACGCCGATGGAGCAGGCCGGCTCGAAGGCGGCCCGATAGCGCGCCTGCGGCAGGGCCGCCAGCGTCGCCGCGTACTTGTCGCGCTCGTAGGACGACGTGGTGAAGCGCCAGGGATCCGGGTCGCTCGCGTAGATGCCGAGGAAGTAATCCTCCGGGAGGGTCTGAGTCCGCCGGGTCATGCGGGCACGGCCACGAAGCGTTCGTAGGGGCCGCAGAGCCGGTCGATCATGGCGGGCTCGAGCCGGAAGCCCTCGGGATCGTCCGCGATCAGGTCGGTGGTCTGCGATTCGTGGGCTGCGACGGCGCGCGCCTTCGTCTCGCGATAGGCGGAGACGTCGAGGCGCAGGCCGGCCGGGCTCGGCCCGACCTCGGTCTCGGGCGGCAGGGTCCAGCCCCAGACGGGATACTCGTAGACCCGCACGCCCGGCATCTGCGGCCGGGCGAGGGCGACGATCGCGGCGGCCGCCTTGTGGTCGCAGTGCGGATCGTGGCGCCACGTCACGAAGACCGCGCCGGCCCCGATCGCCGCGGCCGCGCGGGCCACCGCGGACGCGGCCGCCTCGGCCTCCGGCCCGTCGCTCGGGACGTGGGCGTCCGGCAGGCGCAGGAAGGTGACGGCGTCGGGCCCGAGACCGAGGACCGCCACGGCCCGCCGGGTCTCGGCCTCGCGCAGGGCGCGCAGCGTCTCCGGCGGGTAGAGGCGGGAATGCGTGTGCGAGCCGCAGCCGTCGCTGACCACGACGAGGTGCGCGGGCCGCCCCGACGCCCGGGCGGCGGCGATCAGCCCCCCGCATCCGAGGCTCTCGTCGTCGGGATGGGGCGCGACGACCACGAGCCCCCGGCTCCCCAGGAGGGCGTCGAGGCTCGCCACGGGCAGCGCGTCGGCGGCGGCCAGGAAGGCGTCGGCGCGCATCAGCGGCCTCCGATCCGGTCGGAGGCCGAGGGGAAGCGCCGGTCGCACCGCGACGGGCTGCAGACGGGATCGATCACGGGACGCTCCAGGGACGGTGCGCGGGTTCGGGCGTCCCCGGTTCTCGGGCGCGGCGCATGAACGCGCCATGAGCGGCGCGTTCGGGAGAGCCGGCGGGTGTTAGCGATCGTTCTCGGTCGTCAGAGCGTCGGCGCGGGTGCCCTCGTCGACGCCCCGGCCGGCCGCGAGGTGGACGCCGGGCGTCGGTGCGTCGCTGAACACCGCTCCGGCCGCGCTGAGGGCGCTGCGCAGGGCCTCGACCTGCCCGCTGGGCGCATCGCTGTAGCCGCCCTCGAAATCCCGCACGAATCGCTCGTCCAGACCTACCTTGCGGGCGAGATCGGCCTCCGACCAGCCGAGCAGCCCGCGGGCCGCCCGCGACTGCGCCGGGGTCATGGCGAGCGCCCGGCTCCCGCTCTGCGCGCCCTCGTCCGATCCTGCCAACGTCATCCTCCCGCTTCGCAATGATCAACAACGATCACGGTCCCGGATCGTTTCCAGGCGGTCTCCGGCCGAGCGCGACCATAATTGTGCTGAAATCCTGTCGCATCCGCCAAGGCGCAAGGATTCGGGACGGCCTCGTAAGGGGTCGGTCCGCGCGGCCGGCGCGGCGGTTTCGGATCGGGATGACCTGCGCGCGGCGCGCGCGACATGGGGACTGGACGATGAGAGGGGTGCTGATCGCGAGCTTGGCCTGTGCCGTGCTGGCCGTGGACCTGTCGGCGGCGACGCAGGCGCAGGCGCAGATGGGCGGCTCGCCCACGGGCTTCGGCCGGGGCAACCGCCGTCCCGGCGGCGAGGAGGAGAAGAAGCCCCAGTACGTGCCGGGGACCAAGGCCAGCGAGAAGATGTTCCCGCTGGATTCGACCTGGACCGCCGTGAGCCTGAACGGCAAGCCGTTCGCGGGCGGCGACCGGCCGAGCTTCATCATCGACAAGCAGTACCGCGCCCGCGGCTACGGCGGATGCAACACGTTCGCGGCCACCGCCTTCCCGCTGAAGGAGCAGCACATCGCCGTGGGCCCGCTCGCGCTCACCAAGAAGAGCTGCGACAAGGGCCTCGCGGCCACCGAGCAGGCCTTCTTCATCGCCCTCCGCACGTCGGCGGTGTGGGACTTGGTCGGCTCGCAGCTCGTGCTCAAGAGCCCGAACGGCGAGCTGAAGTTCGACCGGGCCCTTTAAGGACCGGTTCACCACGCCGGACGAAGACGGCCGCCGATTCAGACACCCTTGATGGGCGTCGAGGCTCACTCCTCGCGTATCGAGGAGGCCACGGATGCCAGTCGGGATCGGGATCGGACGCGGGGATCCCCTGCGTCCCGCGGTGACGCGGACCTCGCGCTTCTCGGGGCCCGACGGCTTTCATCCCGGTGCCCTGTGGCTCGCCGCGGCGGTTCCGCTCCTGGCGACGGTCCTCCTCGTCGTCCGGCTCGCCGCCTGAGGCGGAGTCCGCGTCGGGCAGGCCGGGCTCTATCGCGTGCCGGTCGTATCCGGCGCTCGGCTGCTCGCGGAGGCGCGGCGCGGTTCGGGCGCGGCTTCCGATCGCGGCACAACCGGCGGAAACAGGGCCGCCAAGCCGGCGGCGACGCCGTACAGGACGGGATCGGCGTTCGGGCCCGCTTCGGGCGGGCGCAGATCGCTGGTCAGCGTCGTGCTCCGGCGGGCATCGCGCGCGTTCGCGAGCATCTGTCCGCGTCCCCGTTGTTCACCTGTTCGAAACGGTCAATGCCGCGGTCCGCGTTTCGTTGCCGCGGACGTCCGATATTTCACCCGGCAATCCACCCGCGGCCGAGGCTCAGCCTCGGCGCCGGAGAATCGTCACGGGCCGACCGTCGGATAGCGGGCAGGCGGCCGGGACGACCTCGACGATCGACGCGCTCGGGCAGCGCGCCCGGCAGCCCTGGGCCGCCGCGATCTGATCGCCGCCGCAGGCGTCGGCGAAGCAGAAAGTCCCGAGATCCTCGCAGGTCGCCCGGAACCGGCCGAGGGGCGCGGCCTCCCGCAGATCCGCGGCTCCGGCCCCCTGCGTCAGCAGGAGCGCCGTCAGACCGATCAGGATCGGGAGCCGTGCCATCTCTGTCTCCGATCCGGGCCGCGCCTGCTTGCGGAGCCAGCCTAGCATTGGCAGCCTGGACGCGCCGTACCATTCCCGCGACAGGCGAGGCGCGTCATCTGTCGCGATCCCGGCCGCGCCGCGCGGTCGGGACGACCGCTCCCTCTGAAAGGCCGCCATGCCGCTCTACGCCCTCGACGACCACGTCCCCGACCTCGCCGACCCCGACCGGGTCTGGATCGCGCCCGACGCGCAGGTGGTCGGCCGCGTGCATCTCGGCCTCGATGTCGGGATCTGGTTCGGCGCGGCCCTGCGCGGCGACAACGAGCCGATCCGCATCGGCGATCGCACTAACGTCCAGGAGGGCGTGATCATGCACGTCGATCCCGGCTTTCCCCTCGTGATCGGGACCGACGTCACGATCGGGCACGGGGCGATCGTGCACGGCTGCACCATCGGGGACGGTAGCCTCGTCGGCATGGGGGCGACGGTACTGAACGGAGCCCGGATCGGGCGCGGCTGCCTCGTCGGCGCCAACGCGCTCATCACCGAGGGCAAGGAATTCCCGGATCACAGCCTGATCGTCGGGGCGCCGGCGAAGGCCGTGCGCACCCTCGACGAGGCCGCGATCGAGGGTCTGCGGCAGGCCGCCCTGCGCTACGTGGAGAATGCCCGGCGCTACAGGGCCGGGCTGCGCCGCATCGACGGCTGACGCCCCCGGCCGCTCCCGGGCGGGAGCGGCCGGGCCGCCCTTACTTCTTGGCCTTGCCGCGCTCGATCGCTTCCTCGATCAGCCGGTGGGCCTCCTCCTTGTCGCCCCAGCGGACGAACTTGACCCACTTGCCGGGCTCCAGATCCTTGTAGTGCTCGAAGAAGTGCTGGATCTGCTGGATCGTGATGTCGGGCAGGTCGGTGTAGTTCTCGACCCGGTCGTAGCGCTTGGTCAGGTGGCGCGAGGGCACCGCGATGATCTTCTCGTCCTCGCCGCCCTCGTCCTGCATCACCATGACGCCCACGGGGCGCGCGCTGATGATCGCGCCCGGCAGCACCGCGCGGGTGTTGGCCACCAGCACGTCGCAGGGATCGCCGTCGCCCGACAGGGTGTGGGGGATGAAGCCGTAATTGCCCGGGTAGAACATCGGCGTGTACAGGAACCGGTCGACGACCAGCGCGCCGGAATCCTTGTCCATCTCGTACTTGATCGGCTCGCCGCCGAGCGGCACCTCGACGATCACGTTGACGTCGTGCGGCGGCTTCTTGCCGAGCGGGATGGCGTCGATCTTCATGGCGTGTCGCTTCCGGAATGCGGTCTCGTCCGCTTCCCGGATCTCTTAGAGGCGCGGCCTAGCAAAGCAAATCAGTCGATGGTGCGGCCCGGCAACGAGCGCTGGAAAACGTTAGCCGAAGAGAAACCCGACCTTCGGGAGCGGGAGGCCCGCCACGCGGTCCAGCACCCGCGGGCCGGCGACGCCGCCGAGCCCCTCGTAGAAGGCGCTGGCGCGGGCGTTGTCCTCCAGGCTCCACACGCCGAGCCGCGCGAGGCCGTGATCCGCGAGGTCGTTGCGCACCGCCCGGAACAGGCGGCGGCCCAGGCCGACACCCTGGTACTCCGGAAGCAGGTAGAGTTCGTCGATCTCGGCCTCGGTCCCGAGCGACCGGCTGCGCGTCCGCCCGTAGGCCGCGTAGCCGACGACGAGGTCGCCCGTCTCGACCACCGCGATCGGCCGCCCGCGGCGCAGGGCGCCCCGCCACCACGCCCGGTCCCGGGTGGAGATCAGCCGCTCCAGGGCGACGCCCGGGATGATGCCGCGATAGGCCTCGCGCCACGACGCATCGAACACCTTGGACAAGCCGCCGAGATCGGCCTCGCGGGCCCGGCGGATGCTCGTGGTGCGCGTGCTCATGGGCTTCGGGCCTCCCGTCGTCCGACCGGCGGATAACTCGCGCGGCCCGCGCAGGTTCGATGCCGATCCGGGCGGAGTGAAGGCAAGAACGGCGCCGGATCGCGCCGGCTCCGGGGCGTGGCCCGCCGGCCCGTCGTCTGCCGGCCCGCGAATTGCCGGGCCGGCGGGTGGCTGGTAGAGCCCGGGCTCGTTCCCTCGGCAGCACGGCCTTGTTCAACCGCTTCCTCAAGCCCGAGACGCGCTACGCGCGCCGCATGGCCCGGATCGCCCGCTTCGAGCGGCCGATCGCCGGTCCCGGCGACCGGCTGATGGCCTGGGCCAACATGCTGCTGATGGACCACGGCGTCTTCCGCCTCGCCTATCTCAACCGGCACCGGGTCGGCGCCGGCGCCCTCTGGCGCTCGGCCCAGCCCGGCCCCCACCAGCTCGCCCGCTTCCGGGCCGAGGGGGTGCGGACGATCATCTCCCTGCGCGGCGGGCGCGAGCACGGGTCGTGGCCGCTGCAGCGCGAGGCCTGCGAGCGCCACGGGCTCAAGCTCGTCGAGTTCGTGCTCCGCTCGCGGGAGGCGCCGGACCGGGCCACCATCCTGGGCGCCAAGGCGTTCTTCGCCGGCATCGAGTACCCGGCCGTGATGCACTGCAAGTCCGGCGCCGACCGGGCCGGCCTCGCCTCGGCCCTGTACCTGATCCTGCACGAGGGCCGCCCGGTGGCCGAGGCCGCCCGGCAGCTCTCCGCCCGCTACGGCCATCTCCGCTTCGCCAAGACCGGCATCCTCGACGCGTTCTTCGCCCGGTACCGCCTCGAGGGCGAGGCGAACGGCCTCGACTTCCTGACCTGGGTCGAGACCGTCTACGATCCCGAGGCGCTCAAGCGCGACTTCCGGCCGGGCTTCTGGTCGGATCTGGCGGCCGACCGGGTGCTCCGGCGGGAGTGAGGGCTCACTCCGCCGCCGGCCGCGCCGCCTCGCGGAACGGGTGGGCCGGGTAGGTCCCGATCACCCGCAGCTCGCGCGAGAAGAAGCCGAGCTCGTCCAGCGCGCGGCTGAGGCCCGGATCCTCCGGATGGCCGTCGACCTCGGCGTAGAACTGCGTGGCGGTGAACTCGCCGTCGACCATGTAGCTCTCGAGCTTCGACATGTTGACGCCGTTGGTCGCGAAGCCGCCGAGCGCCTTGTAGAGGGCGGCCGGGATGTTGCGGACGCGGAACACGAAGCTCGTCACGCAGGGCTCGGTGCCCTGGGCGACCGGCTCGGCCTCGGGGGAGAACACCACGAACCGGGTGGTGTTGTGCGCCTCGTCCTCGACGTCCCGCTCCAGCATGTCGAGGCCGTAGACCTCGGCGGCGAGGGCGGGCGCCAGAGCCGCCCGGCTCGGGTCGCCGATCTCGGCGATCTCGCGCGCCGCCCCGGCGGTGTCGCCGGCGACCACGGCCTTCAGGCCCAGCCGGCGGATGATCCGGCGGCACTGGCCCAGCGCGTGGACGTGGCTGTGGACGCTCTTCAGCGCCTCGAGCTTCGTGCCCGGCAGGACCATCAGCTGGAAGTGAATCGGCAGGAAGTGCTCGGCCACGATGTGCAGCGGCGAGATCGGGATCAGGTGGTGGATGTCGGCGACGCGGCCCGCGATCGAGTTCTCGATCGGGATCATCGCCCGCTGGGCGCGACCCTCCGTCACCGCCGCGAAGGCGTCCTCGAAGGTCGGGCAGGGGAAGGGCGTCCAGTCCGGGTAGGCCTCCGCGCAGATGATGTGCGAGTTGGCCCCGGGCTCACCCTGGTAGGCGATGGTGCGGTCGGTCATGGCGGCGCGGATTCGTTCGTCGGGTCAGTTCAGGCGCCGGCCCTGCAGCAGGGCGCGGGCCCGTTCCAGGTCGGCGGGGGTGTCGACGCCGAGCGGCAGGTCGTCGACGATGGCGGCATCGATGCGCATGCCGGCCTCGAGGGCCCGCAGCTGCTCCAGCTTCTCCCGCACCTCCAGCTCGCCGGGCGGCAAGGCGACGAATCGGCTGAGCGCCGTGCGCCGGTAGGCGTAGAGGCCGATATGGTGCCAGAGGGGACCGTCGCCCCAGGGGGCGCGGGCGCGGGTGAAGTAGAGGGCGCGCAGGCGCCCGGGACCGACAGCGTGGCCGACGAGCTTGACCACGTTGGGATTGTCGGCCTCATGCGGATCGGTGATCGGCGCGCAGAGGGTGACGATGTCGACGGTGCGGTCGGCGAGCGGCGCGACGGAGGCGCCGATGATCGCCGGGTCGATGGTCGGCAGGTCGCCCTGCACGTTGACGACCACGTCGTGGCGGCCCTCCGGATCGACGATCTCCAGGGCCTCGGCGAGCCGGTCGGAGCCCGACGGGTGGTCGGCCCGGGTCATCACCGCGAGGCCGCCCGCGGCCTCGACCGTGCGGGCGATCTCCACCGTGTCGGTGGCGACCACCACGGGGCCGATGCCGGCCTCCACGGCCCGGCGCCAGACATGGACGATCATGGCCTCGCCGGCGATGTCGGCCAGCGGCTTGTTCGGCAGGCGGGTCGCGGCGAGGCGCGCCGGGATCAGGACCAGGGGATCGAACATCGAGATTCGGATCCGGATGCGCGGATCGGGGGCCGCGGCGGGAGGCGGCCGGCTGCTTAACAGGCCGGCCCCCGGTTGTCGTCCCCTGGAAGCGGGCCGGGTCGAGGGCTGGACAGTGGGCTGGGGTGCGGCCGGGCCGCGGTGGAGAAAAGGTGCCACCCGGTGACAAGCTGGGCAATTCGGTGGAACAATCCTGCGCCGGAGCGACGCGGAACGCCCTTGCGGCATTGTCAGGAACCGCCCGGAACCGCTAAGGCAACCTCGAAATCTTCCAATGTCCGGTGTCCGAGCCCGCTCGCCCGTGTCAGGCGCGCGTTCGGCACGGCCGAGTTGCGAGAAGAGCATGAACTCGTTCGAGGTGAACAAGGTCCTGGGTGCGGTCCTCGGCGCCCTTCTGTTCGCGGCCGGATCGGGTTTCGTCGCCGAATTGATCTACCACCCGAAGCCGGCGGGCAATGCCGGCTACGATCTGCCCGAGCCGCAGCCCCAGGCCGCATCCGCGGCGACCGAGGCCAAGGTCGAGCCGATCGCCGTCCGCCTCGCCAGCGCCAACGTCGAGAAGGGCGAGGCCGGCACCAAGGCCTGCCACGCCTGCCACAGCTTCGAGAAGGGCGGCCCGAACAAGGTCGGCCCCGACCTGTACGGCATCGTCGAGCGGTCGAAGGGCGCGCATGCGGGCTTCGACTACTCGGCGGCCATGAAGGAGAAGGGCGGCACTTGGACCTACGCCGACCTCGACGAGTTCCTCACGAACCCGAAGGCCTACGTGAAGGGCACCAAGATGGCCTACGCGGGCATCGCCGCGCCGCAGGAGCGGGCCAACGTCATCGCCTACCTGCGGACGCTCGCCGAATCGCCGAAGCCGCTGCCGGCCGTCGAGAAGAGCGACGCCGCGCCGGCGGCCGCGCCCGCCGCGGCCAAGCCCGAGGACAAGCCCGCCGCCGACAAGCCGTCCGCCGACAAGCCCGCCGCCGGCAAGGCGTCCGAGGGCAAGGACAGCCCGGCCAAGCCCGCCGATACCGGCACCGCCAAGCCGGTCGAGGCGAAGTCGCCCGGCAGCCCGCGCACGACCGGCGAGTCGAGCGACCGCAACGCGCCGGCCCCGCCGGCCAGCGCCCACGACAGCGACCAGCAGGGCCAGCCCTCGAGCATGATCCCCGCCGAGCCGACCGCGCCGACGGCGCCGGCCGCCAAGGAGCCGGCCGCGAAGGCCAATCCCGAGGCGGTCGAGCGGGCGAAGGATCTCGAGGTCGGCGGCCCGACCAAGGATCTGAACGCGCCGCTGCCGACGCCGCAGCCGCTGCCGAAGGAGTAAGCCGCACCGCCGGGTGCGGGGCCGGGGACGGTCCCGCCCCTCGCGTGTCTGGCGCGTTCCGCCGGCATGGCTCCGGGCGCGGCCCTTGCTCTAAGGCGGCCGCGCCCCGGCATCCTGCCGGCTCGAGAACCGCGTAGGACCCCTTGGCTGATCGAAGTCCCGATGTGACGGAGCGCCGGGCCCCCCTGCCGCTCCTGGTCGCCGTGACCATGACCGGTACGGTGGCGCTGCACATCTTCGTGCCGGCGCTCGCGGCGGCGGCCGTCGACCTCGGCACCAACGCCGCTGGCGCCCAGCTGACGATCACCGTCTACCTGATCGGGCTCGCGGGCGGTCAGCTCCTCTACGGGCCGCTCTCGGACCGGTACGGGCGGCGCCCGATCCTGATCGGCGGACTCGGCCTCTACCTCGCCGGGCTGCTGCTCGCGATCCCCGCGCCGAACATCGGTGTCCTCCTCGTCGCCCGGGTCCTGCAGTCGCTCGGCGCCTGCGGCTCGCTGGTGATCGGCCGGGCGATGGTCCGCGACGTCTCGACCCGCGAGGACGCGGCCCGGAAGCTCGCGATCCTCACCACCGCGATGACGCTCACGCCCGCGCTGGCCCCGGCGATCGGCGGCGTGGTGAACGAGGCCTTCGGCTGGCGCGCCGTGTTCGTGGTGCTGGCCGGCCTCGTCGCGGTGCTGGGCGCGCTCGTGGTCTTCACCCTGCCCGAGACCAACCGCCACAAGGTCGCGCTGCCGGGCTTCGTCGCGGTTCTGGCCGGCTACCTGCGGCTGGTGCGGGTCCCGGTGTTCCGCGCCTACTTGGTGGCGGGGGCCTGCGGCGGCACCAGCCTCTACGCCTTCCTGGCGGTGGCGCCGTTCCTCCTCGTGGACCGGCTCGGGCGCTCCTCGCAGGAGGTGGGCTTCGACTCACTGATCGTCGTGTTCGGCATGGTCGGCGGCGCCGTCCTGGCGAGCCGGCTCGCCGCCCGGGTGCCGATCCGCAAGGCGGCGCGGCGCGGGAATCTCCTCTGCATCGTCGCGGCGGTGTCCCTGCTGATCGTGGACCGCACCGGCATGCTCGGCGTGGTCAGCCTGATCGTGCCGCTCTTCGCCTACGCGGTGGGCGTCGGCCTGCTCAGCCCCAACGCGGTGGCGGGGCTGATGAACGTCGACCCGCACGCGGCCGGGTCAGCCTCCAGCCTCTACGGTTTCACGCAGATGACGTTCGGGGCGCTGTTCACGGCCGCCGCCTCCGCGTGGCCCGCGACCTCGGCGACGCCGGTGGCGCTGGCGCTGCTCGCGGCCGGGCTGATCGCCGCGCTGGCGCTCCGGCGGGCCTGAACGGGGCTTCGAAAGGTCGAGGGCCGGCCCCGGAGGTGTTCGCTGCTCGACGGACCCGTCAGCTCCTCCGTCATCGCGAGCGTAGCGAAGCGACCCAGGGTCAGCGCGCCATCGGCACGTGCGGCGCTGCCGGGATCGCTTCGCCGTCGCTCGCGACGACAGCGCCTGCGTGTGGGTTGAGCTGAGCCATTCACCTGCATGCAGAAGCACCGGCCCGGTGCGGACCGAAATCACCTTCCGAGAGCTGAGGCACGCCCTTCGGGACCCCGTTTCAGGTCCGGACCGACTCGATCAGGCCCGACGCGCCGGCGCCGAAACCCTCGGCGAGCTCCAGCCACAGCAGGCGCGCGGGGTCGACCGGCCCCGGCAGGGTCAGGCGCCCGGGCGGAACCGAGGTGAACCCGAAGCGGGCGTAGTAGGGCGCGTCGCCGACGAGGATCACCAGGCCCTCGCCCGCCCGCCGGGCCCCGTCGATCGCCGCGCGGGTCAGGGTGCCGCCGATGCCGCGACCCTCGAAGCTCGGATCGACCGCCAGGGGGCCGAGCATCACGAAGGGCGTCGCCCCGGTCCGCACCGGACCCATCCGGACCGAGCCGACGAGGAAGCTGCCGACCGAGGCGGTGATGCCGAGATCGATCCGCTCGGCCGCGCCCTCGCGGAGGCGGTAGGCGGTGCGGGCGAAGCGGCCGGGGCCGAAGGTCCGGGCGTGGAGGCGCTCGATGGCGGGGGCATCCTCCGGCCGCTCCGGCCGGATGACGAGGGACAGGTCGGTCACGGGGTACTCGCGGATCGGACGGGCGCCGCGTAGCAGCGCCGGGCCGGACCCGCAAACCGTCGCGCTACTCGGCGGCGGCCAGCGCGGGCCGCTCGCCGCCCTGCGTCAGCCTCAGGAAGCCCAGGGCCGCGAGCCAGATCACCGCGCCGCAGGCGGAGGCGACGCCGAGGACCAGCGCGAAGCCGCCGCGGTCGTGCAGCAGGGCGATCGCCGGCACCACGAAGCCGCTCGCCGTGAAGCCCACGAAGTAGCGCACGCT
Organism: Methylobacterium sp. NMS14P; assembly: GCF_028583545.1. Classification (NCBI taxonomy): domain Bacteria; kingdom Pseudomonadati; phylum Pseudomonadota; class Alphaproteobacteria; order Hyphomicrobiales; family Methylobacteriaceae; genus Methylobacterium; species Methylobacterium sp. NMS14P. The sequence goes on along the minus strand of NZ_CP087106.1, from coordinate 4,081,430 downwards.
GTAGGCGCGGGCCCGGTAGGCGGGCGGCACGTAGCGGGCGATCATCGCGTCGTTGATCACCACCTGCCCGTAGATCGCCGTCATGGCGAGGACGAGCCCGGCGAGCAGCGGCAGGCCGGTGGAGACGGCCGCGATCCCGAGCCCCAGCGGCTGCAGCACCGACAGGGCCACGAACAGGGACGGCAGGCTGTAGCGGTCGATCAGCCGGCCCATGGCGAGCTGCATCAGGGCGCCGAACAGGAAGACGCCGGTGGCGATCGAGCCGGTCAGCGCCAGGGGCAGCGCCTGCCCGACGCCCTCGTCGATCACCTTGGGCAGGCTGATCGTCGTCAGGTTGAAGGTCAGGCCGCCCGCGAAGATCGACAGGGCGAACATCGCCATGAGCGCCCAGGGCCGGGTGACCGGGATCACCGCCGCGCCGGCGGCCTTCCTCCCCGCGGCGTCGCCGTCGCCCGGGACCAGCGCCACGAAGGCGGCCCCGCAGGCGAGGCAGACGAGGCCGGGAACGACGAAGGCCGCGCGCCAGCTGACCGTGGCGGCGAGCAGCGCGGTCAGGCCGGAGGCCGAGGCCGCGCCGAGATTGCCCCAGACGCCGTTGATGCCGAGATCGTGCCCGAGCCGGCGGGCGTGGGTGACCAGCATGGCCGAGCCGACCGGGTGGTAGATCGCCGAGGCGAGCCCGAGGACGCAGAGCCAGAGGGCGAAGCCCAGCGGCGTCGAGGCGGTCGCGACGCCGAGGCAGGACAGGCCGTAGCCGAAGAAGAACACCGCCAGCATGTTGCGCCGCCCGAACCGGTCGGCGAGTGAGCCCATCGGCAGCGAGCACAGGCCGAAGGCCACGAAGGCGCCGGTGGCGAGCCCGATCAGCTCGCCGTAGCCGAGCCCGGTCTGGGCCGCGATGGCGATGACCGCGGTCGGGTAGATCAGCAGCACGAAATGGTCGAGGGCGTGCGCGACGTTCACGAAGCGCAGGGTGCGGCGGGACAGCGTATCCGAATCCATCGCGGCGTATCCTCCGGGACGACCCCCTGATAGCCTGACCCGATGGCGGTGTTGGGCCGGATATGTACGCGAACGGGCCAATGTTGACGGAGGCGCGCGCCGCGGGGCGGTCGACCGAGGCGGCCGACTATCAGGACGTGCCCCGCCCGGTCGCGGTGATGCCCAAGACCTACGCGGCCGGGATGCATCTCGCCCGGCACTTCCATCCCCGCGCGCAGCTGCTCTACGCCACGTCCGGGCTGATGATGGCGTTCGCGGAGGACGGCACCTGGGTCGTTCCCGAGGGGCACGCCCTCTGGATCCCGCCGCTTCTGCCGCACGCGGTCGCGACCCACGGCGCCGTCGCGATGTGCTCGGCCTATCTCGATCCCGCCGCGGTCCGGTCCTTCCCGGCGAGTTGCCGGGTGATCGCGGTGTCGCGGCTCCTGGCCTCCGCGCTCACGGCGCTGGCGGAGGAGCCGGTGCTGTACGCGGTCGACGGTCGCGGCGGCCACCTCGCCGCCCTGGTGCTCGACGAGATCGGCCGGGCCCCCGCGACGCCGCTCGCGCTGCCGCTCCCGCGCGACTCGCGCCTGCGCCGGGTCTGCCTCGCGCTGATCGAGGATCCGGCCTCGGAGGCCGATCTCGACTCCTGGGCCGACCGTGCCGGCGCGAGCCGGCGCACGCTCACGCGCGGGTTCCGCGCGGAGACGGGCCTCAGCTTCGGCGATTGGCGGGCCAGGGCCCGCGTGATCCGGGCGCTGGCGCTCGCGGCCGAGGGGCGGCCGCCGCGGGCGGTCGCGGCGGCCGTCGGCTACCGGAGCGCGCAAGCGCTGCGGACGACCGTGGCGCGGGTGTTCGGCACGGACCACCCGCTCCGCGGCGCCTAGGCCGCCCGACGGGGCTCCTCGAAGAGCTCGTCGGCCGGGCCGAAGAACTCGAACTTCACCCGCTCGGCCGGGACGCCGCGGCGCAGCAGGCCGGTGGCGAGATCGCGCAGGAACGGCTTGGGACCGCACAGATAGTAGGTCGCGCGGTCGTGCGGCGTGTGCTCCGCGAGCCAGTCCGCGGTGATCAGGCCCTGGACGTCGTAGTGCTCACCCGGCCGGTCCGCGGCTTCGGGCTCCGCGTAGAAGGTCACGAGCTTCGTGCCGCGGGCCCGCGCCGCGAGCGACCGGGCGTGGTCGCGCAGGGCGTGCACGCGGCCGAATAGGGCGCCGTGCACGTACCAGGTCGGCCGGTCCGGACTGTCCGCCGCGATGGTCTCCAGCATGCTGATCATCGGGGTCAGCCCGACCCCGCCGCTGACCAGCACCACGGGCGCGTCGCTCTCGGCGTCGAGGCTGAAGTCGCCCGCGGGGGCGGCGACCTTCAGCACGGTGCCGGGCCGCGCGTGGTCGTGCAGCCAGTTCGAGGCGATCCCGGCCGGGCGGCCCGGCGCCGCCTCGCGCTTGACGGTGATGCGGTAGGCCCGGTCGCTCGGCGCGCAGGACACCGAGTAGTTCCGCTTCAGCACGCCGCGGCCCGGCAGGTCCAGGAGGAAGCCGAGATACTGGCCCGGCCGATGCCGCAGCACCGGGCCGCCGTCGGCCGGCACCAGGACGAAGGAGCGGATCGTCTCGCTCTCCTGGGTCACGCTGTCGACCACGAAGTCGCGCCAGCCGTTCCAGCCGCCCGGCTTGGAGGCGTGGTCGCGGTAGATCGCGGCCTCCCGGCCGATCAGCAGTTCCGCCAGGAACCAGTAGGCCTCGCCCCAGGCGGTGGCGATCTCCGGCGTGGCGGCCTCGCCGAGGACGTCCCCGATCGCGCCGAGGAGGGCGTCGGCCACGTGCGGGTAGTGCTCCGGCAGGATGTTCAGGGCGACGTGCTTCTGCGCGATGCGCTCCACCGCGCCCGCCAGGACGCCGAGATTGTCGATGTTGCGGGCGTAGGCGAGCACGGCCTGGGCCAGGGCTTTCGGCTGCGCGCCGGTCTCGCCGTGGTGGGACCGGTTGAAGAGGTCGCGCATCGCCGCGTCCTCGAACAGGCGCTCGTACATGCGCTTCGTGATGGTGAGGCCGTGGGCCTCCAGGGCCGGTACGGTGGCCTTGATGAGAGCGACGGTGGCGGGGGACAGGGGCGCGGGCATGGCACAGCTCAAAAGGTGCATACGACATGCTTCTTTTAGCGCGCCCTTGGAAAAGGTGCAACGAAAATACATCTTATAGCGACGAGGTCCGTCCACGCGTCGCTGGTGGTGCCGGTCCTCCGCAGGGGGTACGGACTCAGACCGCGGTGGAGATCGCATCGCCCCGCGGCAGAGATCGTCTTCTGGAGTTGAGATGCGCCTGACCCGCTACACGGATTACGCGCTGCGCACGCTGATCTACGTCGGGCTCCACGAGCCCCAGCAGAGCTCGATCGCCGCGATCGCGCGCGCCTACGGCATCTCGGAGAACCACCTGACCAAGGTGGTCCACCAGCTGGGTCGGCTCGGCCTGATCCGGACGATCCGCGGCCGGGGCGGCGGCCTCCGGCTGGCGAAGCCGCCGGAGGAGATCGTCGTCGGCGCGGTGGTGCGCCAGACCGAGGACGACCTGGCGCTGGTCGAATGCCTCGGCGGTGGGGCCTGCGCCATCACGGCCCCGTGCCGGCTCCGGCGGGTGCTGGGGGAGGCCTTGGCGGCGTTCCTCGCGGTCCTCGACCGCTACACCCTGGCGGATCTCCTCGGCGCGCCGGACGGCGACGCGATCGCGGCGCTGCTGGGCCTGGCCGGCCCTCCGGGCGGCGAGCCGCCGATGCCGACCGGCGCCGCGAGCCTGCCGGAGGCCTGACGGCCCGCCCGCTCAGGTCGCCCGGGCCGAGAAATCGATCCGCGGGTCGATCCAGACGTAGATCAGGTCGGACAGCAGGTTCACCGCGAGCCCGAGCAGCGAGAAGATGTAGAGCGTGGCGAACACCACCGGGTAGTCGCGCCCGACGATCGCCCGGAACGACAGCTCGCCGAGACCGTCGAGGGAGAAGATCGTCTCGATCAGCAGCGAGCCGGTGAAGAAGGCCGAGATGAAGGCGCCGGGGAAGCCCGCGATCACGATCAGCATGGCGTTGCGGAACACGTGCCCGTAGAGCACGCGCCGCTCGGACAGCCCCTTCATCCGCGCGGTCAGCACGTACTGCTTGCGGATCTCGTCGAGGAACGAGTTCTTGGTCAGCAGGGTCGAGGTGGCGAAGGCGCCGATCACCAGGGCGGTCAGCGGCAGCACCATGTGCCACGCGTAGTCGGTCACCTTGTGCCAGGGCGAGAAGCTCTCCCAGCCCTCGCTGGTCAGGCCGCGGAGCGGGAACCACTGGTAGAACGAGCCGCCGGCGAACAGGATGATGAGCATCAGCCCGAACATGAAGCCCGGGATCGCGTAGCCGATGATCACCACGAAGGAGGTCGCGCGGTCGAAGCGCGTGCCGTCGGCCACCGCCTTGCGGATGCCGAGCGGGATCGAGATCGCGTAGGACAGCAGCGTCATCCACAGGCCCAGCGAGATCGAGACCGGCAGGCGCTCCTTGATCAGCTGGATGACCGTGACGTCGCGGAAGTAGCTGCGGCCGAAATCGAACCGGGCGTAGTCCCACAGCATCTTGGCGAAGCGCTCGGGTGCCGGCCTGTCGAAGCCGAACTGCTTCTCGAGCTTGGCGATGAATTCCGGGCTCAACCCCTGGGCGCCGCGATAGCGGGAACTGGCGTCGCCGCCGCCGCCCGACGGCCGGCTGGCGCCGCCGAGGTCGCCCGACCCGCCGGTGACGCGGGACATGGCCCCGTCGCGCTGGCCCTGCAGCTGCGACAGCACCCGCTCCACCGGGCCGCCGGGGGCGAACTGCACGATCGTGAAGGTGATCAGCATGATCCCGAACAGGGTCGGGATCATCAGGCCGATGCGGCGCAGGATGTAGGCGAGCATGGCGTCAGTCCCGCCCGATCCGCTTGGCCCTGTCGGCGTCGAACCACCACGTCCCGGGGGCGCCGAGGTCGTATTTCGGCGCCGCCGCCGGGCGGCCGTACACGTCCCAGAGGGCGAGGCGGTGGGTCGAGGCGTACCACATCGGCACCCAGTAGCGCCCGGCCCGCAGGACCCGGTCCAGGGCCCGGCAGGCGGTGGTCAGGTCCGCCCGCGACTTCGCGTCGGCGACGGCGGTGAGCAGCGCGTCGACCGCCGGGCTGGCGATCCCCGAGAGGTTGTTGGAGCCCGCGGTCCCGGCGGACCGGGAGCCGTAGGTCTCGCGCAGCTCCGCGCCGGGGGTGAGCCCGCTGCTGTAGCGGCGCGGCGTGACGTCGAAGTCGAAATCCTTCAGCCGCGCCTGGTACTGGGACGGGTCGACCGTGCGCAGGCTCGCCTTGATCCCGAGCAGCCCCAGGTTGCGGATGAAGGGCTGCGTGACCGCCTGGAAGACCGGATCCTCGTCGAGGAACTCGAGGGTCAGGGGCTGGCCGCCGGGCAGCAGCAGGCTGCCGCCCTGGCGGGTGCAGCCGACCTCCCGCAGGAGCGCGTCGGCGCGCTTCAGGAGGGCCCGGTCCTGGCCGGACCCGTCGGAGACCGGCGGCGCCCAGGCCTCTCCGAACACCTCGGGCGGCAGGTCCTTGAACGGATCCAGCAGGGCGAGTTCCTCGGCCGAGGGCTTGCCGGTCGCCTTGAGGTCGGAATTCTCGAAGAACGAGGCCGTGCGCGCGTAGGCGCCGTACATCAGGTTGCGGTTCGACCACTCGAAATCGAAGCACAGGCCGATCGCCTCGCGCACCCGCGGGTCGCGGAACGCCGCGCGGCGGGTGTTGATCCACCAGCCCTGCGTGCCGCTCGGCCGCGCATCCGGCACCGTCTCGCGGACCACGCGGCCCTCATTCATCGCCGGGAAGTCGTAGCCGGTGGCCCAGACCCGGGCGGTGAACTCCTCGCGGAACGTGAAGGCGCCGCTCTTGAACGCCTCGAACGCCACGGTGCGGTCGCGGAAATACTCGTAGCGGATCGCGTCGAAGTTGTTCTGGCCGACGTTCACCGGCAGCTCGGCGGCCCAGTAATCCGGGACGCGCTCCAGGCCGATGGACCGGCCCGGATCGACGGCGCCGACCCGGTAGGGACCGGAGCCGAGGGGCGCCTCCAGGGTCGAGGCCTCGAAGTCCCGGCCGGCGTAGTAGGCGGCGGAGAAGAGCGGCAGCTGCGCGACGAGCAGCGGGAGGTCCCGGGCGCGGCCCGGCTCGAAGGTCACCACGAGCCGCCCGTCGCCCTCGGCCCGGGCGTCGGTCATGGGGCGGATGACCTCGGCGATCTCGGGGTGGCCCTTGTCGCGCAGGAGCTTGAGGCTGAAGGCCGCGTCCCGCGCCGTCAGCGGCGAGCCGTCGTGGAACCGCGCCTGCGGGCGCAGGGCGAACGTGTAGGTCAGGCCGTCCGGGCTGACCGTGACGGCGCGCGCCACCAGCCCGTAGAGGGCGTCCGGCTCGTCGAGGGCCCGGACCATCAGGCTGTCGAAGGTCAGGGGCATGCCGGCGGCCCCGTCGCCGCGCAGCACGAAGATGTTGAGCGTGTTGAAGGTGTTGAGCGACTGGTTGCCGGTCGTCGCGGCGAGCTGCGCCGAGAAGCGGCCGCCGCGGGGCGCCATCGGGTTCACATAGTCGAAATGCGCGAAGTCCGGGCCGTATTTCAGCTCGCCGAAGCTGGACAGGCCGTGGCGCTCGGCGCCGTCGGCCGCCCGGGCGGGGCGCCACGGCGGCATCGCCGCCAGGGCGCCGGCCCCGAGGACCAGCCCGCGCCGGGTCGGCATCCCGGGACCGCCCGTCAACGGGGCGCCCCGGTCTTGGCGGCGAGTTTCTCGTCGTACCACCACGTCGTCGGGAAGCCGGAACTGGCGTAGAGCGGCAGGATCGCCGGGTGGCCGAACCGGTTCCAGCGCAGCGTCCGCTGCTGGTCGGAGGACCATTGCGGGACGACGTAGTCGTGGGCGAGCAGCACCCGGTCGAGGGCCCGGGTCGCCGCGATCACGGTGTGCCGGTCCTTGGCGAAGATCACCTTCTCGATCAGGGCGTCGATGCCGGGATCCTTGATCCCGATCAGGTTGCGCGAGCCCGGCTTGTCGGCCGCCGCCGAGCCCCAGTACTCGCGCTGCTCGTTGCCGGGCGAGAGCGACTCGCCCCACGACGCCGTGGTGACGTCGAAGTCGAAGTTGCGGACGCGGTTCTGGTACTGCGCCTGGTCGATGACCCGCAGGGTGGCGTCGATGCCGATCAGCTTCAGCTGCGCCGCGAATGGCAGGATGACCCGCTCGAAGGTGTTCTGGAACTCCAGGAACTCGACGGTCAGCGGCTCGCCGGTGGCCTTGCTGACCATCTTGCCGCCGCGCAGCTCGTAGCCGGCCTCGCGCAGCAGGCCGACGGCCTCGCGGAGGTTCTTGCGCACCGCCTCGGGGCCGTCGTTGACCGGGTTGGCGTAGGGGGTAGTAAAGACCGAGGCCGGGACCTTGTCCTTGACGCTCTCGAGGATCGCCTTCTCCTCGCCCTCCGGCAGGCCCGAGGAGGCCAGCTCCGAGCCGAAGAAGTAGGAGTTGATCCGCTTGTACAGGCCGTAGAACAGGGCCTTGTTCATCTCCTCGTAGTTCATCGCGAGGTTGAAGGCCCGGCGGACGCGCGGATCCCTGAACTTGTCCCGGCGCGTGTTGAACGCGAAGGCCTGCATGATGCCCATGCCGCGCTCCGGGAACGCCTCCTTGATCAGGCGCCCCTCCTTCACGGCCGGGAAATCCTCGTAGGCGGTCGCCCAGTTCCGGGCGATGTTCTCCACCCGGAAATCGTAGAGATCGCCCTTCAGCGCCTCGACCAGCACGGTGCCGTCGCGGAAGTACTCATAGCGCTCGGTGTCGAAGTTGTAGCGCCCGGCGTTCACCGGCAGGTCCTTGCCCCAGTAATCGGGCACGCGGGTGTAGGTGGTCGTGCGGCCCGGCTCGAACTTCGCGAGGCGGTAGGGGCCCGAGCCCAGCGGCGGCTCCAGGGTCGTCTCGGTGACGCTGCGCGGCTTGCCGTTGGCGTCCTTGGCGGTCCACCAGTGCTTGGGCAGGACGCGCAGCTGCCCGATCACCTGCGGCAGCTCGCGGTTGCCGGTCTCGGTGAAGGTGAAGGTCACCTCGCGCGGCCCGGTCACCTCGGCCTTGGCCACGGTCTGGTAGTAGGCGGCGTAGAACGGGCTGTTGGCCTTGAGCACGTCGAAGGACCAGACCACGTCCTCGGGCGTGATCGGCTTGCCGTCGTGCCAGCGGGCGTTCTCGCGCAGCCGGTACGAGACCGAGCCGAGATCGGGGGCGATCCGCACCGCCTCGGCGAGCAGGCCGTAGGAGGTGAACGGCTCGTCCGACGACTCGGTCATCAGCGGATCGTAGATCTGCTGGATGCCGTTCTCGAGGTCGCCCTTCAGGCCGGCGACGACGATGTTGAAATTGTCGAACCCGCCCTGGGCCCCGAACCGGACCATCCCGCCCTTGGGCGCGGCCGGGTCGGCGTAGTCGAAATGCTTGAAGTCGGGGCCGTATTTCGGCTGGCCCATCAGCGTGATCGCGTGGGTCCACTGGCCGTTGGCGGCCGGCAGGGTGGCCGGCACGGTGGGCGGCGTCGACGGCATCGCGGCCGGTTCCTGCGCACGGGCCGGGGCGAGCTGGAGGCAGGCGACGAGGAGCGTCGCGGCGAGGAGGCGTCCAGTCACGGTCTGCGCTGTCACGGGCAGGCTGTCTCCGTTGCGTCGGGCCCGCGCGCGGCGCGGGCGTCTCGAGAGTACCAGGGTCATAGGACGCGGGCGGCCACCCGTCGACCATGCGCCACCGCACAGGACCGCACGCGCGCCGCGCCCGGCCCGCCGCGGGGCCGCGTCACGCCGCCCGACCCCGGCGGCCCTCGACCAGCCACATGGCGAGCAGCGCGGCCGCCAGCGCGGCGAGCGCCGCGAGGCCGAGCGCCAGCGGGTAGACCTCGACGCCGCGGATGTTGGCGCTGTCGCTCGGACGGAAGCCGATCCAGTCGCTGCCGGCGAGGCGGCCGCCGCGCACCAGCGCGAGACGCGGCACCTGGATGCCGCCGGTCTCGGCGACCCGGCGGACCGAGCCGCCCGACCCGTCGGCCACGGCCTTCAGGCGCTCGGTGTCGCTGAACACGTCGGCGAGCTCGCGCGGGTTGGCCGGCCCGACGCTGACGAAGGCCACGAGGTTGCCCGACCGCAGGGTGTGCAGGCCTAGGGTCTCCGCGTCGAAGGTCGCGGTGAACAGGCCGGGCTCCTGGGGCTTGAGCGTCAGCGTCGTCACCTTGCCGGTCGGGCCCGTGACGGTGACCGGCTCGGCCTGGTCCGCCATCGTCTGGCGCTCGACCCGCACCTCGCGGCCGCGCCCGGTGGTCTGGGCGCGCAGCGCCTCCTCCTCCAGGGCCGGCTCCTTCATCAGCCAGTGTCCGAGGCGGCGCAGCAGGTCGAGATAGGGGCCACCCTCCTGGTAGCCCCGCGCCCAGAGCCAGGCGTGGTCTGACAGGAGCAGGGCGACGCGGCCCTTGTCCTCGCGCGAGAGGGCGAGCAGCGGCAGGCCCTCGGCCCCCGACAGGATCGGCTGGATCCCCGGCCGGGTCCGGGCCTCGACGATGCGCAGCCAGTCGCCCCAGGCCGGCGGGTTCGCGTCCGAGCCCGGCAGGGCGCGGGTCACCGGGTGGCGCTGGCCGACCTGAGTCGGCGCCGCCTTGTAGGGCTTCTCGACGACCCGGCCGTCGGGGTCGCCGGGCAAGATGCCGGCGAGCCGCGTGCGGGCGAGGCTGGCCGGTCCGGCGAATTCGGGGCCGGCGGCGATCAGCAGGGCGCCGCCCTCGCGGACGTAGCGGACGATGTTGTCGAAATAGGCCTGCGGCAGCACGCTCTGGTTGGCGTAGCGGTCGAAGATGATCAGGTCGAAGTCCTTGATCTTCTGGACGAACAGCTCGCGCGTCGGGAAGGCGATCAGGGAGAGTTCCGAGATCGGCGTGCCGTCCTGCTTCTCCGGCGGGCGCAGGATGGTGAAGTGGACGAGGTCGACGTTGGCGTCGGACTTCAGCAGGTTGCGCCAAGTCCGCTCGCCCTGGTGAGGCTCGCCGGAGACCAGCAGAACCCGGAGCTTCTCGCGGATGCCCTCGATCGGCAGGACCGCCCGGTTGTTGACCGTGGTGAGCTCGCCCGGCAGCGGCTCGACCTCGATCTCCACCACGTTCGGGCCGCCGTGCTCGATGCGCAGGTTCAGGGAGAACGGCTTGTCGGTGGCGACGTCCCGCCGGCCGATCTCCTCGCCGTCGCGGCGCACGGTGACGACCGCGTGGCCGGTCCCGCCGCGCTCCATGACCTCGGCGCGGATCGTCAGGTCCTTGCCGACGATGCCGAAGCGCGGCGCCTCCAAGAGCTTGATCTGCCGGTCGCGCTCGTCCGGGTGTCCGGTGACGAGGACGTGGAGCGGCGCCTTGATGCCGAGCTGGGCCAGGGAGGCGGGGACGTCGTGCACCACGCCGTCGGTGAGCATCACGATCCCGGCGAGACGCTCCGGCGGCACGTCGGCCAGCGCCTGGCTCAGGGCCGTGAACAGCTTGGTGCCGTCGTCTCCGTCCTTGGAATCGGGAACGTCGATGAAGCGGGGCTCGATATCGGTGAGCGCACCGAACCGGCGCTGCAACTCGGCGCGGACCGCGTCGGTCATCTGCGGCCGATCGCCGAGCTGCTGGGACCCGGACCGGTCGACCACGATGGCGGCCACGTCCTTCACGGGCTCACGGTCCTCGCGCACCAGCGCCGGGTTGGTCAGCGCCGCCAGCACCAGGGCGAGGACGAGGACGCGCAGCAGCGCGGTCCGGCCCCGGGCCAGGACGGCGAACACCGCCAGGACGGCGACGATCGCGCCCAGGACGGCGATGGCCGGCCAGGGCAGGAGCGGGGTGAAGCTGAGGCTCAGCATGGGGCGGAGCGCTCCGGATCCGTGAGGCGACGCCGCGCCTCATTCCTCGCACCGCCACGCTCACGCAACGGTTCGGCCAAATGCGACGGGCGCCCTCTCCCGTGCGGGAGAGGGTCGGGGTGAGGGATACGACGCTTCCGTCCCGAGCGCGCGAGCGACCCACTGACTGGACGCGCCACGTCCGGACAGGTCTCACCCCTCACCCTGTCCCTCTCCCGCACGGGAGAGGGGACCCGCGCTCCGTCCTGCTGCCGCATCACCGACCGCGCGCTCCGGATCTGCGGGCGCGCCGCGTGGGGCGAGGATGCGGCCTCGAGAAGTGTGTCCGAACTCATCACTGCCCCAGCCGCTCCAGCAGCGCGGGCACGTGGACCTGATCCGCCTTGTAGTTGCCGGTGAGCGTGTACATCACGATGTTCACGCCGCCGCGGAACGCCATCTCGCGCTGGCGCTGGTCGCCGCCGACGACCGGGTAGAGCGGCTCGCCCCGGCGCCCCACCGCCCAGGCGGCGGCGAGGTCGTTGCCCGTGATGATGATCGGGCTCACGCCGTCGCCCGCGCGGGCCGGTCGGCGCTCGGCGCCCTCGGCGGCGGGCGGCAGCGCCTCCACCCAGGTCTGGCCCGTGGCGTAGCGGCCGGGGAAGCTGTCCACGAGGTAGAAGGCTTTGGTCAGCACGTGGTCGAGGGGCACCGGCTCCAGCTCCGGCACCTCGAGCGTCGCCAGCATCTTCCGGAGATAGGCCCCTTCCGGGCTGGGCGGCCCGCCCGGCCGGGCGGTGAGCGCGTCGCGGGTGTCGAACAGGACCGTGCCGCCGTTGCGCATGAACGCGTCGATCTTGCGGATCGCGACGTCCGAGGGCTGCGGCCGGTTCGGGGCGATCGGCCAGTAGATCAGCGGGTAGAAGGCCAGCTCGTCCTTCGCCGGGTCGATTCCGGCCGGCTCGCCGGGCTCCAGGGCGGTGCGCGCGGCCAGCATCTGAGTCAGGCCGGTGAGGCCGGTGCGGCTCGCCTCGTCGACGGCGGCGTCGCCCGTGATCACGTAGGCGAGGCGCGTGACCAGCGCCGATTCGATGCCGTTCGGCCGGTTGGCGGGCGGCTCCTCCGCGCGGGCCGGGCGCGCTGGCAGGGCGGCGAGCAGGACCAGGCCGGCGAGGGCCAGCACGGCCGGTCGGCCGCGCAGGCGGGCCGCCAGACCGCCGCGGCGCAGGAAGCCGCCGAGCCACAGCCCCGCCAGGGTGTCGAGGGCCAGCAGCAGCAGCGCCAGGGTGAACAGGCTCGGCCGCAGGTCCAGGGTCTCGGCCCCGGCGAGCGACCCGAACCGGGCGCCGCCGAGGGCCGCGGTGTCGAGGGGCTGCAGCCGGTCATCCGGTTTCAGGGCGTTCACGCTGATGCCTCCGTCCGGCGGGCCGTAGAAGCCCGGCGGATGCTCAAGGTTCGCCCGGTCGGCGTAGTCGGCCGACACCGCGGTGGCCGAGGCCGGCGGCGAGCCCAGCGCGCCGAACCCGTCCAGCGTCACCCGCGGCGCGAGCACCGGGGCCGCGGCCCGCGTCGCGTCCCCCTGGACCGGCGCCGCGGCACCGGCCAGCGCCACGACGCGCCGGAGCATGTCGATGAACAGGCCGGAGAGCGGCAGGTTCGACCACGTGGTGTCGGCGGTCACGTGGAACAGCACGATCGTGCCCTGGCCGCGCTTCTGCGCGGTGACGATCGGCGTGCCGTCCTGGAGCGACGCCCAGGTCCGGTTCGGCAGGTCGCCGTCCGGCTCGGCCAGGATCTGGCGGCGCACGCCGATATCGGCCGGCGGCGTCAGGCCCGCGAAGGGGCTCTCGGGCGGGAAGGGCGCCAGGGTCTTTGGGCTGTCCCAGGAGAGCGTGCCGCCGAGCGTCCGCCCGCCCCGCCGCAGCCGCACCGGCACCAGCGGATCGTTGCCGGCGGCGAGCCGCGGGCCGGCGAAGCGCAGCAGCATCCCGCCGTCCTTCACGAAGCTCTCGATCCGCGCGGTGGTCTTCTCGTCGAGCGCGCCGACATCGGCCAGCACGAGGACCGAGACCTGATTGTCGAGGAGCTGGTTGATCGACTCCGCCGTGCCCTTGGCGCCCCGGGGCTCCTGCACGTCGGCGAAGGGCTGGAGCGCCCGCGACAGGTAGTAGGTCGGCGCCAGGAGAGGCTGCGCCTGGTCGAGGGTGCCGCCGAACACGAGCCCGACCCGGCGCCGCTTGCCGCGCTCGTCCTGCAGCACCACGGCGCCGGCCGAGCGCTCGCCCGCGATCTCCAGCCGGCTGATGCTGTTGCGCAGCTCCACCGGCATCTCGAAGGTCGCGTCCGCCTCGGTGGCGTCGGCCGCGAAGGCGAAGTCGCGCTCGGCCAGCGGCAGGCCCTTCTGGTCGAGGGCCCGGATCACCCCGGAATCGCGCCCGTTCGGCGCTGCCCGCAGGGCGTGCGTCACGAGCTTGCCGGCGTTCTCGGTGGCGGTCAGGGCGAGGGCCGGCGGCCTGTCGGCCCGCAGCACCGTGAGGGCCGCGCCCTTGTCGCCCGCGAGGTCGGCGAGGCCCTTGGCGAAGCGCGTGTCGTTCGCGCCGGCGACGCCGTCGTTGATCCAGACGAGGCCGGCGCCCCGGTTCTTGTCGAGGAAGGTCTCGATCGTCGCGAGGTGCGCGTCGCGGGTGGGGAGGATCGGGCGCGGCGCGAGGGCGCGCAGGCGCTCCAGGGCGGCGGCGGGCGTCTTCGCCTCGAAGGCCGCGGGGGCGTCGGCGAGGCCGATCACCGCCACCGGGCGGCCGTCCCGGGCGGCGCCCTCCACCGCGTCGGTGGCGACGCGCAGGCGGTCGCGCCAGTCGTGGGCGGCGGAGAAGCCGTTGTCGAGGAGCACGAGGAGCGCGCTGCGCCCGCCCCCGGCCCCGACGCCCCCGGCGTTCCAGACCGGGCCGGCCACCGCGAGGATCAGGGCGGCGGCGATCAGGAGCCGGAGGATCAGCAGCCAGGGCGGCGTGCGCGCCGGGGTCTGCCGCTGCGGGATCAGGTCGGCGACGAGCTTCAGCGGCGGGAAGTTGATCCGCCGCGGGCGCGGCGGGGTCACCCGCAGCAGGAACCACAGGGCCGGCAGGCCGATCAGGGCGGCGAGCGCCAGCGGCGCCGCGAAGGTCAGACCCAGCATGGCGGCCTCACTCGGTGCCGCGGGCGGCGATCAGCGTGGCGAGCCGCAGGGCCGCCTCGCTCGCCGGCCGGTCCGTGCGGTGGATCGTCAGCGTCCAGCCCTGGCCGCGGGCGATGGCGGCGAGCGCCGCCCGGTGCTCGGCGATCCGGGCCCGGTAGCGCGCGCCCCAGGCGTCGGCGTCGCCGATATCGAGGCTGAGGCCACCCTCGAGGTCGTGCAGGACGGCCTGGCCGGTGAACGGGAAGGTCTCCTCGATCGGGTCCGCCACCATGAGGAGGTGGCCGCGGCTGCCGCGGCCGGCGAGGCTCTGCACCGAGGCGGCGATCCGGTCGGGCTCGGTGAGGAAGTCGCCGATCAGCACCACCTCGTCGAAGCGGGCGGGGCTGGCCCGGGGCGGCAGGTCCTGGGTCAGGCCCGCGTGGTCGGCCACGAGCGCCTGGGCCAGGCGCTCGACGATGCCCCGCGACGCGCTCGCGCGGGTCAGCCCGAGCAGGCCGACCCGCTCGCCGCCCTCCACGAAAGCGTCCGCGAGGGCGAGCCCGAGGACGAGCGCCCGCTCGATCTTCGGGGCCGACGCGAGGTCCGACACGAAGCCCATCGAGGCCGAGCGGTCGATCCACAGCCAGATATTGTGGGCCGCCTCCCATTCGCGCTCGCGGACGTAGAGCCGGTCGTCCCGGGCCGAGCGGCGCCAGTCGACGCGGGCCGCGGCCTCGCCGGTGACGAAGGGGCGGAACTGCCAGAAGCTCTCGCCCGGCCCCGCGCGGCGGCGGCCGTGGAGGCCGTGGGCCAGCAGGCTCGACACGCGGCGCGCCTCCAGGACGAGGCGGGGCATCTTGTCGGAGAGGGCGGTCGCGCCCTCGCTCTCGCGCCGGCCGGGGGTGCGCCTGCCGGCGTCGAGGGCGTTCGTCGCGACCAAAGTCAGAGCTTCTCCGCGAGCTTGGCGATCAGGCCCTCGATGGTCTCGCCGTCGGCGCGGGCGGTGTAGCTCAGCGCCATCCGGTGCTTGAGCACCGGCTCGGCGAGCGCCTTCACGTCGGCCACCGAGGGGGCGACCCGGCCCTCGATCAGCGCCCGGGCGCGGGCCGCGAGCGTCAGCGCCTGGCTGGCGCGGGGGCCGGGGCCCCAGAGGAGCTTGTCCTTCACGATGGCGTCGCCGCTGTCCGGCCGGGCCGCGCGGACGAGGTCGAGGATCGCCTCGACCACGGCCTCGCCCACCGGCAGCCGGCGCACGAGGCGCTGGGCGGTGAGCAGCTGCTCGGTGGACATCACGGCCCGCGGCCGCGCCTCGTCCACGCCGGTGGTCTCGATCAGGATCCGGCGCTCGGCGGCGCGGTCGGGGTAGCCGACGTCGATCTCCAGGAGGAACCGGTCGAGCTGCGCCTCGGGCAGCGGATAGGTGCCCTCCTGCTCGATCGGGTTCTGGGTCGCCAGCACGTGGAACGGCCGGGGCAGGTCGTGGCGGGCGCCCGCCACCGAGACGTGGCCCTCCTGCATGGCCTGGAGCAGCGCCGACTGCGTGCGCGGGCTCGCCCGGTTGATCTCGTCGGCCATCAGGAGCTGGGTGAAGACCGGCCCCTGCACGAACCGGAAGGCCCGGCGGCGCTCGGCGTCCTCCTCCAGGATCTCGGTGCCGAGGATGTCGGAGGGCATCAGGTCCGGGGTGAACTGCACGCGCCGCGCGTCGAGGCCGAGCACCGTGCCGAGCGTCTCGACCAGCTTGGTCTTGGCGAGGCCGGGAAGGCCGACCAGCAAACCGTGGCCGCCGGCCAGGATGGTCACGAGTGCGAGATCGACGACTTTCTCCTGGCCGAAGATCACCCCGTGGATCGCCTCCCGCGCCGCGCCGACGTCGGCGAGGCAGCTCTCCGCCGTCGCCACGATGCCGTCGTCCAGGGCGGTGGCCGGGCTGATCCCCTGCGTCATGCCGATATCCATCTCCTGCCCGGGCCCCGCGGGACCCGCCGGCCAATCCCGCAAGTGTGGGGCTTCAGGTGCCGGGCTGGCAAGGTCGGGATCGCCGCACGCTCTCTCGCGGCCGATTTCGCGACGTCGGACGCCCTCGCCGAGGTCGGACCCGCCCACGATGTCGGACACCGGAATTCCGGCCGGGCGCGACGGGCTCCCTCTCCCGAGCGGGAGAGGGTTGGGGTGAGGGACGGGACGTGTCAGGATGGAGAACGCCCTCGAAGCGCCGTGAGGTCGCGCCCTTCTCGGACAGACCTGATCCCTCACCCTGTCCCTCTCCCGCACGGGAGAGGGGATCCGCCCTTCGTTCGGTCGCCGCGGTTCCGGTCCCGATGCGTGCGTCCTGAAGGTCCATGATGAAGAGTGCGATGGTCGGAGATATCGTCGCGCGCTCGGCCCGCCTCGCGGCGAGCCGATGCGCCTGCCGAGCGCGCGACCCCGACCGGGACGGTCGCGCGCGTCCCGGAGACGCCCCCGCTCTTGGCGTGGGCGACCCGGACCTTTAGGAAGGCGCCCAAGCCGGGGCGATCCTCACCCGCGACCGCCGGACCGGCCGAACCCTCTGATGTCTCTCGCGGATCGCGGCGTGGGCAGCTTTGCGGGCTTCCCGCGTATCCGGACCTGACCATGCGCCTTCGAGATGTGTTCGTCGTCGGATCGTCGGAGAAGGCCGGCCTCGCCGGCGCGGCGCAATCCCTCGCGCGCCCGCTGACCCGGCGCCTTAAGGGCCACCGCCGCGGCGAGCCCCGTCAGGCGGACCTCGTCCGTGCCGTCAAGGAATCCGGCCTGTTCGACCCGGCCTGGTACGCGAGGCGCTACCCCGACGTGGTCGGCGAGGGGATCGATCCGGCGGTGCACTACGCGGTCCATGGCGGGCGCGAGGGGCGCTGGCCTCACCCGCTGTTCCACGGCGACCTCTACCTCGATTCCGTCCCGGGCCTCCGGGCCGAGGGCACCAACCCGCTGCTCCACTACCTCGACCGCGGCGCCGCGACGGGCATCCGCCCCAACCCGCTGTTCGACCCGGACTGGTACGCGACGCGCTACCTCGGCGGCGCGGAGCACCGCGCCCGGGCGTTCGCCGACTTCCTGTCGCGGGGCGACACCGACCCGTCGCCTCAGTTCGACACCGCCTGGTACCTGTCCCGCTACCCGGACGCCCGGGCGGCGGGCGGCAACGCGCTGAGCCACTTCTTCGAGACCGGCCGGAAGCAGGGCTACCTGCGCAACCCGGAGGAGTTCGCCGGCCTGTCGCGGCACGTCGACCTGATCCGCCGGTCGGGCCTGTTCGACGCCGCCTTCTACCGGGAGCGCTGCCCCGAGGCCGAGACCAGCGGGCTCGAGCCCCTGGAGCACTACGTTATGGCCGGCGGCTACCGCCGCTACGCGCCCCACCCGCTGTTCGACCCCGACTGGTACGCGGCCCAGTCCGCCGCGGTGCGGGCCGACAGCCTCAACCCGCTGGTCCACTACCTGGAGCACGGCGCCGCCGAGGGCCTCGATCCGGGGCCCTGGTTCGACACGCGCTGGTACACCGAGACCTACTTGCTCGACGCCGCGGCCGGCGACGCGGCCGGGCAGAATCCGCTGGCGCATTTCCTCGCCGACGGCGGCCGCACGACGAGCCCGTCGCCGCGCTTCGACGCGCCCTGGTACCGCGCCCGCTACCCGAAGGTCGCGGCGCTCGGCCTCAACCCGCTGATCGACTACGTCACCACCGGCCTGGAGGCGGGCCGCCTGACCCGCCGCGTCCCCGGGGCCGCGGTGCCGGAAGCCTCGGACGCGCGCCTCTCCTGCCTGAAGCGCGAACCCCGGCGGCACGGCCGCACGGCCCTGTTCATCACCCACTGCCCCGAGGGGCGGATCCGCGGCCACGTCGAGCCCTACCTGCGGGCCTTCGCGGAGAACGGGACCGACCTCGTCCTGATCATCGCCGCCGACCAGCACAAGAACGCCGTGCCGCAGGCGATCCTGGATCTCTGCGCCTCGGTCTACCTGCGCGAGAACAGCGGCTTCGACTTCGCCGCCTGGGCGCATATCCTCCTGGAGGACACCGACCTCCTCGATTCCGAGACGCTCTACCTCGCCAATGACAGCCTCGTCGGACCCCTCGACCGCGACGACTTCGCCGGCCTGCTCGCCAAGATCGACGCCTTTCCGGAGGCGGTGATCGGGCTGGCCGACAATTTCTACTACAGCCACCACCTCCAGAGCTTCTTCCTGGCCCTGAAGCGGCGCTGCCTGTCCTCCTACGCGTTCAACCACTTCCTCCTGTCGGTGGCGAACTGGCCGGACAAGAACGCGGTCATCACCGAGTACGAGCTGACCTTCTCGCAGCGGATGCGGGCGGCCGGGCTCGGCATGCGCAGCCTGTTCTCGGCCCAGAACAAGCACATGTCGCTGGTCAACGACCCGCGCAACAACCGCACCCTGTTCGACTGGGAGAACATGCTCAGCCAGGGCTTCCCGTTCGTGAAGCGCTCGCTGCTGGGCGAGCACGCCGCGATCGGCGGGGCGGCGGTGCGGGAGGCGATCGCCGAGCGCGGCTTCGACCTCGACCGGCTCGACGTGACCTACACGTATCCGGGCGCGCGGGTCTGGGCGGACCTGCGCCGGCCCCGGGCGCCGGAGCGGCCGCTGCGCGTCGCCTACGTCTCGCCGATGAACTACGCCAACGGCCTCGGCGTCGCGGCCCGGAGCTACGCCCGCGCCCTGCATCGGACCCCCTTCGCGCTGAACGTCCACCCGATGGAGCGGCCGTTCCACGTCCACGCCCGGGTGGCGCCGGCGTGGCAGGCCCGGACCTTCTCGGGGCCCGCCGACGTCGCGCTGGTCCATTTCAACGGCGACAGCTGGCACTCGCTGATGAGCGACCGACAGCGGGCGATCGCCGCGGAGGCGCGGCTGAAGATCGGGCTGTTCGTCTGGGAGACCTCCCACGTGCCCGGCGGCTGGCTGCCGACCGTCGACGGGCTCGACGCGATCTGGGCGCCGACGGAGTTCTGCGCGGCGATCTTCCGGCAGATCACCGACATCCCGGTCGACGTCGTGCCCTACGTGGTCGAGAACGAGGCCGGCGAGCCGGTGAGCGCCGCCGCCAAGGCGAACCTGCGCAAGGCCTTCGCGATCGACCCGTCCAGGCGGGTGATCCTCTACGCCTTCGACGGCTCCAGCTACCTCGCCCGCAAGAACCCGCACGCGCTGATCCGGGCCTTCCGGGCGGCGGGCCTCGGGCAGGCCGGCTGGCAGCTCGTGCTCAAGACCAAGCACGTGTTCGACCTGCCCGAGGAGGGCAAGAAGCTCCTCGACCTCGTGGGCACGTCCGGCGACGTCGTGGTGATCGACCAGCCGCTCTCCCAGAACGAGCTCGGCGCGCTGTTCGACCTCTGCGCGGTCTACGCCTCGTCGCACTCCTCGGAGGGCTTCGGCCTGACGATCGCCGAGGCGATGGAGATGGGCAAGGTCGTGGTCGCCACCGATTACGGCGGCTGCCGCGACTTCCTCGACGCCACCTGCGGCTTCCCCGTGAAGGCGGAGGTCACGGCCCTCGACCAGACCTACGGCCCGTACCTGCGCGGCGCCGAGTGGGGCCAGGTGGACGAGGCGGACCTCACGCGAGCCCTCAACGACGCGGCCCGGGCGGTGACCGGGGGCGACGCGGCCCGGATCGGCGCCGCCGCCCGCGCGCGCATCCGCGAGCGGCTGTCCATCGGCGCGGTGGCGCGGGCCATGGAGGCGAGCCTGACCCGCCTCCTGGCCGCCGAACGGTCCTGAAGCCCCGGAGACGCGACCCGTGTTGAAGAAGAAACCGGTCCCGACGCCGTCGGCCTCGTGGGGCACGCTCCCGTGGCCGGACGCGATCCTGCCGCTGCCCCTCGACGCGCAACTCCGCCCCCTCGACGAGCGCCGGCTCGGCCAGGTCGCGGCCGGCCAGTTCCCCGCCTGCCGGGCGATCTTCGTCGCGCCCGCGGCCTCCGAGCTGCGCCCCGACCTCGCGGCGCGCCTGACGTGCGCGCTCGCGGAGCGGCCCGATATCGGCATCTTCTACGGCGACGACGCCGTGGTGGACGGCGCCGGCCAGGTCCGCAGCGTCCACTGCAAGCCGGCCTTCAACCCGGCCCTCCTCATGGCCGACGACTATATCGGCTTCCCGCTGCTGATCCGCGTCTCGACCCTGGCCGGCCTGAGCCCCGATTTCGGCCTGCGCCACGGCAGCGCCGCGTGGTTCCGCTTCCTGCTCGGCGCGATCTCCGCGGGGATCGGCATCGACCGGATCCCCCAGACCTTGATCGCCTCGCCGCTGGAACGCCCGAAGGCGACGCGCACGGCGCGCGCCCACGCCCTCGACCGCTGGTTCGAGACCTCCGGCATGCCGCTGCGCGCCGCCCCGGGGCTGACCGCCGACACGCTGGAGATCCGCCGGAGCCTCGACGCGCGGCCGGCCGTGACCCTGGTGGTGCCGACCAACCAGAGCCGCCCGAAGGACGATCAGGGCCGCGCCGTCGAGGGCGCCAAGCCCCACGTGATCAACCTGCTCGACAGTCTCAGCCGCAGCACCTACCCGGCCGACCGGATCCGCGTGCTGATCGGCGACGACGTGGCCGACGACGCGATCTATCGCGGCCGCTCCGACCGCTTCACCGTGACCCGCCTGCTGACGACCCGGGCTCCGGGCGAGCGGTTCAACTACGCGGCCAAGATGAACACGCTCTGGCGCGCGGCCGAGACCGACCTCGTCATCCTGATGAACGACGACCTCGTCGTGCGCCGGCCCGGCTGGATCGAGGCGCTCCTGACCTTCGCGCTGGACCGCGGCGTCGGCGGCGCCGGCGGCCGGCTGCTGTTCCCCACGGGCAAGATCCAGCATGCCGGCATGACCGGCGGCATCTTCGACGTGTTCGCCCACCCCTGGTACAACCGGGACGCGGCCGAGCCGACCTACGGCGACTGGGCCCTGACGCAGCGCGACTGCTCGGCGGTGACCGGGGCGCTCTTCGCCACCCGCAAGGCGGTGCTGGAGGCGGTCAACGGCTTCGACGAGGGCTTCGCCCTCGACTTCAACGACGTCGACCTGTGCCTGAAAATGCGGCAGCTCGGCTACCGTATCGTCTACACGCCCTTCGCCGAGATGGCGCACCACGAGAGCGCCTCGCGGCAGACCAGCTTCGCCCCGGGCTCGCAGATCGCGCGCTTCCTGCGCCGCTGGGGCGACGTCGTCGCGGAGGATCCGGCCTACAGCCCGCAGCTGCGCATCGACACCGACGTGGTCGCCCCGCGGGCCGACGCGACGCGCTGGATCACCGAGCGCCGGGCGGACGCGGCCTGAGCGGCCCGCGGAGCCGGCGCGCCCGGGTTAAGCTAAACGCGCGAAGTTCGGCCCGGCGGGCTGGAACGGGACAGTCCGAGCCTCTACCCCTTCGAGGGGGATGCGCGGGCGGATTCGACCGCGCCGGGGTGGGGAGCCGACCGTGAAGAAGCTGCTCGCCGCTGCCGCCATCCTGGCCGGCCTGGCCCTGATCGGCCTCGCGGCGGAGATCCGGCTGCACGAGCAGGGCCGCCCCGTCGCCAGCACGGCGGTCCGGTCGGGCGGCGCCGCCTTCGCCCCGGCGCCGATCCCGGCGGCCTGGGTCGTCTCCGGCGACCCCGTCACCGAGGTCGCGGAGGTCTCGCAGACCCATGACGGGAGCGCGCAGGTCTACCTGTGGCGCACCACGGCCAGCACGTTCCGCTGGACCCACCACGCCGACGAGATCATCACCATCCTCGACGGCGAGGTCTTCGTCACCGACGCCGACGGCAGCCGCCATCACCTGACGCCGGGCGACGTGGCGCATTTCCCGGTCGGGTCCGTCCAGCTCTGGGAAGTCCCCCGGACGCTGCTGAAATCGGCGATCCTCAAGCACCGCAGCCCGACCCTGGTCGAGGCGTCCCTGCGCTGGCTGCGCCGGGCGCGGGCGCTCGTCACCGGCTGAGGCGCGGGCGCCTCTGGCTCCCGACGCGCTGAGCCGAAGAGGCGCAGTCTAGGTTGAATCGCGCGATCCGGTGACACGGCTTGCTAAGGCTCGGCGCGGCATCATCGGAGTTCCGACGCCGCGAACCGACCCGATGGCCCCACCCCGCGACCTGCAGCTCGACGCCGCGCGCGGCCTCGCCGTGCTGCTGGTCCTCTCCGGCCACCTGCTGCAGCCCGTCTTCTACGGCCCGTCGGGGCCCGAGCCGGGGCCGGCCCTCGCGGTCTGGCGGGTCATCTACGCCTTCCACATGCCGTTTTTCTTCCTGCTCTGCGGGATGGTCGACCGGATCAAGGGGGAGGCGGGTCTCGCCGCCGCCGGCCGCTCCGCGCTGAAGCTCGTCGCGGTGGCGCTGGCGTTCGGCACCCTCGCGCTGGTCCTCCGGGCCGTCGACGGCACTCTGTCGCCGGGGGACGCGCTCCGCGACGCGCTGTACGGCCGCCACTTCGGCCTGGGCGTGCTCTGGTTCCTGGTCGCCTTGGGGCTGGTGCGGGTGATCGACGCCGCGGCGCGCGCGGCGGCCTTTCCGGGCGGCGACTGGGTCGTCCTGGGCGGCGCCCTGGCCCTCTCGTGGATCTGCAGCGCGCGGGCGTTCCCGTTCTGGCAGGTCCACGCGCTGGTCGGCGCCCTGCCGTTCTACGTCGCGGGCCGGCGGCTCGGACGGCGCGCGTTCGACGTGTCGGCGCTGCTCGGCGCCCTCGGCCTCGTGGTGCTCCTGCTCTGCGCGCCGCGGAACTTCGTCCACGTCGCGACCGGGCAGTACGGCGACCCGGCGCTGTTCGCCGTGACGGCCGCGGCGGGCTCGGCGTTCGCGCTGGCGGTCGCCGGCCGGCTGCGCGGCCCGCCGCGCGCCGCGGCCGGCCTGCTGGGGCGGGCGAGCTTCGAGCTCTACATCGTGAGCGGCTTATTCCTCCTGCTGGCGCCGCACTGGCCCGCCTGGGACCGGTGGGACCTCCTGGTGCTGCTCGCCGCAATCGGCCTGCCCCTGCACCTGATCGCGGCTCGCGGGCTGCGCGGGCCGATCCGGGCCGTCCGCGCGGCCGCCGACAGCGTCGTCGACGGTTTGGTCGACGGGCTCGCCGGCCGCCGGCGTCGCGCGCGGGCGCCGGACACCGCGCCGAGGCCGGGCTTGTCCGGGGCGGATCCTTAAGACTTGTGCGGGACCATCCGCCCGCATTCCGGCCGCAAGACCCTCGATGACAGCGCCACACGCCAGGGGCCCCGATGTTCGCTGAGCGCCCGCGCGGCGGCGTCGGCGCGTGGCCCCTGATCGCCGCCACGCTGGTCGCCACGGTCGTCTGGATGGCGGTCGCCGGGCTGCACTTCGCCTGGGACAGCGCCCTCGTCACCCTCGGGGCCTGCGGCGGGCTCGAGGCCCTGGCGCAGGTCTACCGCACGCGCCGCCCCGAGCCGCGCATCGCCGCGACGCTCAGCGCGCTGGCGCAGGTCATCGCCTTCAGCGCCTGCGCGGCCGCCCTGTCGTACGCGGTCGCGAGCACCGGCGGCCCGCTCTGGGATTCGACATTCGACGCCTGGGACCGGCGGCTCGGCCTGGACTGGCGCGCCTACCTGACCTTCGTGGACGGCCATCCGCGGCTCGGACTGGCGCTGTCGCTCGCCTACCGGAGCCTGATCCTGCAGACCATGCTGGCGGTCATCCTGCTGGGCTTCAGCGGCCGGCTGCGGGCGCTGCAGGACTTCGTCCTCGCCTTCGCCCTCGCCGGCACGGTGACGGTCCTGGTCTCGGCGCTGACGCCGGCCCTGGCGAACTTCGTGTACCTGGGCCTGTCACCGGCGGACTTCCCCGACCTGCACCCGGCCGCGTCCTACGTCCACGTCGCGGACCTGACCGGCCTGCGCGACGGCACGCTCCGGACGATCAACCTCGACCACGTCGAGGGCATCATCACGTTCCCGAGCTTCCACGCGGCGCTGGGGGCCCTCTACATCTGGGCCTTCTGGCACCTGCGCGCGGCCCGGATCCCGGCCCTGGCCGTGAACGCTCTCCTGATCGCCGCCACGCCGATCGACGGCGGCCACTACTTCGTTGACGTGATCGCCGGGCTGGTCATCGCCGTCCTGGCCATCTGCGCCGCGCGGGCGCTCGGTCGGCGGCGGGCCGCCGACGCGCTCCGCCCCGGCGCGCCCGAGGGCGGCCCCGCTCCGGGACGGGCCTGACGTCGGGCGCCTCAGAGCGGCTCGCCCCGCATCAGCCGGGGCCGCGAGTCGCGCGCGGCCGCGGCCTCGCCGATGAAGAAGCGCTTCAGCCCCGGCAGCCGGTCGACGATGCCGAGGCCGAGGTCGCGGGCGAGCCGCAGCGGCAGCGCGTCGTTCGAGAACAGCCGGTTCAGCCCGTCGGTGGCCGCCGCCATGGCGAAGCTGTCGAAGCGCCGGGCGCGCTCGTAGGCGCGCAGCACGTCGGGGCTGCCGGGATCGAGGCCGAGGCGCAGCGCGCCGGTCACGGCCTCGGCCAGCGCCGCGGCGTCCGCGAGCCCGAGGTTGAGGCCCTGGCCGGCGATCGGGTGGATCACGTGGGCGGCGTCGCCCAGCAGCGCGAGGCGCTCGGCGCGGAAGGCGCGGGCGATGCCGAAGGCGAGGGGATGCCGGCTCGGGCCGTGCTCCAGCGCGAGCGTGCCGAGATCCAGGGTGAACCGGCGCTCAATCTCGGCGAGCACCTCGTCGGGCTCGCCGGAGAGCAGGGCCTCGGCGTCCTCCGACCGCTCGGTCCAGACGATGGAGGAGCGGTGCCCCAGGGGACCGCCGTCCCGCAGCGGCAGGATCGCGAACGGGCCAGCGGGCAGGAAGTGCTCGAAGGCGCGGCCTTCGTGCGGCCGCGCGTGGCCGATGGTCGCCACGATGCCGACCTGCGGGTAGGACCAGCCGACCCAGCCGATCCGCGCGGCCTCGCGCAGCCGCGAGCGCGCCCCGTCGGCGGCCACCAGCAGGTCGCCCCGCAGGGTCTCGCCGGTGGTGAGCGCCGCGCGGATCGCGGCCCCCTCCGGCAGCGCGCGCACGACCCCGGCGGCGACGATCGCCACCCCCGCCGCCCGGCAGCCCTCCGCGAGGGCCGCGGCGAGCGGCTCGGCCTCGATCATGTGGGCGAAGGGCTCGCCGTCGTCGCGCTCGGCGTCCGCCTCGCGGCCGAAGGTCAGGAAGACCGGCCGCACCGGGTCGGCGAGGCGACTGTCGCTGATCACCATCTCGGCGATCGGCTCGGCCGCGTCGGCGACCCGGGCCCACAGGCCGAGGCGCTCCAGCATCCGCCGCCCGCCCGCCGCGAGGGCGTAGGCGCGGCCGCGATGCCGGGCGGGGTCCGCGGCGCCCGGATCGATCACCGTCACGGCCAGCGCCGGCCCGTGGGCCTGCTTCAGGGCGAGCGCCAGGGCGAGGCTGGGCAGGCCGCCGCCGGCGATCAGGAGGCTGCGGCTGCCGGGGCGAGGCGTCTCGGCCGTCATCGGGGCGGATCTCCTAGGGGTCCCGCGCGGGACGCGTGGATTGGTTCGTCCGAAAAGCCTATGTCGCACGCGGGCAACGAACGGAAACCCCGCGGGTCATGACCGACGCCAACACCGACGCGATGACGGACGCCGTCGCCGAGCTGATCGCCATCCTCGACCTGGAGCGGCTGGAGGTCGACCTGTTTCGCGGCCAGAACCCCAGGACGGGCTGGCGGCGCGTCTTCGGCGGGCAGGTGGTCGCGCAGGCCCTGGTCGCCGCGACCCGGACGGTGCCGGACGACCGCCCCGCCCACTCCCTCCACGCCTACTTCATGCTGCCCGGCGACCCGCGCACGCCCATCGTCTACGAGGTCGAGCGGATCCGGGACGGGCGGAGCTTCACGACCCGCCGGGTCAAGGCGATCCAGCACGGGCGCGCGATCTTCGCCACGACGGTCTCCTATCAGGTCGTCGAGGAGGGGCTGACGCACCAGCCGGCGATGCCGGCGGTGCCCGGACCCGAGGGGCTCCTCGACGGCAAGGCCCTCGCGGCCGCCGGCGGCACCGGGATGCCGGAGGCGATCGCCGCCTATTTCGGCCGCGAGCGGCCGATCGCGCTGCGGCCGGTCGACCTGAACCGCTACCTCCCCGCCGGCGCGGGTGGCCGGGCCCCGGACCCGATCTTCAATGTCTGGCTGCGCGCGGCCTCGGCGCTGCCGGACGATCCGGCGCTGCACCGGGCCGTGCTGGCCTACGCCTCCGACATGACCCTGCTCGACGTCTCGCTGATCCCGCACGCGCGCTCGGTGTTCGATCCGACGATCCAGGCCGCGAGCCTCGACCACGCGCTGTGGTTCCACCGACCGGTCAGGATCGACGACTGGCTGCTCTACGCGCAGGACAGCCCGGTGGCGGGCGGCGCCCGCGGCTTCGCGCGGGGCCAGATCTTCGACCGGGCCGGCAACCTGGTGGCGTCGGTGGCTCAGGAGGGTCTGATCCGCCCGACGCGGGATTAAAGAGGCTTTCCCGGACGTGCGTTGCCGGTGCGCCACAGGGTGGAATGCACGAAATCGGGCAGGGTGCCTCATCGTTGTGCGCCGTTGCGGCGAGCGATGCCCGCGATCTGGCCGTGGCGGACTAATCGATGGGCAAAATGACGATCGGCGGAAATGTTCCCGGCCAAGCTTGTCTGGCATAGTCCTTGAATAGCGGCCTTCGACCGCGGGTCATCCCGAGCCTGCGGACGGTCCGGGTCGGCTCGTCCCGCAGGTCGGGTGACGGCAACGGTTCCCAAGGACTTCGAAGGGGGCGTCGCCCATGAAAATCGTGATGGCCATCATCAAGCCGTTCAAGCTCGAGGAGGTGCGCGACGCGCTCACCGGAATCGGCGTCCACGGCCTGACGGTGACGGAGGTGAAGGGCTACGGCCGCCAGAAGGGCCACACCGAGATCTACCGCGGCGCGGAATACGCGGTCAGCTTCCTGCCCAAGCTGAAGATCGAGGTCGCCGTCGCCTCGGACCTGACGTCCAGCGTGATCGACGCCATCGCGGGGGCCGCGCGGACCGGCCAGATCGGCGACGGCAAGATCTTCGTGATGCCGCTGGAGAAGGCAGTGCGCATCCGGACCGGCGAGACCGACGCCGACGCCCTCTGATCCGCGGCCCGGTCCGACCGGGCCCGCCGATCCCCAGACCTCCTGAAACACTACGGACTTGAGACCGGGAGCCACGTGCCCATGAAACTTCGTCATGCCCTCATGCTCGGCTTGGGAGGAGCGGCGATCGCCGCCCTCCTGATCGAGCCGTCCCTCGCGCAGACCCCGACACCGGAAGCCGCCTCGCCGCCGCCCTCGCCGATCCCCAACAAGGGCGACACGGCCTGGATGATGATCTCGTCGGCCCTGGTGCTGATGATGAGCATCCCCGGCCTCGCGCTGTTCTACGGCGGTCTCGTGCGCACCAAGAACATGCTGTCGGTGCTGACCCAGGTGTTCGCGATCGTGTCGATCGTCGGCCTGCTCTGGGTGTTCTACGGCTACAGCCTCGCCTTCACCAGCGGCGGCGGCCTCAACGACTTCGTCGGCGGCTTCTCGAAGGCGTTCCTGAAGGGTATCGACGCGAACTCGACCGTCGCGACCTTCTCGAACGGCGTCGTGATCCCCGAATACGCCTATCTGTGCTTCCAGATGACGTTCGCCATGATCACGCCCGCGCTGATCGTCGGCGCCTTCGCCGAGCGGATGAAGTTCTCCGCGCTCGTGGTGTTCACGATCCTCTGGGTCACGATCATCTACTTCCCGATGGCCCACATGGTCTGGTACTGGGCCGGCCCGGACGCCGTCGGCAACGCCGCCAAGGCTCTGGCCGCCGCCACCGACGACGCGTCGAAGGCGACCGCCCAGGCGGCCCTCGACGCGGTCAACAAGGACGCCGGCTTCCTCTTCCAGAAGGGCGCCCTCGACTTCGCCGGCGGCACCGTGGTGCACATCAACGCGGGCATCGCCGGCTTCGTCGGCTGCCTGATCATGGGCAAGCGCATCGGCTACGGCCGTGACCTGCTCGCCCCGCACTCCCTGACCATGACGATGATCGGCGCCTCGCTGCTGTGGGTCGGCTGGTTCGGCTTCAACGCCGGCTCGAACCTCGAGTCCAACGGCACCGCCGCCCTCGCCATGCTCAACACCTTCGTGGCGACCTGCGGCGCCGCGGTGGCGTGGCTGTTCGCCGAGTGGGCCCTCAAGGGCAAGCCGTCCCTGCTCGGCATGCTGTCGGGCGCGGTCGCCGGCCTCGTCGCGGTCACCCCGGCCTCCGGCTTCGCCGGCCCGATGGGCTCGATCGTGCTCGGCCTCGTCGCCGGCGTGGTCTGCTTCGTGATGTGCTCCACGGTGAAGAACGCGCTGGGCTACGACGACTCGCTGGACGTCTTCGGCGTCCACTGCGTCGGCGGCATCCTGGGCGCGCTGGCGACCGGCATCCTGGTCGATCCGAACCTCGGCGGCGTCGGCATTCCCGACTACACCTCGAAGCCGGGCGAGCTCGCCGTCGGTGCCTACGACATGATGAGCCAGCTCATCGTCCAGGCCGAGGCGGTCGGCCTGACGCTCCTGTGGTCGGGCATCGGCTCGGCGATCCTCTACAAGCTCGTCGACGTGACGATCGGCCTGCGTGTCACGCAGGAGGAGGAGCGCGAGGGTCTCGACATCGCCGATCACGGCGAGCGCGCCTACAACTACTGAGACGGACGGCGCGGCCCCGCGGGGCCGCGTCCGCGGACAGGAAAACCCCGGCTCCGAGAGGGCCGGGGTTTTTCGCGTCGGGCCGTCATCGCGAGCGCAGCGAAGCGACCCAGGGCAGCGCTGCGGTCGGAATCGGAGCGAAGCCCTGGATTGCTTCGCTCCGCTCGCAAAGACGATACGGAGCGGCGACCGGGCATCAAACCCGAAGCATTTACGCCGCCCGCGTCAGCGCCGCCTTCTCCTCCGCGAAGGCCCAGTCGAGCCAGGGCGTCAGCGCCTCGAGATCGGCGGTCTCGACGGTGGCGCCGCACCAGATCCGCAGGCCCGCCGGGGCGTCGCGGTAGGCGCCGATGTCGAGGGCGACGCCCTCCCGGTCGAGGCGCTCGACGATCCCCGCCGCGAAGGCCGAGACCGCCGCGTCGCCGCGGGCGAGCACGTCCGGATCGGCGATCACGAGGCAGACGCCCGTGTTCGAGTAGGTGGCGGGATCGGCGGCCAGCGGCGCGATCCAGGGCGTGCGCGCGACCCAGTCGTAGATCGCCTTGGCGTTGGCGTCGGCCCGCGCGTGCAGCGCCGGCAGGCCGCCGATCCGCTCGGCCCAGTCCAGGGTGTCGAGGTAGTCCTCGACGGCCAGCATCGAGGGCGTGTTGATCGTGTCGCCCTTGAAGATGCCCTCGATCAGCTTCCCGTCCTTGGTGAGGCGGAAGATCTTCGGCAGGGGCCAGGACGGCGTGTGGCTCTCCAGCCGCGCCACGGCGCGGGGCGAGAGGATCAGCATGCCGTGCGCCGCCTCGCCGCCCATCACCTTCTGCCAGGAGAAGGTCACGACATCGAGCTTGTCCCAGGGCAGGGGTTGGGCGAAGGCCGCCGAGGTCGCGTCGCAGATCGTCAGGCCCTCGCGGTCGGCCGCGATCCAGTCGCCGTCCGGCACCTTCACGCCGGCCGCGGTGCCGTTCCAGGTGAAGACCACGTCGCTGCGTTTCGTGTCGATCGCCGCGAGGTCCGGCAGGATGCCGTAGGGGGTCTGGTGGATGCGGGGCGCGATCTTGAGCTGCTTCAGCGCGTCCGTGACCCACTCCTTGCCGAACGCCTCCCAGGCGGCGACCTCGACGGGCTTCGGCCCGAGCATCGTCCACATCGCCATCTCGACGGCGCCGGTGTCGGAGGCCGGGACGATGCCGATCCGGTACTCGGCCGGCACCTGCAGGACCGCGCGGGTCAGGTCGATCGCCCGGCCGAGCTTGGCCTTGCCGACGGGGGAGCGGTGCGACCGGCCGAGGGCGGCGTCGGCCAGCGCGGCCGGGGTCCAGCCGGGGCGCTTGGCGCAGGGGCCGGAGGAGAAGTGGGGCACGCGCGGGCGCTGCGTGGGGCGGCTGGTCATGGCGGATCCATCCTTGCAGAGGGCCGCGCTCCCGCGGGGAGGCGCGTCCCGGCTCGCGCATGCGCCGAAACCGGCCGGCTTGCAAGCGCCTGTCCCGCCAGCAGTCTTCGCCGCGCTGCCCCTGGCCGGGACAGTGGCCCGGAGGGCGGGGAACAGTCGATTAAGCCGGGCCCGTTAGCCTTAATGAGGTGCCGCGTAGCGTTTGAGGTGCGCCGATGACTTTCCACAGCGCCGCGATATTGGCGGTCTGGTCCGTTCTACTCTTGGTTATTGGGGCCTTAATACCGCGCATCGTGCTGGCGAGCCGGACACCGCGGCTCGTGCCGCGGCCGCTGCAGCTCGACCCGCTGGATTACGACCGCGACGGCCCGGTGATCGACCTCGAGCCGGCCTGACCGGCGACAGTCCCGCCGCGCAGGTCCGGGCGCCGCTCGGCGGTGATCCGCTCGGCCTCCGCCCGCCGCCAGCGGGCGATGGCGGCGTGGTTGCCGCCGGAGAGGACATCGGGGATCGCGCGGCCCTCCCAGTCGCGGGGGCGCGTGTAGTGCGGGTACTCGAGGAGCCCGCCCTCGAAGCTCTCCTCGACGCCGGATTCCATCTTGCCCATCACGCCGGGCAGGAGGCGCACGCAGGCGTCCAGCACCACCAGGGCGGCGATCTCGCCGCCCGACAGCACGTAGTCGCCGATCGAGACCTCCTCGAGGCCGCGCCCGGCGATCACGCGCTCGTCGACGCCCTCGAAGCGGCCGCAGACGATCAGCGCGCCCGGTCCCGCCGCGAGGTCGCGCACGCGGGCCTGGGTGAGCGGCCGGCCGCGGGGCGACATCAGCAGGCGCGGGCGCGGGTCGTCGGCCCTGGTCGCGGCGTCGACGGCCGCGGCGTCGATGGCGGCGCCGAGCACGTCGCAGCGCAGGACCATCCCGGCCCCGCCGCCGGCCGGCGTGTCGTCGACCGAGCGGTGGCGGCCGAGGCCGTGCTCGCGGATGTTGCGGGCCTCCAGGATCCAGTCGCCCCGCGCCAGGGCGTCGCCCGACAGGGACACGCCCAGCGGGCCCGGGAACATCTCCGGGTAGAGGGTGAGGATCGTGGCCCGCCAGGGCGTGTCCGCGCGCGTCATGGCGCTTGATGGCGCGCGGGGTGCGGCACGGTCAACGGGCCCGGCACCGCCGTCGCGCCCGGCGGGTTGTCGGCCATGATCCGCGCCCTCGCCCTCCTCGCTGCCGCCACTGCCGCCACTGCCGCGGCCATTGCCGCATTGGCCGGCCCGGTCCGCGCCGCCGAGCCCCTGGCGCCCCCGGGTGCGCCCGCCGCCGCCTTCCCCAGGCCCGACCGGCCCGTGGCCGAGATCGTCGCGCCGCGCTGGTCCTCGGAGGCCGAGCGCGACAGGGCCGGCGAGTTCGAGCAGGTCGCCAGGGGGATGGGCATCGCGCCCGGCGAGACGGTGGCGGATATCGGTGCCGGCAGCGGCTACTACGCGGTGCGGCTGAGCCCCCGGGTCGGGCCGCGCGGGCGCGTGCTCGCCGAGGACGTGACGCCGTCCTACCTGGCGGCCCTGGAGACGCGGGTGCGGCCGCTCGGGAACGTCACGGTCGTGCGCGGCGAGCCGCACGACCCGCGCCTGCCCCCGGCCTCGGTCGACGCGGCGATCCTCGTCCACATGTACCACGAGATCACCCAGCCCTTCGGTCTGCTCCACAACCTCGCCGCCGCGATGCGCCCGGGCGGCCGGGTCGGGATCGTCGATGCCGACGCCGTTCCCTCCCGGCACGGCACACCGCCGGCGCTCCTGCGCTGCGAGCTCGCCGCCGCGGGCTACCGCGAGACCGGCTTCCAGCCGCTCGCGGACGGGGCCTACCTGGCGGTGTTCGCGGCGCCCGCGCCGGACGCCCGCCCGAGGCCGGAGACGGTCCGCCCCTGCCGCGACGACGCGACGGCGCGGTAGTGGCGCCTCAGGAGCGCCAGCGCAGCTCGCGGCGCTCCAGCGGGTTGACGAACGGGCGCCCGTCGCGAGCCGATTCCAGGGCCTCGCGCTTCAGCCGGAAATACCATTGCGAGGGCAGGTCGCCCTGGCCGAACAGCACCATGGTGGGCTTGCGGTCGAGCCCGTCCTGCGCGTGCTGGAGCACCTGCTGGTCCTGGGTCAGGAACTGCCGCATCAGCGGGTGCGCGACCGGTCTGAGCAGGTTCAGGGCCGGCATGCTCCAGTAGAGGGCGTTGGTGAGCAGCGTCCGGTCCGGCGTCAGCGGCGTCGCGAAGGTGTAGTTCGCCACCCGCTTCGCCCCCGCGCGGATGCGCTCCAGCCGCACGCCGGGCAGGCGGAACTCGATCTCGACCTCGGGGACGCCGCCGAGCAGGCGGTAGACCGGCGAGCTCGTCGTGGTCGCGTGGCTCGTCATCACGAAGCCGTGGGGCACCGGCTGGAATGTCTTCACCTTCTCGCGGAGCTGCTTCGAGGGCCGGAACCACCACGAATCGTGGACGAAGGCGACGTGCCCGGGATCGACGAGGCTCAGCGTCGTCAGGTCGAAGGAGGCCTCGACCTCCAGCTCGACCACGAGGGAGCCGGCCGGCTCGAAATCCAGCGCCGGCACCTCCGGCACCGCGCCGGCGGCCGGGCCGAGATGCGGGTTGACCCAGAGGAAGCCGGCGCTCTCCCGCACGGGGAAGCGCTGCACCTGGATGCGCGAGAAGTCGGCGGCGTCGTGCTCCGACAGGGTCGGGACGTCGCGGCAGCGCCCGTCGGTGCCGAAGCGCCAGCCGTGGAACGGGCACATCAGGGTGTCGCCGTCGAAGCGGCCCTTCGACAGGGCCATGCCGCGGTGGGGGCAGCGGTCGCGCAGCGCGAAGGGCGTGCCGTCGGGGGCGCGGCCCAGCACGATCTGCTCGCCGTTCAGCGCCACGGCCCGCAGGGCCGACCGGCCGCCCGCCCTGCCGAGGCTCCGGGACTGCCCGACGCAGTACCACGCGTTGCCGAGCGGCTGGCGCATCGCGTCGGGATCGAGCGCGGCCTCGTCGGCGGGGCGCGGCGGGTTGGCGAAGGGCGCGTTCAAGGCGGTTCGGGCAGACCTCGGGGCGCCCGTCATACGCCCGGCCGCCGGGACGGGGAAGCGCCGGGCCGGGGAGGACAAACGGGCGCAGGCGCGGGGCTTCACAAGCCGGGCGCGGCCACCTACCTTCGCTTCACCCGCAACCAACGAAAGGAGGTGATCCAGTGTCTCATTGTCATCAGCCGTGTGTCTCGGCTCATCGGACCTGGACCGTCGCCTCCGGCGCGTCGCTCTAAGACGCGTCAGAGACCCGATCTCGGGACAGTTCCGCCGGACAGCACGGTTCGGCAATGGAAGGGCCACCCTCTCGGGTGGCCCTTCGGCGTTTCAGGGTCCGGAAATGCGGTCGGCGTCGCTCAGCGCCGCTGGGACTGGAACAGCGGCTGGGCGAGCGCCTCGGTCCGGGCGCGCCACAGGTCGCGCTCCTCGCGCAGGGCGTCGCGCTCGCCGGCCAGGGTCAGCCGCTCGGCCCGCAGGGCGTCCCGCTCCGCGATTGCCCGGTCCCGCTCGGCGCGCAGCTCCTCGCGCTCGGCCCGGAAGCGCTCCCGCTCCCCGCGGAACTCCTCGCGTTCGACGCGGACGTCCTCCTGCTCGGCCCGGAGATCCTCCAGGGAGCCGATCTCGTCGCGGATATGCTCGCGCAGGGTCCGGATCTCGTCGGCCAGGATGGCCTGCAGCTCGTCCTGGCGCTCGGCCTCCACGCGGAGCTTGGCCTTCAGCATCAGGTTCTCGGCCATCAGCTCGGCGATGTCGGGATCCTCGGCCGCGCCCCGCGGGGCCTCGGGGCCCGGAACGACGCGGGGCGACCACGCCGCCTCGGCGCCGCGGGGCCGCTTCGCCTCGGGCAGAACCTCAGCCGGCCGCGCCTCGCCGCGGGCCTCGGCCGGCGCCTGGGCCTTCATCGCCGTCAGCCAGTCGCGGAGCGGACCGGTCGTGGGAAAGCTGCCGGACTCGGTCGGCGAGTGAGAGCGGGCGGGTTCCGACATCGGCGGGCGTCCTGAGCGAATATGGCCCGAAGACAATCCCAACATGCTTAACGATCGGTAAAGGTTAACACCGATCGGCGGCCCGTTCTGGCACCGTTGCGGCGCCCGGCGGGCCGAAAAATTGACTTTCCGGCCGGCTGCCGCTACGCCCCGGCCTCCCGATCCGTTGCCGATCGACCGACGCCAAGCCGACTGGCCCTCGAGGCCGGAGGTCAACGCCCGACAGCGCGTGTGCGCCCTCGGGCGCGATGGGTGTTGGCCGATGGGCGATGACGGGATCCGCCGGCCGAGGCACCCGCATGACGCGAGATCAAGAAGCGTTGAAGATCGAGGACGCGATCAACGAGACCTGCCCGTGGTCGGGCAAGCCGATCTCGGCCGACTCGCTGACGCTCTACAACGGCGCCGTGGTCGGCTTCTGCAACCCGGAATGCCGGGACAAGTTCGCCAAGGCCGTGCGCGGCTTCGAGGCCGCCCTCCAGGCGCGCCGCGTCGAGCGCGCCGGGCTCGAGCAGTAACGGCGGGGCGTCAGGAACATGTTCGAAGGCCTGTCCGACCGCCTCTCAGGCATCCTCTCGGGGCTCACCCGTCGCGGTGCCCTGACCGAGGCCGACGTCACCGCCGCCATGCGCGAGGTGCGCCGCGCCCTCCTGGAGGCCGACGTCGCCCTCGAGGTGGTCCGCGGCTTCACCGACCGGGTGAAGGAGAAGGCCGTCGGCGCCGTCGTGCTCAAGTCGGTGACGCCCGGCCAGATGGTCGTGAAGATCGTCAACGACGAGCTCGTGGCGATGCTCGGCACCGACGCCGAGACCGTCGATCTCAACGCCCCCGCCCCGGTGCCGATCCTGATGGTCGGCCTGCAGGGCTCGGGCAAGACCACCACCACGGCCAAGATCGCCCGGCGCCTCGCCGACCGCGAGAAGCGCAAGGTGCTGCTCGCCTCCCTCGACACCCGCCGCCCGGCCGCCATGGAGCAGCTCGCGGTGCTGGCCAAGCAGGTCGGCGTCGAGTCCCTGCCGATCGTCGCCGGCCAGTCGGCGGTGCAGATCGCCAAGCGCGCCATGGACGCCGCCCGTCTCGGCGGCTTCGACGTGGTGATGCTCGACACCGCCGGCCGCACCACGGTGGACGAGGGCCTGATGGCCGAGGCCGCCGAGGTGAAGGCCGCGACGAGGCCCCACGAGGTGCTGCTGGTCGCCGACGCGCTCACCGGTCAGGACGCCGTCAACACCGCCCGCGCCTTCGACGAGCGGCTCGGCGTCACCGGCATCGTGCTGACCCGCATGGACGGCGATTCCCGCGGCGGCGCGGCGCTGTCGATGCGCGCCGTCACCGGCAAGCCGATCAAGCTGGTCGGCGTCGGCGAGAAGGTCGACGCGCTGGAAGAGTTCCACCCGGCCCGCGTCGCCAACCGCATCCTCGGCATGGGCGACATCGTCTCGCTCGTCGAGAAGGCCGCCGAGACCATCGACCACGAGCAGGCGCTCCGCACCGCGGAGAAGATGCGCAAGGGCAAGTTCGACCTGGAGGATCTCTCCATGCAGCTCGCCCAGATGGAGAAGATGGGCGGCATCGGCGGCCTGATGGGCATGCTGCCCGGGATGGGCCAGATCAAGAAGCAGGTCGAGGGCGCCAACCTCGACGAGAAGATGTTCAAGCGCCAGCGGGCGATCATCTCGTCGATGACCCCGCAGGAGCGGAAGAACCCCGACCTCCTCAAGAACAGCCGCAAGAAGCGCATCGCGGCGGGCTCGGGGGTCGACGTCTCGGAGATCAACAAGCTCCTGAAGATGCACCGGACCATGGCCGACATGATGAAGGCGATGGGCCAGGGCAAGCGCGGGATCGGGCAGGCGCTCGGCTCGATGTTCGGCCTCGGCGGCGGCGGGATGGGCGGGATGGGCGGCGGCATGCCCGGTCTCCCGCCCGGCATGCCGGAGCCGACGCCGGAGCAGATCGCGCAGCTCGAGAAGCAGTTCGGCGGCAAGCTGCCGCCGATGCCGCCGGGCCTGGGCGGGGGCGGGATGCCCAAGATCCCGGGGCTTCCGGGCCTCGGCGGTCCGAAGCTGCCGGGTCTCGGCGGGTTCATGCCGGGGAAGAAGAAATGAGCGTGCTCGCGGCCCAGGCCGTCGATCCCGAACTCGCGCGCCTGCGGGACAGCATCGACAACTTCGATGCGGCGCTGATCCACCTCCTCGCCGAGCGTTTCCGCTGCACGCAGCGGGTCGGCGAGCTCAAGGCCCGAAAGGGGATCCCCCCTTCCGATCCGGACCGGGAGGCCCGTCAGGTCGCCCGGCTCCGCAAGCTCGCGGTCGAGGCCAAGCTCGACCCCGACTTCGCCGAGAAGTTTCTGGCCTTCGTGGTCAAGGAAGTCATTCGGCACCACCAGTCGATCAAGGCGGACCACGAGTCCCAGATCGAGCAACAGCGAAAGTAGTCAGACCATGGCCCTCAAGATCCGTCTCACCCGCGGCGGCGCCAAGAAGCGCCCCTATTACCGCATCGTCGTCGCCGACGCCCGCGCCCCGCGCGACGGCCGCTTCATCGACAAGGTCGGCGCCTACGACCCGATGAAGGCCAAGGACGATCCGGCCCGCATCGTGCTCGACAACGAGAAGATCCAGAGCTGGCTCGCCAAGGGCGCGCAGCCGACCGACCGCGTCCTGCGCTTCCTCGACCAGGCGGGCCTCGCCAAGCGCCCGACCCGCAACAACCCGCAGAAGGCCGAGCCGGGCGAGAAGGCCAAGGAGCGCGCCGCCAAGCGCGCCGAGAAGGCCGCCGCCCCCGCCGAGGACGCTGCCGCGTAAGGCGCTCCGGTCATGGCGCGCCGCCCCGCAGGGCCCACCTCCCGCGACGGCGGCCGCCGAGGCCGCACGAGCTCGGCGATCGGCAAGATCGCGCCCGACGCGGCGACCTCGCCCAAGGCACCGGCCCCCAGGCCGGCGCCGCTGCCCGTGCCGCCCGATCCCGACCTCGTCCTGCTGGGCGAGTTCGGGCGGGCGCACGGCCTCAACGGCGAGGTCCGGCTCAAATCCTACACCGGCGATCCGCAGGCGATCGCCGGCTACGGAACCCTTCAGACGGCCGACGGCCGGACGCTGACGCTCGCCGACGTGCGTCCCGCTCCCGGCCCGTCGCCCGACATGCTGATCGCCCGGGTCAAGGGCGTCTCCGGCCGCAGCGCCGCGGAGGCGCTCAACCGCGTGGCCCTGTACGTTCCCCGCGACCGTCTGGACGCGCCCGAGGACGACGACGAGGTCTACGCCGCCGACCTGATCGGCGCCGCGGCCGTGGACGAGACCGGGACCCTCGTCGGGACGATCGTGGCCGTGCCGAATTACGGCGGCGGCGATCTCTTGGAACTGCGACCGCCGAACGGCGGCGCCACGGCGCTCCTGCCCTTCACGAAGGCCTTCGTGCCGGTCCTCGACGTGGCGCAGCGCCGCGTCACCGTGGTCGCGCCGGAGGACCTGTTCGCGGCGCCGGGCGAGAAGCCCGCCGACGATCCGGGCTAGGGGCGAAGGCCGGTCCTCGCGCCGGCGGCGCGTCCGGCGTCCGGGCGGCGCCCCGGCCGCGACCGCCCTCAATGCCCCCCGGCCGGCGCCCCGCCGCCGAGCTTGACGCTCTTCAGGCTCAGGGCCAGCGGGACCGCGCAGGCGGCGACGAGGCCCAGCACCCAGAACACGTCGATGTAGGCCCAGTAGGCCACCTGCGTGCTGAGCACGCTCCCGATCCACGCCGTGGCCTGGTTCTGGGCCTCGATTCCGGCGTAGCCGTGCTCGGAGAAGTACTGCGTCGCCTGTCGCATGGTCTCCTGGTAGGCCGGCGAGGCCGGGTTGACGCTCTCCACCAGGCGGCTCTGATGGAACTGGCTCCGGTAGGCCAGGATGTTCTGCGCCAGGGAGACGCCCATCGAGCCGCCGACGTTGCGGGCGACGTTGATCAGCGCCGAGGCCTGGTCGGTCTGGTCCTTGCGGATCCCCTCGTACGAGGCCGAGGTGATCGACAGGAACACCATCGGCAGGCCGATGCCGATATAGACCCGCGACCACGCGAAGAACGCGAAGGTCGTGCTGCCGTCGATCCGCGTCAGGTCGTACATCCCCAGCGCCACGATGGTCATGCCGGTGGCGATCAGCCATTTCGGCTGGACGTAGGACGAGATCCGGCCGGTGAGGAACATCATCACCACCGTGACGATGCCGCCCGGGCCGAGGACGAGGCCCGACAGGGTGGCGGTGTAGCCGTAATATTCCTGCGTGATCTGCGGGATGAACTGCGTGGTGGCGATCAGGATCGCCCCGGTGAACATCATCACCAGGAAGCACGAGCCGAACTGGCGGTTGCCGATGAGGCGGAGGTCGACGACCGGGTTCTCGCGCGTCAGCAGCCACGGGATCATGGCGATGAACGAGACGACCATCAGCACGCCGGAGACGTTCATCAGCGTCGAGGTGCCGAACCAGTCCTTCCGCTGGCCCTCGTCGAGGATCACCTCCAGCGAGCCCAGGAACAGGGCGACCAGCACGAAGCCGACGATGTCGAAGCGGATGCCCTTGCGCACCAGGGCGCGGCGCTCCTTCTTGGCCGCGTCGCTGTCCTCGATCAGCCAGTACATCAGCCCGAGGGCGAGGACGCCGACCGGCCCGTTGATCAGGAAGCACCAGTGCCAGGAGGCGTTGTCGGACAGCCAGCCGCCGAGTGTCGGGCCGATCACCGGCGCCACCACGATGGCGACCCCGTAGAGCGCGAAGGCCTGGCCGCGCTTCTCCGGCGGGAAGGAATCGGCCAGGATCGACTGCGCGAGCGGCGCCATGCCGCCGCCGCCGAGCCCCTGCATCACCCGGAACAGCAGCAGCGATTCCAGGCTCCAGGCGAAGCCGCACAGGATCGACGACACGGTGAACAGCGCCACCGACCACATGAAGAACGCCTTGCGGCCGTAGCGCTTGGCCAGGAAGCTCGACGCCGTCAGGGTGATCGCGTTGGCGACGAGGTAGCTCGTCACCACCCAGGCCGCCTCGTCGGGGCCGACCGCGAGCCCGCCCGAGATGTAGCGCAGGGCCACGTTGGCGATGGTGGTGTCGAGCACCTCCATGAAGGTCGCCAGCGCGACCACGCCGGCGATCAGCCACGGATTGTGGCCGCCCGGCGCCTTCCCGGACCCGGGCTTGCTTCCGTTCTCCTTGCCCCCGTTCCGTCTGCCCGCACCCGGCCCGCGCCCGGGCGCGGCCGCGCTCCCCCGGCTGGCCACTGCGCTCACCGCACCGTGACGGTCGGGACGATCGACATGCCCGGGCCGATCGACACGTCCGTCGGCCAGGACTTGACCACGATCTTGACCGGGATGCGCTGGGTCACCTTCACGTAGTTGCCGGTGGCGTTCTGCGCCGGCAGCAGGCTGAAGGCGGTGCCCGAGCCCGGCTGCACCGAGGCGACCGTGCCCTGGATCTTGCGGCCGGGATACGCGTCGATCTCGATGGCGACCGGCTGGCCCGGCCGCATGTCGGTGATCTGCGTCTCCTTGAAGTTCGCCGTCACCCAGATGTCGTCGGGCACGAACATCGCCAGGGTCTGGCCGGCCTGGGCGAGCTGGCCGACGCCGCCGGTGAGCCGCACGACGCGGCCGCCCTGGACGGCGCGGACCGTCGTGTAGCCGAGGTTCAGCTCGGCCTGCTCGACCTGCGCCCGGTCGCGGCCGAGCTGCGCCTGGGTCGAGGCCTTCTGGGCCTGGAGCGAGCCGACCTGCTTCTGCGCGGCGACCACGCTGGCGTTGGCGCTCTGCACGGCCGCCTGCCGCTGCTGCAGCGTCGAGGTCGCCGACTGCGACTGCTGGACCGAGCCGGAGCCGCGCTCGGCGAGGTCCTTGTAGCGGGCCGCGTCCTCCTGGGCGAACTTCAGCGCCGCCTCGGCGGTGGCGACCTGCGCCTTGGAGACGTCGATGTTGGCGTACTGCGCCTGGATCTGCGCGTCGATGTTCTTGATGCCGGCCTCGTCGGCGGCGACCTGCGCCTTCGCCTGATCGAGGGCGATGTCGTAGTCGCGCTGGAAGACCTGGAACAGGATCTGCCCGGCCTCGACGTGCTGGTTGTCGGTGACCGGCACGTCCACCAGGTAGCCGCCGACCTTCGGCTGGATCGAGATGCTGCGCGCGTCGACGAAGGCGTCGTCGGTGCTCTCGTACGGGTGCATGTACAGCAGCCAGTAGAAGAACACCCCGACGCAGAGCGCGACGACCGCGAGCGCGCCGAGCAGGAACGCGAGCGGGTGGCGGCGCAGGACGTTGGGGCGCCGCGCGTCGTCCCCGCCGTCGTCGTCGGACTCCGCCGCGTCGTCGTCGGCGTGCCCGTCCTGCGCCTCGGGCGCGTCGTCGTCGGCCTGCTCCGCGCCGGGCTCGCGCGCGGTCTCGCGACCGGTCCCGCCGGCCGCGGCCGGCGCGGCGCGGCCGAGATCGAGCACGTCGCGCTCGCGTGCGACGGCCCGGCCGTCGGCCGGCCGCGGGCGCGCCTCGTCCTCGGAGAGGTGCCGCTGATCGTCAAACATGGGAAGTCGTCGCCCGATGGGCCGGCCACCCGGGGGGTGACCGGGCTTGTCGCATCGCCCGCCTCAGGCAGCACAAGCCGGCCGCAGGCCCAAGGTTCCACGCGCAGATCTGCCCGCCTAGGAACGCATGCCGCACTGCGGCGTTCTGCGCCCGGAACCTTTGCCGTTCCCGGCCTCAAGGCCCAGGAGTTCGCCATGACCAGCAGTCCATCCCCGACGCCGAACCGCCCCGGATCCGGTCCGGCGACCACCCCCTCCGGCATCCCGCTCGTCGGCGCGGCCCGCCTCGACGCCATGAGCGCGGCGCTGGCACGGAACTGGTGGCTCGTCGCCCTGCGCGGCGTCGTCGCGATCCTGTTCGGGGCGATCGCGTTCATCGCGCCGGGCGCCTTCGTGCTCTCGCTGGTCCTGTTCTTCGCCGCCTACATGCTCGTCGACGGCGTCGTCGCCGTCGTCGGCGCGGTCCGGGCCGCGCAGCGCCACGAGCGCTGGGGCTTCCTGCTGCTCGAGGGGCTCGTCGACATCGTCGTGGGCGTCGCCGCGGTGCTGGTGCCGGCCGCCGCCGTCTGGGCGTTCGTGCTGCTGCTCGCCGCGTGGGCGCTGGTCACCGGCGGCCTGATGATCGCCGCCGCCTTCCGCCTGCACCTCCATTACGGGCGCTGGTGGCTCGTCCTCGGCGGGGTCGTGTCGATCCTGTTCGGCCTCGCGCTGCTCATCAACCCGGGCATGTCGGCCCTGGTGCTGACGTGGTGGATCGGCTCCTACACCTTCGCTTTCGGCATCCTCCTGCTGATCCTGGCCTTCAAGCTGCGCGCCCAGCACGGGGCCGCCGGTCCGGGAGCGCCGCTCGGCCGGTGAGCCGGCCCGGGACCGGATCGGGCGCCGTGACCCGATCCACACGGTCGCGGCGCGATCGACGCGCCGCCCGTCCCGCGACCCCGCACCGGCGCGACACCGGGACGGATGCGGCTTAGAAGGCTCGGTCGGCCGGATCGGCCGGTCCCGGAACACGCACCACGATGACGCCCGACGCGCCGGAACGCGCCCCGGCCGACGGGCCGAAACCGCCGAAGCCGGACCCCGCCGCCGACGCCCCGGACCCGCGGCTCGCCGCCCGCGAGGCCGGCCGCGCCGCGCGCGACCTCGCGCGCCATCTCCGGACCCTCCTCGCCGCGGCCGGGCTCGGCCTCGCGCGGACCGGCCGGGCCCTGTCGGCGCGCGCGGCGGAGCGCGCGGCGCGGGCACGGGCGCGACCGGCCCCGGCGGATCTCCCGCCCGCCGTCGCCGAGACGGACGCGCGCGTCCTGGGCCGGCGCGCGCACCCGGTCCTCGGCCGCCGGCACCCGGCCCTGATGGCCGCCGCCGCGGTGGTCCTGCTGCCGGCCCTGGCGCTGGCGATCTACCTGTTCGCGGCCTTCGTGAGCCTGCCGCCGCTGGGCGGCGCCGTGGTCGAGACCGGCCAGCGGGCGATCACCGTCGAGGCCGACGACGGCCGGGTCTTCGCCACCCGCGGCAGCTTCCGCGGCCAGAAGCTCACCGCGGCCGACCTGCCGCCGCACCTCGCCCAGGCGATCGTGGCGATCGAGGACCGCCGCTTCTACAGCCACTGGGGCATCGACCTGCGCGGCCTCGCCCGGGCGGCGTGGCGCAATGTCCGCGGCGGCGGCGTGCGCGAGGGCGGCTCGACCATCACCCAGCAATACGTCCGCCTGACCTCCCTCAACCAGGAGAAGACGCTCTGGCGGAAGGTGCAGGAAGCCTTCCTGGCCCTGCGGGTCGAGTCGACGATGAGCAAGGACGCGATCCTGCTCGGCTACCTCGACTCCGCCTATTTCGGCGCCGGCGCCTACGGGGCGGACGCGGCGGCGCGGCGCTATTTCGGCAAGCCCGCCAAGGCCCTGAACCTGCCGGAATCGGCCATGCTGGCCGGGCTGGTGCGGGCGCCCTCGCAGCTCGCCCCGACCCGCAACCTCGGCGGCGCCAAGGAGCGCGCCGACGTGGTGCTCCAGGCCATGGTCGAGACCGGCGCGATCACGCAGGCAGAGGCCGACGCCGCGCGCAAGCAGAGCGTAACCCTGAAGTCGCCGCCCGAGGCGCCGCCCGGCACCAACTACTTCCTCGACATGATCGCGGGCGACGTGAAGCGCCTCGCCGGCACCGACGGCGACATGACGGTGCGCTCGACCCTCAACCTCGACCTGCAGAGCCTCGCCGAGGGCGTCGTGGCCCGCCGCCTCGACAAGGACGGCGCCCGCCGCAAGGTCGGCCAGGCCGCCATGGTGGTGCTGTCGAAGGAGGGCGCGATCCTCGCCATGGTCGGCGGCCGCGACTATGAGGACAGCCAGTTCAACCGCGCCGTCCAGGCCAAGCGCCAGCCCGGCTCCTTGTTCAAGCTCCTCGCCTACCTGACAGCCTACGAGAAGGGCTACTCGCCGGAATCCGTGATGGTCGACCGCCCGGTCCAGATCGGCGACTGGCAGCCCGAGAACGACGACGGCCGCTACAGGGGCCCCGTGCCCCTGCGGACCGCCTTCGCGCTCTCGATCAACACCGTGGCGGCCCAGCTCGGGCAGGATGTCGGCATCCCGGCGGTGATCGCCACCGCCCGCAAGCTCGGGATCCAGTCGGACCTGCCCAACGTGCCGAGCCTCGTCCTCGGCTCCGGCGCCGTGAGCCTCCTGGAGATGACCCGCGCCTACGGCTCGGTCCTGTCCGGGCGCACCCCGCTCCAGTCCTACGGCATCCAGGCGATCCGCGGGGCCGCGCCGCAGCCGCTCTACGTCCGCGCCGACGCGGCCCCGGGCCCGATGCTGGCGCAGGAGCCGCGCACCATGATGCTCGACTCGCTGCAGGCGGTGGTGGAATCCGGCACCGGCCGCGCCGCGCGGGTGCCCGGCCAGATCATCGGCGGCAAGACCGGCACGAGCCAGGATTTCCGCGACGCGTGGTTCGTCGGCATGACCCCCGACCTCGTGGTCGGGATCTGGGTCGGCAACGACGACGACAGCCCGATGAACCGCATGTTCGGCGGCGAGATGCCGGCCGGGATCTTCCACGACTTCGTCCAGCGGGCCGCCGAGAAGCTCGCGAAGGGCAAGGCCCGCCCCTCGGCGGAGCGGGCCGAGCCGGCCCGGGCGGCGGCACCCGCCCCGGCGGCCGAGCCGGCCGCGGCCGGCGAGGTCCGCGGCGTGCCGGAGGTGATCGATACCGGCACCCTCAACCTGCGCGGGCGGGTCGTGCGCCTCCTCGGCGTGGTCGGCGAGCGCGGCCACCTCGCCCGCCAGCTCGCCAGCTACCTGCGCCGCCGCGAGGTGGTCTGCACCGGCCTGTCCGACGGGACCACGGCCCGCTGCCGCATCGAGGGCGACGACCTCGCCGGGCTGATCCTGGCGGCGGGCGGCGCGCGGGCCTCGGAGGACGCGCCGCCGGACCTCCTGGGCGCCGAGGAGCAGGCCCGCGCCGAGCGGGTCGGGCTGTGGGGCCGGTGAGGCCCCAGGGCCGTTCCCGACCGGATCGGGACGGCCGCGATCGCCGAGCCCGCGCCGCACGG
The DNA here is from genome assembly GCF_028583545.1 of Methylobacterium sp. NMS14P. Classification (NCBI taxonomy): domain Bacteria; kingdom Pseudomonadati; phylum Pseudomonadota; class Alphaproteobacteria; order Hyphomicrobiales; family Methylobacteriaceae; genus Methylobacterium; species Methylobacterium sp. NMS14P. The sequence continues at coordinate 4,037,181 of NZ_CP087106.1, read as the reverse complement.
GGCGCGAGTCCCCTCTCCCGCGCGGGAGAGGGACAGGGGCGAGGCATCAGGTCCGTCCGGAGAGATCGCATCCCTCACCCCAACCCTCTCCCGCACGGGAGAGGGGGCGTGGGAGCGAAGGAACGGCGCGGCCTCGGCCGAAGGCATCGTCCCTCCAAGCCGTCGCAACGCGATCGGGAACTGCGCTAGCCGGCCCCCAGCTTCTCCAGCGTCCGCGGATCGGGGACGCCGTCGAAGTAGCGCGCCAGCGCGTCGGCGAAGAGCGGCTCCCCCGGCACGGCGCGGGCGAACAGCGTCATGCTGGAGCGGAACTTCAGATCGTCGGGCGCGCCGAAGATCGCGCGGGCCGAGCGGCCGGCGACGGCGTTGACGGCCGCCGTGCAGGCGCGCAGGCGCGCGCCGAGCACCGGGTGCGCCGCGTAGGCCTCGGCCTCCGCGAGGGACCCGATGGCGTAACGCTGCGCCATCGGGCTCGCGCCGAGCCCGGCGATCTGCGGGAAGACGAACCACATCCAGTGGCTGCGCTTGTCCCCGGCCTGCAATTCCGCCAGGGCTTGCGCGTAGACGCCCTCCTGCGCGGTGACGAAGCGGCCGAGTTCGTGGGTGTCGGTCATGCGCGGCTCCGATGCTCCGGTCCCGCTCCGTCAACCGCGCGGCGGCGGCCGCGGATGCAGACGCGAACGCGGTCGCGGATCTCGGCGCGGATCTCGGCGCGGATCCGGGCCGTCGCAGACGGCGCGTCGGGATTGGTGTAAGCGCCGCCCATGCTCGGAACGCTCGTCGCCTTCATGGTCGCGAACCCGGCGATGAGCCACGCGCTGACGGCGATCCCCGAGACCGCCGGGGTCGCGGCCGCGCTGATCCTGCTGCGCAGCCCCCGGCCGGAAGGCATCGCGGCGCTCGTGGTCTCGACCTACTACTACGGTCGCGAGGCCGGGCAGCGGGAACACGACATCAAGCATGCCGGGTGGGACGCCGTGCAGGCGCATCTCGGCGCCGAGTTCCTGTACGGCTGGTCGCTGCCGAACCTGCAGCAATGGGTGGCGCCGACCTGCGCAGCCTGGGCGGTTGCGGCGGCGATCTACCTGATCCGGTCGCGGATGGCGCGCGCGGCGCCCCTTCGGCCGCCTGGCCGCGGGCGGCCCTGATGGGCAGCCCGGCCGCGTCCGCCGCGCAATCGCGCGCGGCGGCGCCGGGTGCCCGGCTCAGGCGCGGGTGAACGGCCCGTCCGGCGGCCCGATCTCGCTGCGGTCCCCGAGAAGCCGCCGGCCCGAGGCGATGATCTGGACCGTCTCGCGGCTGCTGCACTGGCGCCGCGCGAGGGCCTCCAGGTCGCGCAGGTAGGCAATCACCGGGCCGCGCTGCTTGTCGGCGCGGCCGATCACCGGCTCGACCTTCGCGGTCACCAGACCGCCGACCGAGTCCCAGAATTCCGCCGGGCGGGTCGCGGCGTCGCCCATCGCAGGCTCGTGCATCGCTGATCTCCTCTGGCCTAGCCACCGCTCTTGTCGGGCGTCCCGGCCGGCGGCGCATTAGCCCATGTTGAAGACGGTCATCCGGATCGCGGCGCTCGCGGCATCGTCATCCGCGCGCCGGGCGATCCGGCGGGTCGGCATCCGATGCGCGGCCCATGATGGACAGCGCCGCCGCGCGTATCTCGGATGGACAGCCGGGAGCCCGTATGCCCGCCGACAACGTCCCGACCCGTGATGGCCGCGCGCCCGAGGCCGCCCGGACGGGCGCACCCCCCGTCCGGGGACAGCCGCCTCCGCTCGATCGCCAAGGCCGTGAGCTGGCGCGTCGTCGGGAGCCTCGACACGCTGCTGCTGTCCTATCTGTTCACCGGAAGCGTACTGGTCGCCGGCTCGATCGCCTCGACCGAGACCGTGACCATGACCGTGCTGTACTACCTCCACGAGCGTGGCTGGGGCCTGATTCCCCTGGGCCGCGCCTGACTGCTGTCGGGGGTGGCGATGCCCGCCATGTCCGCCCCCGACGGCGTGACATCCTCGAGAGCCCGGACCGGAGAGAGCCGCATGCCGCAGATCACCGTCGGAGGACTCGGCCTCCGCTACCACCTCGAGGGTCCCGAGGACGCCCCGGTCGTCGCCTTCTCGAACTCGCTGGGGGCGACCCTCGAGATGTGGGACGCGCTGATGCCCGCCCTCGCGGGACGTTACCGGACGCTGCGCTACGACACCCTTGGCCACGGCGGATCGGACACGCGCGACCGGCCCGCGGTGATCGCGGATCTGGCCGGGGACCTCGCGGGCCTGCTGGACGCCCTGGGCATCGGCCGGGCCCATCTGGTCGGGCTCTCGCTCGGCGGCATGACCGTGCAGGCGCTGGCGAGCGCCGATCCCGGGCGAGCGCTCAGCGCAACCCTGATGGCGACGGCGGCCTTCCTGCCGAGCCAGCAGAGCTGGGATGAGCGCGCCGCGACCGTGCGCGCCCAGGGGACGGCGGCCGTGGTCGAGGCGACGCTGGGACGCTGGTTCACCCCGGGCTTCGCGGAGCGCGACCCCGGGGCGGTCCGGGCGGTCCGCAAGCGCTTCCTGGCCTGCGACTCGGCCGGCTACGCGGTCTGCTGCGGGGCGATCGGGCGCATGGATCTCCGGCCGGCGCTGGCCGCCATCACCGCGCCGACCCTGGTGATCGCCGGTCGCGACGATCCCTCGACGCCCCCGGCCATGGCCGAGGAGATCTGCGGCGGCATCGCCCAGGCCGAGCTCGTCGTGCTGCCGCGCGCGGCGCATCTGCTGGCCGTCGAGCGCGCCGACGCGGTCGGCAGCTACCTGCGGGCCTTCCTCGACCGCGCCGCGCCGGGCGCGTAGCCGGGCCGCCGCGGCGCCGTCCCGGCAATGGCGTCAGTGGCAGGCGATCCCGACATCGGCGGGCGACATGCCGCGCGCCAGGCGCCGCCCGGTCCGCAGCAGCGCCTGTCCGAGCAGCGCCACGGTCAGCGGGTCGCCGTCCTGCTCGGCCAGCTGATAGGCCGCGAGCAGCGCGTCGCCGAGCTCGCCGAGCCGGTCCGTGGGCTCCGCATCCGCGATTCCGGCGTCGCGCCCGGCACCGCTGTCGGGCCCGTCGGCCAGCGCGCACAGTTCCGCGCGGCGTCTCGCGTTCGCTTCGTCCTCTGGTGAGCCGTTGCGCATTATGTTGGTCCCTCAACCAGCTTGAGGGTGCACCTACAGGTTGCGAACCGTCAACTCCCCCCGGGCGCGCCCGGTGAGCGGTCGAGCGTCGCAGCTCTCGAAGGGGTAAGACCCGGTGCCGGGCGACCCGCCGGCGCCGCCCGAGGGTACACGGGGGCGCTGTCGCCGGCGCCCGGTCGCGGCCGACGCGGCAGTCGGCGCTCAGGAACAATCGCGCCGATCCACAACTTTGGCGTGCAAAGTCGATGGAACGGCGCGGCCCGACGAAGGTGAAGCGTCGGGTCGAACGCAGCAAGGCCCCCGCGGTCAGCTCCGCGGGGGCCCTGCTCATCGACGCTCCATCAGGAGCGTCCGGTCGGTTTTACTTGATGAGGGCGAGGAGAGCCTTGCCGGCCTTGGTGTTCAGCTCCTTGGCGTCGAGCGTGCCGTCGTTGTCCGGATCGGCCAGCTTGAAGCGCTCGCCGACGGCCGCGAGGTACTCCTTCTTGTCGAGGGTGCCGTCGCTGTCCGGATCGGCCTGCTTCACGCCGGCCGGGCTCAGGCGGCCCTTCAGCTCGCGGGCGTCGAGGGTGCCGTCCGAATCCTTCTCGAGACGGTCGAAGGTCGCCGAGGCCACCGCCTCCACTTCCTTCAGGTCGACGGTGCCGTCGTTGTCGGTGTCGATCATCTTGACGGCGCTCGCCCCGCTCACCGGCTTGGCGAACGCGGCCGGAGCAGAGAGGCCGCACACCGCGAGGGTCACCGCCGCGAAGCCACTGATGAAACGAAGGGTCATTGCCAGATGCTCCCGAAATTTGATGCTCGATCTTCCTAGTCGCCGACTCGCCGTGCTGCAAGTGCGAAATTCGACCCTGTGGGCGGATCGCATGTCTCGGCGCCATCGTCGGCGGATCGGCATAGAAAAAGGGGCCGGCGCGAGCCGGCCCCCGAAGAGGGCGCACAGTCGCCGTACGGCGATCCGCGCGGCGATTCAGTATCCGTAGCCGCGGCGCACCGCGGGGCGGTCGTCGTCGAATCTCTGCCGACGGTAGAGGCGGTCCTCGTCATAGGCGCGGTCGCCCCGATACTCTTCGCGGCGGAAGTCGCGCTCCTGCTGGGCGCGGGAGCGCAGGTCCACGCTCGGCCCGTCGGGACCGATATCGATTCGCTGCGCCGCGGCGGGGACGACGCTCGTCAGGGAGGCAGCCAGGACGGCGCCGGCAAGCAGGGTCTTCATGGGACTCTCCTTCGTGCGTTCGGGGTCCAACCCGTCTTCGCGCCGATCGTTCCCGATTCTCCCGCGTCCTCGCCGCCTCCGAGACAGATCCCGACGGATCACGCGAGCGTCGCGAGGTCCTGAAACCAGTGCTGCGCCTGGACGTAGTTCTTCACCCGCGGCGACAGCGCGTGCGGATTGGTGTCGTGAACCACCCAAACCTGCACGGCGTCGTCCACGACGATTTCGTGGATGCGCGCGAGCAGCCGGTTCTGCTCGGCCACGTCGAGGCTCGCCTTCACCTTGTCGCAGAGGGCGTCGACCTCGGCATTGCGGTAGTGGCTCCAGTTCACGCCGTTCGGCGCGATCTGCCGCGAATCGTAGAAGCGCAGGATCGCGTAGAACGGGTCGGAGGTGACGTAGGCGATGTTGCCGGCGCTGACGCCCTTGAGGCTCGGATCCGCGGCGCCCTGGCGCCACGCCGTGTAGGCCACCTCCAGCTCGACGGTCTTGAACTCCACCTGGATGCCGACCTCAGCCCAGCTCTGCTGGACGAACTCGTTGATCGGTAGCGACAGCATCTGCCCGGTGCCGCCGGTCGGGATCAGGACCGTGGCCTTCACGGGGTTCTTCACCGAGTAGCCGGCCTCCGCGACGAGCTTGCGCGCCGCCTCGACGTCGGTCCGGATCCTGAAGCCCGGCTTGCCGAACCACGGGCTCGATTCCTGGACCTGCCCGACGGCGGGCTGGGCGAGGCCGCCCATCAGCTCGACGACGCCCGCGCGGTCGATGGCGAGGTTGGCGGCCTTGCGCAGGCGCAGGTCGCGCCAGGGCGACCCCTCCACCATCGACAGGTGGTAGTTCCAGACATGGGGCGTCTCGTTGCCCACGACCCGCATGCCGGCGGCCTTCAGGCGCGGCACCGCGTCGGGCGCGGGCGTCTCGATCAGGTCGACGCTGCCGGACAGGAGCGCGTTCACCCGGGCGAGGTCCTCGGGCACGCAGGCGAGGGTCAGCTTCGCGAGCTTCGGGACCCGCTTCGGGTTCCAGTAGCCGGCGTTCGGCAGCAGCTCGAGGCGCACCCGCGGCACCAGCTGCCCCATCCGGAACGGCCCGGTCCCCGAGGGCGCGAAGGCGAACTTCGCCCAGTCCTTCCCGACCTTCTCGTACTGCGCCGGCGACGAGATCAGGAACCAGAGCATCTGGTAGGGGAACAGGCTGTCGGGCGTCTTGGTGACGACCTGGACGGTCTTGGCGTCGACCTTCCGGTAGCTCGCGACCCCGGGCAGGCGCGGGCGGACCTGGGCCGCCTGCCGCTGGTCGAAATGCGGCGCCTCCTTGTTCAGCACCTTGTCGAAGTTCCAGATCACCGCGTCGGCATCGAAGGCCGAGCCGTCGTGGAAGGCCACACCCTCGCGCAGGTGGAACGTCCAGACCTTGGAGTCGGCCGGGTCGGCCTCCCAGGCGGTGGCGAGGCCGGGCACCATCTTGCCGGGCCGGTCGGCGACGTCGAGTTCCCAGGCGACCAGGGGGTCGTAGAGCGTCAGCCCGGTGAACTGGTAGCCGCCCGCGCCCCGGTCCGGCTGGCCGGTGGTGAGCGGCAGGTCGGTCATGGAGATGCCGTAGGTCAGGGTGCCGGAGGCCGCGCCCTGCGCGCCGGCGCGGCCCGCCGCCCCCAGCGCCGCCAGGGCGACGCCCCCGGCCATCAGGGATCGGCGTGTCGGCTTGATCGGGTCCATCGTGTCTCTCGGCTGAAGGCGCGGGCGCCGCACGGAACGGCGCGCGCCCTCGGCGCGCGGCGGCGCGGCCCGGGCCTCCACCCCATGCTGCATACAGAATGATGCACGCATCGTGCCCGATGGCCGCCGGCGCCTCCCGGATGCCCCGGGGGTTCAGGCCTCCCAGACCTGGCCGGGCCTGAGTGCGACGAAGCGCTCGGCCGGGATGCCGGCCCCGCCGAGGGCCGCCGCCAGCGCCTCGACGGGCCGCTCGACGCCCTCGTCGGTGAGCTGGAACGTGCCCCAGTGATGGCCGAGGGCCTGCTCGGCGCCGAGCAGGGTGAGGACCTTCACGGCCTCGGCCGGGTCGACGTGCTGCGCTTGCATGAACCAGCGCGGCTCGTAGGCGCCGATCGGCAGCGTCGCGAGGCGCGGCGGCCCGAACCGCGCCCTCACGTCGGAGAAGAGCGCGCCGTCGCCGAAGCCGGTATCGCCGACATGGTAGTGCACGCCGCGGGGCGAGGTGATCACGAAGGCGCACCACAGCGCCATGCGCCGGTCGTTGACGCCCCGGGCCGACCAGTGGTTCGCGGGCGTCAGGTGGACCTGCAGCCCGTCGCCGAGATCGACCGATTGTCCCCAGTCGCGGGTCTCGACATGCATCGTGTCGTCGTAGCCGCGCAGGATCGTGTCGTTGCCCAGAGGCGCCACGATCAGCGGCTGGTGCGCCTGCCAGAGCCGGGCGAGGCTAGGCCCGTCGAGATGGTCGTAGTGGTTGTGGGTGACCAGGACCGCGTCGATCGGCGGCAGGTCGGCGAAGGCGATGCCCGGCGGGTTGACGCGCTTCGGCCCGGCGAAGCGGACCGGGCTCGCGCGCTTGGCGAAGACCGGGTCGATCAGGATGTTCCGGCCGGCGACCTGCACGAGGTAGCTCGCGTGGCCGATCAGCACGACCCGGAGGCCCTCGACGCGCTCGGGCGGCCGGTCGGCCGGGTAGGGGCTGGGGAAGCTCTTCGGCCAGGGCTCGCGCTGCCGCCGGGCCTGCCAGCGCAGCACGTCGGGGAGCGCCTTGTCGGTGGACTGACCGGGCAGGAAGAACCGCAACCCGTCGAAATGGTCGGAGGTCGGGCCGCGATAGTACGGGTTCCGGCCGCGCCGGTGCGCGGCGTAGCCGACGCCGCCGAGCGTCATGACCGTGGCCGCACTCGCGACCGTGAGCAGGCTGCGCCGTTTCATGGGGCCGAGATGGACGGAACCGGGGGCCGGTCAAGCGCTGCCGCGGCGCGGCGCGGAGCCTCAGGGAGGTTTCGGCGACGTCTCAGGGGCGCCTCAAGGGCGCCTCAAGGGCGCCTCAAGGGGCACCTCAGGGGCGCGGAGCGGGCCCGCCTCACTCCACCATCTCGGCGGCGAGGGACAGGCGCGCCCGGTAGACCACCTTGCCGACGCCGTCGCGGACGCAGGCCACGTAATCCTGGCGCTCGACGTCCGGCAGCATGTCGCGGGCGATCGCCGACATGATGCGGGTGACCTTGGCGCGGGCCGCCGGCAGGTCCGGCAGGTCGAACCCGACCTCATCGTGGATCGGCTGCGAGCCGTCGTGCAGGTCGATGAAGTAGCGGGGCATCGGCGCCAAGCGTCTCTAAGAGAAGTAGTCTACCGACAGGATTGGTCTTGCTATGGTTAACAGTGCCTTAAAAGCCGAGGTATGAGGCCCCCTCGGCGGTCGGGCGAGAACCGGCCTCGACCTCGCCGCACCGCCCCCGATCCGCCCCCGATCCGCCCCGGCGCGTCCGGATCCCGGGACGACGCGGGGGAGACTCCCTCAGGTGACGGGAGAGGAAGGACCGCCCGTCCGGCGAATCCGGCGCGCCGAAGCCGCGATCCGGTCCGCTCAGGAGAGCCGGCGGCCCGGCGGGGTCCTCACACCCCGTCCGGCGGCAGCGCTTCCGTCACCTCGACGCGGCGGTTGCCGGCCACGGGGGCCGTCTCCTCGACGGCGGCGACGTCGCTCTGGGCCGGCGCCCTGTCGAGCGCCTCGGCGACCGCCGCCACGCCCTTGTAGCGGGTCAGCCGCCGGTCGATCATGCCGTCGATCCGGTCGTGCAGCTCGGACACGGTCAGGCTGCGGCGCTTGCCGCCCGTCTTCTCGGTGAACAGGCTGCGATTGGCCCGGGCCGCCGTGCGGAACTCGCGTCCGGCGACCTCGCCGGGCTTCTCGGAGGAGAGCGACAGGAAGCGCCCGGCGCTCGCGGTGCCGAGGAAATGGGCGAGGTACAGCTCGGTCGTGGTGAGCGCGCGCCCGACCCGGGCCTCGATGCGCTCGCGGTCGCGCTTGATGAGCTCGGCCGCCATCAGGGCGGCGACGCGCGGGTCGTTGCGCAGGCCGAGCACCCGGGCGCGCATGCTGCCCGCGACGGTGATCGCCGCACCCCGGCCCTTCACGGCGGCGGCCTCCTCGGCGAGCCCGTAGCGCGCGCCGTAATCGCGGATCATCTCCAGCCAGGTGCGGGCGACGAACTGGAACAGGCCCTGCGCCGAGGACGTCGCGGCCTTCGCGTCGGTGTCGAAGCTCGATTCCTTGTCGGCCAGCGCCATCATGTAGACGGGATCGACGCCGGCCTCGTCGGAGGCCTTGACGATGGTGTCGACCACCTTGCGCGGCACGCTGCGCTCGCCGAACTTGACCGCGTCCTGCTCCTGCGTGACCCGCGGCAGGGCCGCGAGGTCGTCCTGGATCAGGGCCGTGGTGGCGGGCTCCTGCTCCGGCACCGGCAGGCCGTTCCAGGCGTTCTCGGCCGGCGCCGCCAGCGCCTCCGCGGGCGCCGCTGCGGGAACCGTGGGCTCGGACGCGTGTTGAGTCATTGCCTGCGCGGCGCGCGGGCTGGTGTCGATCCGGTCGTGGGCCTGGGCGGCCGGCGCGAAATAGGCGGGCGCGAAGGCGGCCTGCGGCAGACCGAACCCGGCGACGAGCCCGAGGGCCAGCGTCCCGGAGATCCGGCCGAGGCCGGTGCGGCGAAGTGACCGGCGCCCTGTCTCGCGTCCGGCCCGCGGCAGCCACGCCACGGCTTCATCCTCGATATGGCCCGTACCGTTCAGGGTCTGCGGCACGAGTCGGCTCACGTCGTCGGCGCGACGCGCCGGCTCCGGGAAAACCCCCATCATTGGTCCTCTTCAGATTGGTCCTTGCGTCCGCCCGGCTCTGACGGCCGGCTTTTCTGGAAGCGGCGGCCCTATCGACGCCGGCCGTGACCAGAATGGGACGGCGCCGTGATCCAAGCGTGGCACGGTCAAGGAAGGGTTAACCCTGCCCCTCAGGGCCGCGTTAACGCCGCGAACCGGCCCCGCACGGGACGACGGTGGGGCAATGTTGTCGCATTCGGCTTGGAACGCAGCACTGCCGAGCCAGTTAGGTACGGCCCCGGGGGGGCGAACTTCCGTCCCAGGACGGACCCTTCAAGACGCCACCCGCGTCCGCACAAGGACATCAGTTTCCGATGAGCATGCAGTCCGGTCGCCGCGTCGGTGTCGCGTTCGTTGGCATGGGGGGCGCTGTCGCCACCACTGCCATCGCCGGCATCGAGATGATCAAATCCGGCTCCAACCGTCTCGACGGGCTGCCGCTCGCCGGTCTCTCGGTGGCCGGCATGGCCGACTACAAGGACCTCGTCTTCGGGGGCTGGGACCTGAACGGCGACGACCTCGCCTCCGCGGCGAGCGGGCACGGCGTGCTCTCGAAGGACGACATCGAGAACGGCGCCCAGGCCCTGAAGGGCATCACGCCCTGGCCGGCGGTCGGCAGCGCCAAGTTCTGCAAGAACATCGACGGCCAGAATCGGATCGTCGCCAAGGACCACCGCGAGGCGGTCTCGGTGATCGCCAACGACCTCCGCCGCTTCCAGAAGGAGAGCAACCTCGACGACGTGGTCGTGGTGAACCTCGCCTCCACGGAGCGCTGGCCCGACCTCAACGACCCGACCCTGAACTCCACGGCCGCCTTCGAGAAGGGCCTGGATTCGAGCGACGAGGCGATCTCGCCGGCGATGCTCTACGCCTACGCGGCGATCAAGAGCGGCATCCCCTACGCCAACTTCACCCCGAGCGTCGCCGCCGACGTCCCGGCGCTCCTCGACCTCGCCAAGGAGCTGAACGTCCCGGTCGCCGGCAAGGACGGCAAGACCGGCCAGACCATGATGAAGACGGTGCTGGCCCCCGCCTTCAAGGCGCGCGCGCTGCACGTCGACGGCTGGTTCTCGACCAACATCCTCGGCAACCGCGACGGTCTCGCCCTGAACGACCCGAACTCCCTGCAGTCGAAGCTCAACACCAAGGGCACGGTGCTCGACTCGATCCTCGGCTACCCGGTCGAGGATCACCTCGTGCACATCCACTATTACCGGCCGCGCGGCGACGACAAGGAAGCCTGGGACAACATCGACGTCACCGGCTTCATGGGCCAGCGGATGCAGATCAAGGTCAACTTCCTCTGCAAGGACTCGATCCTGGCCGCGCCGCTCGTCATCGAGATCGCCCGCGTCCTCGACCTCGCGAGCAAGCGCGGCGACGGCGGCGTGCAGGAGCAGCTCTCGACCTTCTTCAAGGCGCCGATGGTCAAGAACGGCCACGGGCCGGAGCACGCCTTCGGCAAGCAGGAGAAGATGCTCCACGACTGGCTGGGCGTGCACTGAGGCTTCCCGCATCGACGGGCATGGTCTGAACTCGGTACGGCCCCTTCGTCGATGACGGGCCGGAACCGGCCCCCCTCTCCCGCATGGGAGAGGGGACCCGCGTCCAGCCGGACGACGGGCGAGTCCGTCCCAGCCGCCTGTGAGGCCGTGAGCCTCATCCGGCCGAGAGAAATGATGCCCCGCGAGAACCACCCGTCGCAATCCGGTGCCGCAGCGCCCGAGGCCCTGCGCGACCTTCTGGTCGAGATGAACGACCTCAAGCGCGTCCGCTCCGCGGGCCGTACGGGCTCGATCGCCGAGCGGCTGTTCGCGCAGGGGTGGGGGCTGCTCACGGGCGGCGCCGCGCCCGACGACGTCGCCCTCGACATCGCGGCCGTCACCCTCGCGGCGACGCGCCTCTGCGACCTCGACGCGGCCTTCCTGTCCGCGGCGGGGCTCTCGGACGCGGCCGCCTCCGCGGTGCTGGTGGCGGGCTTCGACGCCGTCACCGGAGACCTCGATCCGGACCTCCGCGACCGCCTGCGCGCGCGGCTCGCGCCGCGTCCGGCGGGCCGACCCGGGCCGCTGCCGGGCTTCGTCAGCGCCCTGGCGCAGCAGCCGCGGGCTGGCGTCACCTGTCCCGGCCGCGCCCGCATCCTCCTGGAGCCGCCGGAGAACCACGCCGAGCACTGCCTGATCGTGGCGGTCTACGGCGTCTGCCTCAGCCCGTTCTACCGGGCCGATCCCGGCACCGTGTTCCTGGCCGCGATGGCCCACCACTTCCACAACGCCGCGATGCCGGATGCCGGCTTCACCGGCGAGATGCTGCTCGGCGACCATCTCGGCCCGATCATGGCGACCACCACCGCGTGGGCGCTCAACGAGCTCGACGAACCCCTGCGGGCCCGGGTCGAGCGCGCCCGCGCGGTCCTTCCGGACGACGCCACCGCCGAGGGCCGCGCCTTCCACGCGGCCGACTGCATCGACCGCGTCCTCCAGATCGCCCAGCATCTCCGCGGGGCCTCGACCACGATGGGGATGGTGCTCGACGAGTGGGAGCTGGTCCACGCCGGCCCGGTGAAGGGCTTCCACGATCGTGTCCTCGCCGACATGCGCATCCCTTGATCGCCGGACCCGGTCGCCCATCTGCCCGGGCGGCTCCGAGAACCATGATTCCGTTCGAACTCAGATCGCCGGACACCGGCAACCCGCTGAAGGCCGACGGCCCGCACGCCCTGCGCGACGCGGAGACCGGCGCGCGCTGGCCCGTGATCGACGGGATCCCGTACCTGCGGACCAACCGCGCGGCCCTGGTCGAGCGGGTGCTCGCGCATCTCGACGCCGGCGAGCCCGACGAGGCGCTGGCCGCGCTGCTGGTCGATCAGGACGACTGGTGGAACGGGCCGCCGGCCGATGCCGCCGGGATCATCCGCCTGATCAAGGAGCGCCGCACCGCGACCCTGCGCGACGCGGTCGAGCTCCTCGGCTGGGGCCGCGTCGGCGACTACTTCCTGCACCGCTGGAGCGACCCGACCTTCCTGGCCGGCCTGTCGCTGCTGGAGGCGCACTGGAACGAGCCGATCTGCGTCTTCGAGTTCGCCTGCGGCATCGGCCACTACCTGCGCGAGCTGCAGCGGCGCGGCTGCAAGGTCGCCGGCGCCGACGTGGTCTTCGCCAAGCTCTGGGTGGCGCGCCACTGGGTCGTCGCCGAGAAGGCGCAGCTCGTCTGCTTCGATGCCGGCTCGCCCCACTGGCCGATCCCGGGGGCGCCGGTCGATCTGGTCGTCTGCAACGACGCCTTCTACTTCCTCGACGACAAGGCGGCGCTCCTCGAGTGCCTCCGCCAGAACGCCGGGGACGACGGCTGGCTGGCGCTGAGCCACATCCACAACCGCGACTGCCCGGGCTTCTCGGCCGGCCGCGCGGTGACGGCCGAGGAGATCGCCGAGTTCTTCCCCGACGCCCTGGTCTACGACGACGCGGAGCTGACCCGGGCGCTGGTCGAGGCGCGGGCGCCGAGCCCGCAGGATCCCGCGGCCCTGCGGAGCTGCGAGGCGTTCTCGGTGGTGTGCGGTCCCGGCATGCGCCCGGCGCCGCGCGCGCTGGTCGACGGCCTGACCCTGCCGAAGCCGGGGACCGTGCTGCGGCTCAACCCGCTCTACGCGCCAGAAGGCGACGGTCACGTCATCCGCTGGCCCTCGGAGCGCTACGAGGCGGAGTACGGCCCCCGCGCCACCTACCCGCCGCGCTCCCCTGGACCCGAGTCGCTGGCCTTCGACGGCAGCCTCGACGCGTCGGAGACGCAGCGCGTCCGCGTGCGCGAGTTCGTCGACCTGCCGGAGCGCTGGTGATGGACGCGGTCGGCTGGGGCATCGTCGGCTACGGCTGGGTTGCCCGCGACTACATGGAGCCCGGCATCCGCGCGGCCGGACACCGCCTGGTCGCCGTCTGCGATCCGAACCCGGAGAGCCGCGCGGCCGCCGAGCGTGCGGGCGCGCGCGTCCATTCCGACCTCGCCAGCCTCATCGCCGAGCCCGAGGTCGAGGCGGTCTACGTGGCGACGCCGAACCACCTCCACCGCGGCGCCGTGGAGGCGCTGGCCGCCGCCGGCAAGGCGGTGCTCTGCGAGAAGCCGATGGCGGCGACGCTCGGTGACGCCGAGGCCATCGTCCGCGCGGTCGAGTCGCAGAGAATCTTCTACGGCACCGCCTTCGACCAGCGGCACCACCCGGCCCACCGGGCGATCCGTGCTCAGGTCGCGGCCGCGCGGCTCGGCACGGTCACGACCGTGCGGATCGTCTACGCCTGCTGGCTCGGGCGCGACTGGTCGGAGGCCGGCCAGCCGAACTGGCGGATCGACGCAGCGCAGGCCGGGGGCGGCGCGCTGATGGACCTCGCCCCGCACGGGCTCGACCTCGTGGACTTCCTGCTCGGCGAGCCGATCGCTGACCTCGCGGCCCTGACCCAGACCAAGGCCCAGGATTACGCGGTCGACGACGGTGCCCTGCTGATCGGGCGGACCGCGAGCGGCGCCCTGGCGAGCCTGCACGTCGCCTACAACTGCCCCGACGCGCTGCCGCGCCGCCGCCTGGAGGTGGTCGGCACGAAGGGCCTGCTCGTCGCCGAGAACACGATGGGCCAGACGGCCGGCGGGTCCCTGACCTTCATCGACGGCGCCAGCGGCCGCACGGAGGCGCTCGCCTTCGACACCGACAGCTCGCCCTTCACCGAGCAGGTGCGCGCCTTCGGCTCGGCCCTGCGCCGGCCCGAGGAGCGGGCGGCGTACGCGGCGTCCCGCGACTTTCACACGATGCGGCTCGTCGCCCGCGCCTACGGGCAGGGGTAGCGGACAGGAAATTCGATCACGCAACCAACCCAAGCATCTCCCACTCACCCCCTCATCCTGAGGTGCCGGAGCGCAGCGGAGGCCTCGGAGGAGGGCTCCAGGGATCCCGGTGCCATCTGGAACCCTCCTTCGAGGACCGCTCTGGCGGTCACCTCTGGATGAGGGGGTGGGTGGGGCGAAGCTGGGAAGGCGGGCGGTTCGCGGCAGACGGGAACACGACTTGAGCAACGCAGACGCCTTCCACGACCAGGACGACCGCGCCCGCCACGAGCGGATCAAGGCGCCGCGCCCCTACCGCTTCGGCGCCAGGCGGCCGATCGAGGGCCTGCCCGAGACCTTGCCCGACCCGGTCAGGGCCTATCTCGACGTGCTGCCGGAGGGGCGCGTCGTCGGCTTCCCGCTGGCGCCCCTCGACCGCACCGGCATCCCGGTCTGGTTCGTGGCCCTGTTCCTCGACGACCCGTTCTTCGTCGGCGCGATGCCGTCGGGCATCGGCTACGGCGCCACCGACGACGAGGCGCTGATCGGCGCCGTCGCGGAGATCGCCGAGAACCTGATGCCGTCGCTCGCGGTGCTGCCCCGCGCGAAGGAGCGGGCGAGCTACACCGATCTCGCCCGCGTCTACGGAGCCAAGTCGGTCACCGACCCGCTGACCCTGTGCCTGCCCGCCGGCTCCCCGGTCGGCCGCGACACGGTGCTCGAGTGGACGCCGAGCATCCGCCACGCCACCGGCGAGATCGTCCTGATGCCGCTCGACGTCGCCGCCACCGACTATTTCGAGCTGTCGGAGGGCTACAAACCCTTCACCAACCTGATCACCAACGGTCTCGGCGCCGGGCCCGACGTGCCCTTCGCGCTGGGCCACGGCGTGCTGGAGCTGCTCCAGCGGGACGGCAACGGCCTGCTGTTCCGGGCCCTCGACCAGGGCGTGATGCTCGACCTCGACGGCATCGGCCCCGAGAACGCCGCGATGCTGGCCCGGCTGAAGGAGCTCGGCATCCGCGCACTGCCGAAATTCGCCACCGACCAGTTCGGCCTCACCAACCTCTACGTCGTCGGCTACGACGAGGATCCGGCGCGCACGCCGGCGCCGATCGCGCTCTCGGCCTGCGGCGAGGCCTGCGATCCGGACCGGGAGCGGGCCCTGCGCAAGGCGCTGCTGGAGTTCCAGGCGGCGCGAGTGCGCAAGACCTTCGGCCACGGCCCCCTCGACATGGCCGCCACGGTGACCCCGCCGGGCTACGTCGACGCGTTCATCCAGAAGGCGCTGCCCAGCCTGGACCTCGAGGAGAGCCGCGCCCTCCAGGCCATGCTCCAATGGATCGAGATGCCGGCGGCCGACCTGCGCGGCGTGCTGGCCGACACGGTCTATTCCGAGCGGAGCACGAAGCGCTTCGCCGAGCTGCCCTCGACCCCGGCCGCCGACGGCCACGCCCGGGGGAAGATTGCCTGCGACCGGCTCCTGGAGGCGGGGTTCGACGTGCTCTACGTCGACTGCACGCCCCCGGGCGGCGGGGTCGGCGTGGTGAAGGCGATCGTGCCGGGGCTCGAGGTCGAGACCATGAGCTACTACCGGATCGGCGAGCGCAACACGAAGAAGCTCCTCGACCGCGACCATCCGCTGATCAAGTTCGGCACCGAGAGCGAGACCCTGCGGCCGGTGCGCCTGACCCCTGAAGCCCTGGAGCGGTTCGGCGGCCAGCCGCTGTTCGACGTGGCCCTGGCCGAGCGGATCGTCGGGCGGCACTATCCGCTCTACCGCGAGCCAGAATCGCACCACGCGCCGTTCCGCCTCGCCCAGCGGAAGGGGAGGGCGGCGTGACGCTCCGGTTCGCCTACAACACCAACGGCGCGGCCAACCACCGCCTCGACGACGCGATCCACCTGATCAAGGCGGCGGGCTACGACGGCGTGGCGCTCACCCTCGACATCCACCACCTCGACCCCTTCGCCGACACCTGGGCAGCGGAGGCCGGCCGGGTGGCGAGCCTGCTGGAGAAGCTGGAGCTGACCTGCGTCATCGAGACGGGCGCCCGCTTCCTGCTCGATCCGTCCGCCAAGCACGAGCCGACGCTGGTGACCGCCGACGCCGCGGGCCGCGCCCGGCGGGTCGGCTTCCTCAAGCGGGCGATCGAGATCGGCGCGATGCTCTCCGCCGAAGCGGTCTCGTTCTGGGCCGGCGTGCCGAAACCCGGCGTCGATCACGGCGAGGCCCGGCGCTGGCTGGTCGAGGGGCTGCACGAGGTCGCAGCCTTCGCGGCCGAGTCCGGCATCGTGCCCTGCCTGGAGCCCGAGCCCGGCATGCTGATCGAGACGCTCGACGATTACGCGGCCCTCGCCGTGCCGGGCCTGAAGCTCGCCCTCGACACCGGCCACTGCCTCGTCACGGGCGAGCGGGAGCCGGCGGCGGCCGTGCGGGAGTTCTCCGACCGGATCGGCACCGTGGCGATCGAGGACATGAAGCGCGGCAGCCACATCCACCTGCCCTTCGGCGAGGGCGATATGGACGTGCCGGGCGTGCTGGAGGCGCTGGAAGAGGTCGGCTTCGGCAAACTGATCTGCGTCGAGCTCTCCCGCGAGAGCCACCGGGCCGACGTGATGATCCCGCAGGCACTCGAGTATCTCCGCGGCTGCCGACGGCCCGGCCCGGTCCTGGCCGGCGAGCAGGAGACGCGGCGGCAATGGCAGTGAGCACGGCCGCCTCAACTGATGGCGCGCAAGTCATCGTTCCGGTATGGCGCGGAGTCCGGCCCCAGTCTGGCATGTTGGCTCCGACATTCACTTCGACCGCCCGGCTTCGAGATCGCGCGCGGGTCCCCTCTCCCGTGCGGGAGAGGGACAGGGTGAGGGTTGAGTACTGCCCGGATGAGGCGCGACCGGTGGGC
The DNA here is from genome assembly GCF_028583545.1 of Methylobacterium sp. NMS14P. Taxonomy (NCBI): domain Bacteria; kingdom Pseudomonadati; phylum Pseudomonadota; class Alphaproteobacteria; order Hyphomicrobiales; family Methylobacteriaceae; genus Methylobacterium; species Methylobacterium sp. NMS14P. The sequence goes on along the minus strand of NZ_CP087106.1, from coordinate 4,020,218 downwards.
GCGCCGATGGGGCGCTCAAACCTCAACTTTCTCACCCCTCACCCCAATCCTCTCCCGCACGGGAGAGGGGGCAGGTCGCGCTCCGTCACCGGCGGAACGCGTCCCATGGTACAACGATGAGAATCCTCTTCCTCAGCCGCCGCTACTTCCCGGCGATATCGGGCATGAGCGTCTACGCGCAGAACCTTCTGCGCGAGCTGGTCGGCGCCGGCCACGATGTCACGATGATCTCGCAGTACCGGGGCGACGCCTTCGGAACCCGGGTCTACGGGGGCGGGCCGCCGCCGCCGGTGCCGGGGGTCCGGGTGATCGGCCTGGAACAGCTCGGCGAGCAGACGTCGGGCGATTTCGAGCGCGACATCGCCACGATGGTGGACGCGATCGCCCGAGAGCACGCCCGGAAACCCTTCGACATCCTGCATGCCCAGTACGGCTACCCGACCGGCTGGGCGGTCCTGCTCGCCGCCCGCGAGCTGGGCGTGCCGAGCGTCGTCTCGATCCAGGGTGGCGACGGCCACTGGGTCGGATCCTGCTGCGAGACCCACCGGGTCGCCATGTGCGAGGTGCTGGCCCACGCCAACGCGCTGCTGATCGGCGGCGCCTCCTTCGTGGACGAGGTCTGCGAGCGGCTCGGGTCGGACCCCGCCCGCTTCACCATCGTGCCCGGCGCGGTCGACACCGACCGGTTCGCGCAGGGCACGCCCGACGGCCTGCCCGCGCCCCATGCGGGCCCGGTCCGGCTGTTCTACCACGGCCGGGTCGACCGCCGGAAAGGCGTGCTCGACTTCATCGAGGCCCTGGCGATCCTGCGCGCGCAGGGCACGCCGTTCGCCGCCACCGTCTCGGGGATCGGGCCCGACGTGGACCCCGCCAGGGCGCTCGCCGCGGAGCGCGCCTTCTCGGAGCGCGAGATCGCCTTCACGGGCTACGCCGAGTACGGCTCCGTGCCCGACCTCTACCGCCGCGCCGACGTCTTCGTCTCGCCGACCTACGCGGAGGGCTTCTCCAACACGATCCTGGAGGCGCTCGCGGCCGGGCTCGCCACCGTCTCGTGCCACGCGGTCGGCGTCTCGGACTGCCTGCGCGACGGGGAGAACGGGCTGCTGGTCAACCCGGGCGACGTCCCGGCGCAGGCCGCCGCGCTGACCCGGATCATCACGGACGCCGACCTGCGCCGCCGCATCGCGACGGCCGGGCTCGAGGAGTGCCGGCGGGTCTACTCGTGGCACGCGGTCGGGCGGCAGATCATGGAGGTCTACGCGCGGGTGCGCGACGAGCGGCCGGCCACCGACTTCTCGCCGGACCTGCCCCACGATCCGACCTGCCGCTTCCGCGCCGAGCCGCACCTGCTCTGAGGGATCCGCCAGATTCGGGAATCCCGATCCACGCCCTCATCCTTCGAGGCCTCCGCTACGCTGCGGCATCTCAGGATGCGGTCGAGGGTTGAGTGTCGTCCCAGCCGACAGGCTCTGAACCATGCCCACCGCGCTCGCCCTCTCGCCCCATCTCGACGACGCGGCCTTCTCGTGCGGCGGCCTCCTGGCAAGCCTCGCGCAAGCTGGCTGGCGCGTTGTCATGGCAACCCTGCTCACCGGCAGCGTCGCCGAGCCGAGGGGCTTCGCGCTCGCCTGCCAGCTCGACAAGGGCCTGCCGGCCGAGGTCGACTACATGGCGCTGCGCCGGGATGAAGACATCGAGGCCGCCGCCGCGCTCGGCATCGCCCCGCCCGTGCACCTGCCGTTCCGAGAGGCGCCGCACCGGGGCTACGGCTCGGCGCCGGAACTCTTTTCCGAGGCCCGCGCGGATGACGGCATCGCGGCCGACCTCGGGCCCGCCATCGCGGAGCTGATCGCTGTCGAGAGACCGGATCTCCTCCTCGCACCCCAGGCGATCGGCGGCCATGTCGATCACGTCCAGGCGGTCCGGGCGCTGCGCAGTCTCGACCCGCTTCCCCCGATCCTGTGGTGGCGCGACTTTCCCTACACGGTGCGCGAGACCGCTCCCCGGGAGCCGCTCGCGGCCCTGTTCGCCGAGCTTTCCGAGCAGACCGTGACCCTCGCCCCGGACGCGCAGGACCGGAAGCGCGCCGCCTGCGCGGCCTATGCCAGCCAGATCGGATTCCAGTTCGGCGGCGTGGCCGGCCTCGACGCGCGCCTCGCCCGGGAGCGGGGCATCGAGCGCTTCCGGCGGTCGGCCCCCCGCGGCCCCGCGATCCCCGGCCTCGATGCCGGCTGAGCCGATGGCGCCGAAGGCGCTGGCCGATCCGGAGGCCCTCGCGGCCCGCCGCGCCCTGATCGACAGCCCCCACATCGCGCCGATCCGGGCGCTCGCCGCGCGGATCTCCGCCGAGCGCGGTGCCCCGGTCCCGGCGCCCGATCCCCTGGACGGTGGCGTCGGCGCGCGGATGCTCCTCCTCCTCGAGACGCCCGGCCCGGCGGTGCTGCGCACCGGCTTCGTCACCCGCGACAGCGCGAACGGCACGGCCGCGAACCTGTTCCGCTTCCTCGCCGAGGCCGGGCTCAGCCGGGCCGACACGCTGATCTGGAACGCGGTTCCCTGGCTGATCCACGCCGAGGGCGCCCGCAACCGGGCGCCCCGCCGGGCGGAGGTCGCGGCGGCCGCGCCCTATCTGGCCCCGCTCCTCGACCTGCTGCCGCGCCTCGCCGTGGCGGTGCTGGCCGGCCGCTTCGCCGGGGAGGCGGCGCCTGCCCTCGCGGCGCTCCGCGCCGACCTGCCGGTGATCCGGGTGCCGCACCCGAGCCCGACCTACGTCTGCACCTCGCCGGAGGTGCCCGAGCGGATCCGGCGCGGCCTCGCGGAGGCGGCCGCGATCCTCGATCGGGCCTCCGCCTGAGGATAGATCGCCCGTCACGGGCCCGCCTTCCCTGGCCTTGCGCGCCGGTTCGGCCTACATGCGGGGCGACGGGCCGCGGTCCGGGAGATTCCGGCACGGGCTGACGGCCTTCGGCCGGGCCGCGCAGCCGGAAGGGCGGACGCCGATCGGCATGAATTTTCAGGGACAGCACCGGAGTCCGGCCGAGCCGGTCGAGCCGGTCCAGCACGATGCCGAAGCGGGCTCGAAGCGGAAGAGCCGGCGCAGCCGCTATGCCTGGATCGGCACGGCGGCCAGCATCGTGCTGTTCGCGGTCTCCCTCGGCGTCCTGTGGAAGCTCGTGCAGAGCGTCAGCTGGGCGGAGGTGCGCAGCGCCATCGCGGCCGCGACCGCCGAGCAGCTCGGACTCGCCTTCCTGTTCGTCGGCGTCAGCTACCTGTTCCTGACCGGCTACGACGCGCTGGCCCTGCGCCAGCTCAAGATCAAGGTGCCGTACCGGATCACCGCGCTCGCCTCGTTCACGAGCTACGCGGTGAGCTTCACCCTCGGCTTCCCGCTGCTCACCGCCGGGACGATCCGATACTGGATCTACGCCCGGCAGGGCCTCTCGACGGCCAAGATCGCCGCCCTCACCGTCATCGCCGGCTTCACCTTCTGGCTCGGCATGGGCGTGGTGCTGGGCCTGAGCCTGATCATCGAGGCCGGCCAGCTCGCCGGGCTCGCCTTCACGTCGATTCGGATCAACCAGGGTGTCGGCCTCGCGGCGCTCGCCCTGGTGCTCGGCTACCTCGCCTGGGTGTCGGCCAAGAAGCGCAGCATCACCGTGAAGCACTGGCGCCTGGAGCTGCCCGGGGCCTCCGTGTCGATCGGCCAGATGCTCGTCGGCATCGGCGACGTCTGCGCGGCGGCGGCGGTGCTCTACGTCCTGCTGCCCCAGGAGACGACGCTGGGCTTCACCACCTTCCTGGCGATCTACGTGCTCGCCGCCATGCTGGGGATCGCGTCGAACGCGCCCGGCGGCATCGGGGTGTTCGAGGCCACCGTGCTCCTCGCCCTGTCGAGCCTGCCGCGCAACGAGGTGCTGACCTCGCTGCTGCTGTTCCGCGGCTGCTACTACGTCGTGCCGTTCGTGACCGCCCTGGCGATGCTCGGCCTCTACGAGATCGTGAAGCGCGCGGGCGGCGCCCGCGATCCCGGCCCGCCGGAGGGCACCGCCGGGCCGTCCGGCCGGGCGTGGCGCGACGAGTCCGAGTCCGAGCCCCGCTGACCGGCCGGCCGCGCCCGTCATGTCCGGCCGCCTGCGCAGCTCTCCCGCCTGGACCGGCGCCGCGATCGCCGCGGGCCTGCTCGGCCTCGCCACCGCCCTGGCCGGGCGGCTGGACCTCCCGCTGATCCTGATCGGGCTGGCGGCGGTCTGCCTGGGCGGCTGGCTCGGGGGGCGCGGCCGCGAGGCCCCCGTCGCGCGACCGGCCGCCGCCACGCCGCGCCACGCCGTCGCCGAGGCGCTGCTGGCCCACGTGCCGGACCCGGTCATCCTCGTGGACCGGCGCACCCTGGTGCTGGAGGCCAATCCCGCCGCCCGGGCACTCTTGCCGGCCCTCCATCAGGCCCGGCCGCTGTCCTTCGCGCTCCGCGACCCGGAGGTCCTCGACGGCATCGAGGCCGTGCTGAGTTCGGGCCTCCCCCGCCGCGTCGCCCTGTCGACCCGGGTGCCGCTGGAGCGGACCTTCGAGGTCCAGATCGGCGCCCTGCCGATGCCCGACGGGTCCGGCGTCAGCGCGCTCCTGTTCCTGCGCGACCTCACCTCGGCCCGGCGCCTCGAGGCCATGCGGGTCGATTTCGTCGCCAACGCGAGCCACGAGCTGCGCACGCCGCTCGCCACCCTGATCGGCTTCATCGAGACCCTGCAGGGGCCGGCCCGCGACGACGCGCAGGCGCGGGAGCGCTTCCTGGAGATCATGCGCGTCCAGGCCCTGCGGATGACGCGCCTGATCGACGACCTGCTGTCGCTGTCGCGGATCGAGCTGCGCGAGCACGTCGCCCCCACCGCGGTGGTCGATCTCGGGGCGCTCGCCCGCCAGATGGTCGACGCCCAGGGCCCGCCCGCCGAGGCGCGGGGCGCCGCGATCCGGCTGGAGGAGGGGGCCGGCCCCTACGCGGTCCCCGGCGACGCCGACGAGCTCGCCCGGGTGATCGAGAACCTGATCGAGAACGCCGTGAAGTACGGCGGCGGCCGGATCAGCGTCGGGCTCATACGCGAGGACGACCCGCGGCTCGGCCGCCGCGTCGTCCTGTCGGTCGCCGATGACGGGCCGGGCATCCCGCCCGAGCACATCCCGCGGCTGACGGAGCGGTTCTACCGGGTCGACGTCGCCTCGAGCCGCGCCCGCGGCGGCACGGGGCTGGGGCTCGCCATCGTCAAGCACAGCCTCAACCGCCATCGCGGTCGCCTCGCCATCGAGAGCGCGGCCGGGGAGGGGACGATCGTGCGGGTCAGCCTGCCGGAATACGGCGCCGCGCCGCCGCAGCCCGCGGCCGATCAGGCCGGCCCGGCGTAGGGGCCGATCCCGAGCCCGGCCTCGACGCGCCCGACCCAGGCGCGGATCGCCGGGTATTCCGCGAGGTCGAAGCCGCCCTCATGGGCCATGCGGGTGTAGGCGACGAGCGCCACGTCGGCGAGGGTCAGGGTCTCGCCCGCCATGAAGACCGAGCGCGCGAGGGTGCCCTCCATCAGCCGCAGGGCGTCGGCGCCGCGCTCGGCCAGCTTCGGGTCGAGATCCTCGGGCGCCCGCTTGAGGTAGTGGAGCTGGTAGCGGCGGACCGCGATGTAGGGCTCGTGGCTGTACTGCTCCCAGAACATCCACTGCAGCATGCGGGCGCGGGGCAGGGGCTCCGCGGGCACCAGCGCGGAGCCCTCCGCGAGATAGACGATGATCGCGTTCGACTCCGACAGCACGGTGCCGTCGGGCAGGACGACGAACGGCACGCGGCCGGCCGGGTTCAGGGCGAGGAACTCGGGTTCGCGCGTCCCGCCGCCCGGGACGTCCACGTCGCGCCAGACCGCCGGGATGCCGAGACGGGCCGCGACCCACTTGACCTTGAGGCAGTTCCCGGAACCCGGGTCGCCGTAGATCGTCAGCGGTTCGCTCATCCGTGTCCCCGTCGCTCCGGTGGGCGGCGACCTTGGCCGGCCAAGCGCGATTCGACAACGGCGGCGGCTCTGCATCGACCGGTCCGACGTGAACCGTCGCCCGCGATGCCCTTGACCTTCCCATCATGGGAAGCCTCATCTGACCGGGCATGGATGCTTCGAACCGGATCACCGCCATGTCGAAATCCGTCGCCCTGACCGTCCCCGTCGAGGGCATGTCCTGCGCCTCCTGCGTCGGCCGCGTCGAGCGCGCCCTCGCGGCGCTGCCCGGCGCCCGGGAGGTGGCGGTGAACCTCGCCACGCATCGGGCCAGCCTCGTCCTCGACGGCGCCGCGAGCCCGGGCGACGTCGCGACGGCGCTGGCGGAGGCCGGCTACCCCGTCCCCGAGACGCAGAGCCTCCTGGCCGTGGAGGGGATGTCCTGCGCGAGCTGCGTGGGCCGCGTCGAGCGGGCGCTGGCCGCCGTGCCGGGGGTGACCGGAGCCAGCGTCAACCTCGCCGCGGGCCGGGCCGCGGTCCGACATCCCGAGGGGGTGGTGCCGATGGAGGCGCTGGTGGCGGCCGTGGAGACGGCCGGCTACGAGGCACGGCCGGTCGAGGCCGGCCACTCGGTCGACCCCTCCGCCCGTCAGGCCGAGGAGGGTCGCGCCCTGCACCGCGACCTGATCGTCGCCGCCCTGCTGTCGGTGCCCGTCGTGGTCCTAGACATGGGCGGCCACCTCCTGCCCGCGCTGCACGGCGGCCCCGTGACGGCCCTGGTCCAGGCGGTGCTGGCCACCCTGGTCCTCGCCGGCCCAGGGCGGCGCTTCTTCCTGCGCGGCGGTCCGGGCCTCCTGCGCGGCCATCCCGACATGAACGCCCTGGTCGCCCTCGGGGCGGGCGCCGCCTACCTGTACTCGCTGGTCTCGACCCTGGCGCCCGACCTCCTGCCGGCCGGGGCGGCGCACCTCTACTTCGAGGCGAGCGTCCTGATCGTCACGCTGATCCTGCTCGGCCGGACGCTGGAGGCCGGCGCCAAGGGGCGCACCGGTCAGGCGATCGCGCGGCTGATGGACCTGACGCCGAAGACCGCCCGGGTCGTCCGCGACGGCGCGGAGACCGAGGTGCCCCTCGACGCCCTGCGCCTCGGCGACGTGGTCCGGGTGCGTCCCGGCGAGCGGGTGGCGGCCGACGGTGCCGTGGTCGCCGGCAGCAGCCACGTCGACGAGAGCATGGTCACGGGCGAGCCGGCCCCGGTGCGCAAGGGGCCGGGCGATACCGTGGTCGGCGGGACGCTCAACGGCCGCGGCAGCCTCGACCTGCGGGTCGAGGCCGTGGGCGGCGCCACCGTGGTGGCGCAGATCGCCGCCATGGTGGAGCGGGCCCAGGGCGGCAAGCTGCCGATCCAGGCGCTGGTCGACCGCGTCACCGGGCGATTCGTTCCGGCGGTGATCGGCATCGCCGCGGTGACCTTCCTGGCTTGGCTGATCCTGGCACCGGCCCCGGCGCTGGGTCCGGCCCTGGTCAACGCCGTGGCGGTGCTGATCATCGCCTGCCCCTGCGCCATGGGGCTCGCGACGCCGACCGCCATCATGGTCGGCACCGGGCGCGCGGCGGCGCGCGGCGTGCTGTTCCGCGACGGCGCGGCGCTGCAGGGCCTGCGCGACGTGCGGGTCGTGGCCCTCGACAAGACCGGCACCCTCACCGAGGGGCACCCCCGGCTCACCGACATCGTCCCGGCCGCCGGCATCGCGGAGGACGCGGCGCTGGCCCTCGCGGCCGCGCTGGAAACCCGGTCCGAGCACCCGCTGGCCGGTGCCGTCGTGGCGGCGGCCCGCGACCGCGGCCTCGACCTGTCGGAGCCGGACAGTTTCGAGGCGGTGGCGGGCTTCGGGATCTCCGGACGGGTCGGGGGCCGGACCGTGGCCCTCGGCGCGCCGCGCTACCTGGAGCGTCTCGGAATCGCCCTGGACCCGGATCTCGCCGCCCGGGCCGAGGCGCTGGCGGGCGCGGGTCGGAGCCCGATCCACCTCGTCCTCGACGGCCGCCACGCCGCGATCCTGGCGGTAACCGATCCCGTGAAGCCGGGCGCCCGCGCGGCGGTGGCGGCCCTCAAGGCGAGGGGGCTCGCGGTGGCGATGGTCACGGGCGACGATCCCGTCACCGCGGCCGGCGTGGCGCGGGGCCTCGGCATCGACGCCGTGGCCGCCGGTGTTCTGCCCGGCGGGAAGGTCGAGGCCGTGCAGCGATTCCGGGCCGCGCACGGGCCGGTGGCCTTCGTGGGCGACGGCATCAACGACGCGCCGGCCCTGGCCGAGGCCGATGTCGGGCTGGCGATCGGCACCGGCACCGACATCGCCGTCGAGAGCGCCGACGTGGTGCTGATGTCGGGGGATCTGGACGCCCTGGTCGAGGCGCTGGCGCTGTCGCGGGCGGTGATGGCCAATATCCGCCAGAACCTGTTCTGGGCCTTCGCCTACAACGCCGCGCTGATCCCGGTGGCGGCGGGCGTGCTGGTGCCGCTCGGCGGCCCGGCCCTGTCGCCGGTCCTGGCCGCGGGCGCCATGGCGTTCTCGAGCGTGTTCGTCCTGGGCAACGCCCTCCGTCTGCGCCGGGCCGGCGGGCGGCCCGCGAACGCCGCGGCGCCGGCGCTCGCCGCGAGGCCGGCATGAGCGCGCCGCCCCTGACGATCGGCGAGGCGGCGCGCCGCACCGGCGTCTCGGCCAAGATGATCCGCTGGTACGAGGCGACCGGCCTGTTGCCGCCGGCCGCCCGGTCCGAGGCCGGCTACCGCCACTACGGCGAGGCGGACCTGCACACGCTGCGCTTCATCCGCCGCGCCCGCGACCTCGGGTTCAGCGTGGACGCGATCGCGGATCTCCTGGCGCTGTGGCGCGACCGGACCCGGCCGAGCGCCGGGGTGAAGGCGATCGCGCAGGCGCAGATCGCGGATCTGCGCCGCCGCATCGCCGAGATGGAGGGCATGGCCCGGACGCTGGAGCATCTGGCGGAGGCCTGCTGCGGCGACGCGCGCCCGGAATGCCCGATCCTCGACGATCTCGCGGCGGGGGATCACGGGCCGACGCGGCGGCGCGCGATCCGCGCGCTCCCCGAGCGTGGCCGTTGACGGCGGCTCTGGCCCCGGCTTTGCTGGTCCGGCCCACCCGCCAAGGCCACGAGAGCCCCGACCCGATGCCCGTCCTCGAACGGATCCACGCCTTCGCCGACACGATGACGGCCTGGCGGCACGACCTGCACGCCCATCCCGAGCTGCTCTACGACGTCGATCGCACCGCCGGCCTCGTCGCCGAGACGCTGCGGTCCTTCGGCTGCGACGAGGTCGTCACCGGCATCGGCCGCACCGGGGTGGTCGGCGTCATCCGCGGCCGGGGACGCACCTCCAACCGCGCCATCGGCCTGCGCGCCGACATGGACGCCCTGCCGATCCAGGAGGTGCGCGACCTGCCCTACCGCTCCACCGTGCCGGGCAAGATGCACGCCTGCGGCCACGACGGGCACACCGCCATGCTGCTCGGCGCCGCCAAGTACCTCGCCGAGACCCGGGATTTCGACGGCGCGGCCGTGCTGATCTTCCAGCCGGCCGAGGAGGGCGGCGGCGGCGGTGAGGCCATGGTCGACGACGGCCTGATGGAGCGGTTCGGGGTCGAGGCGGTCTACGGGATGCACAACATCCCCGGCATGGCGGTCGGCACCTTCGCGATCCGGCCCGGGCCGATCATGGCCTCGACCGACCGCTTCACCGTCACCATCGAGGGGCGGGGCGGGCACGCGGCCCTGCCGCAGAACGCCGTCGACAGCGTGCTCGTGGCGAGCCACGTCATCATCGCCCTGCAGAGCATCGTGTCGCGCAACCTCGACCCGGTGCAGTCGGCCGTGGTCTCGGTCTGCGCGCTGGAGGCCGGCGAGGCCTTCAACGTCCTGCCGCAGACCGTCACCATGCGGGGCACGATGCGCACCCTGTCCCAGGCCGTGCGCAGCCAGATCAAGGCGCGGATCGAGACCCTGGTGGCCGAGATCGCCGGCGGCTTCGGCGCGCAGGGCCGGGTCGAGTACGGGGCGAGCTACCCGGTGACCGAGAACCATCCCGCCGAGACCGACTTCATGGCCGGCGTCGCCGCGGCGCTGGTGGGTGGGGAGAACGTCGACCGGGCGGTGGCACCGATGATGACCGCCGAGGACTTCTCCTACATGCTCGGCCGCCGCCCCGGCGCCTACATGTTCATCGGCAACGGCGACAGTGCCTCGCTCCACCACCCGCACTACGACTTCAACGACGCGGCCGCGCCGTACGGGGCCTCCCTGTGGGCGCGCCTGATCGAGACCGGGCTGCCGCGCACCGCCTGAGCGCGCCGCCCGCTCTCCCGTCGCTCGCCGAGGCCGTCCCGGTCTGGCTGCGGGTGGCGGCCCTCTCCTTCGGCGGACCGGCCGGGCAGATCGCCGTGATGCACCGCATCCTGGTGGAGGAGCGGCGCTGGATCTCGGAGCGGCGCTTCCTGCACGGGCTCGGCTTCTGCACCCTGCTGCCGGGTCCGGAGGCGCAGCAACTCGCCACCTATATCGGCTGGCTGATGCACGGGCCGGCGGGCGGGCTCGTTGCCGGGGGGCTGTTCGTGCTGCCGGGGCTCCTCGCCCTGATGGCCTTGAGCTGGCTCTACGTGCTCTACGGCCACGTCGACGCGGTCGCCGGGCTGTTCTTCGGGCTCAAGGCGGCCGTGCTCGCCATCGTACTGCACGCCCTCTGGCGGCTGGGCGGTCGCGCCCTGCGCGACCGTACGGACCGGCTCGTGGCGCTCGCCGCCTTCGTGGCGATCTTCGCCCTCGCGGTGCCGTTCCCGCTCGTCGTGGTCGCCGCCGGCCTGCTCGGCCTCGCCCGCGGCCAGCGCCCGGCCGCCGAGGGCGCGGCGGATCCGGCGGAGGAGGCGGACGTCCTGATCGGCGAGGCGGCGCTGCCGCGGGAGCGCGTCGGCGCCGCGTCCTCCCTGCGGACGGCCGCGCTCTGGCTCGCTTTCTGGCTCCTGCCGGTGGCGGCGCTGCTGGTCCTGCCCGGCGTGCCGCCGGTCTTCGGGCAGGTGGCGCTGTTCTTCTCCAAGATGGCCCTCGTGACCTTCGGGGGCGCCTACGCGGCGCTCGCCTACGTGGCGCAGCAGGCGGTGGAGCATTTCGGCTGGCTGAAGCCCGGCGAGATGCTCGACGGGCTCGGCCTCGCCGAGACCACGCCAGGCCCGCTGATCATGGTGCTCCAGTTCGTGGGCTTCCTGGCGGGGTTCCGGGCGCCCGGCGCCCTGCCGCCGCTGCTCGCCGGGACGCTCGCAGGGCTAATGACGACCTGGGTCACCTTCGTGCCGTGTTTCCTGTGGATCTTCGCCGGCGCGCCGCTGATCGGGCGCCTGCGCGGCAGCCGCCGGCTCGCGGGGGCGCTCTCGGCGATCACCGCCGCGGTGGCGGGGGTGATCCTCAACCTCGCGGTCTGGTTCGGGCTGCGGACGCTGTTCGCCCAGGTCGAGACCGTGCCGCTCGGGCCACTCAGGCTCGACCTGCCGGTGCCGGGCAGCCTCGATCCGGCCGCCCTGCTGCTGACCCTGGCGGCGATCCTCGCGGTGTTCCGGTTCGGGCTCGGGACGCTCCAGACCCTGGCGCTCTGCGCCGGGGCCGGGATCCTGCTGCGGCAGGCGGGGCTCGCTTGAGCCGCACCGTCATCGCGCGCGCAGCGAAGCGTCCCAGGGCTGCGCACCCTCGATCAGCGCAGGGCTGACTCGATGGCTTCGCTGCGCTGGCGCGGACGAGCGGCGATCAGCGGCCGTAGCGGGCCTTGAGCAGCGCGTAGGTCAGCCGCGCGGTCTGGACCTCGCCGCCCTCCGGCCGGCCGGGCTTGGTCGAGGGGTTCCAGCCGTAGAGGTCGAAATGGCCGTGCGCCTTCGTGTTCGGCGCGAAGCGGCGCAGGAACAGGGCCGCGGTGATCGCCCCCGCGAACGGCCCGCTGGAGACGTTGTTGAGGTCGGCCACCTTGGAGTCGAGCAGGCTCGCGTAGGGCGCGTGCAGCGGCATGCGCCAGACCGGATCGATCGCCGTCCGCCCGGCCCGCGCCACCGCCTCCGCCAGCGCGTCGTCCTCCGTGAAGAAGGCCGGCAGGTCCGGCCCGAGGGCCACCCGGGCCGCGCCGGTCAGGGTCGAGAAGTCGAGGATCAGCTCGGGCGAGTCCGCGTCCGCGAGGGCGAGCGCGTCGGCGAGGATCAGTCGGCCCTCCGCGTCGGTGTTGCCGATCTCGACGCTGAGCCCGGCCCGGCTCGGCAGCACGTCGCCGGGTCGGAAGGCGTTGCCGGAGACCGCGTTCTCCACCGCGGGGATCAGCAGGCGCAGGCGCAGGCGCAGCCCGGCGCCCATGACCATGTCGGCGGCGGCCAGCGCCGCGGCGGCGCCGCCCATGTCCTTCTTCATCAGCAGCATCGCGGCCGATGGCTTGAGGTCGAGGCCGCCGGTGTCGAAGGCGACGCCCTTGCCGACCAGGGTCACGCGCGGCGCGTCCGCCGGCCCCCAGGTCAGGTCGATCAGCCGCGGCGCCCGGGGCGAGGCGGCGCCGACCGCGTGGATCAGCGGGTAGTCCCTGGCGAGCGCCTCGCCCTGCGTGACGGTGACGGTGGCGCCGTGGCGGTCGCCGAGCGCCCGGGCGGCCGCCTCGATCTCGGCGGGTCCGAGATCGTTGGCCGGCGTGTTGACGAGGTCCCGGCCCAGCGCCACCGCGGCGGCGATCCGCTCCACCTCGGCCGCGTCGATGCCGGCCGGCGCCGCGAGCCGGGCCTTGGCCCCGCCGCCGGACCGGTATCGGCCGAAGCGGTAGCTGCCCATCAGCCAGGCGAGGGCGGCCTCGGCCGGCTCGGGGGCGTTGTCGAGGCGGAAGGTCCCCTCCGGCAGCAGGCCCGGCAGCTTGCCGACGAGGAGGCGGTCGTAGGCCGCGGCCTCCGGATCTCCGAGGCCGAACAGGACCCGCGCGAGGCTGCCGTCCGGGCCGGGCAGGAGCGCGAGGCTGCCCGCCTTCGGCTTGAAGCCGATGGCCTGGGCGAAGCTCCTCTGGGCCGGCTCCAGGCCGGACTCGACCGCCGCCCAGCCCCCGGTCGTGACCAGCGTCACCGGTACGGCCTGCGTGTCGCCGGGCAGGAGGCCGCGGGTCGTCGCCGGATTCTCGGCCTGGGTCATGTGCCTCTCGCGTGCCGCCCGGACCGGCGGCTTAACGGGTGATTAGGGTTAACGCTCTATCACCGGCCGGCCGGGAGCGTGAAGCGCGTGCCATCGCGTCCGGTCCAGATGCCGGCGGAGCGCACCATGATGACGGCCCTGTTCCGGGTCACCCAGTCCCAGGCCCGCGCCGGACGCCGCGCCGCCCTCGCGGCCGCCGTCGCGCTCGGCCTCGCCGGCTGCAACACCGGCTCTCCCGAGACGACCGGGTCGATCGGCCCCCTCGGCGGCCCGTCGGCGGCCGCCGCGGCGCCCTCCCGGCAGGACGTCGACCGGCTGGCCGAGCGCTTCAACGCCGACCCCACCGACGGGCGCACCGCGATGGCCTACGCGCGCGCCCTGCGGGCCACCGATCAGATCAGCCAGGCCTCGGCGGTGCTGCAGCAGGCCGCCCTGCGCAACCCGCGCGACCGGGCCCTTCTCGGCGCCTACGGCAAGTCGCTGGTCGAGGCGGGCCGCTTCCGCGAGGCGATCGACGTGCTGTCCAACGCGCACACCCCGGCCAATCCCGACTGGCGCATCCTGTCGGCGCAGGGCTCGGCCTCCGCCCAGCTCGGCGAGCAGGCGCGCGCGCAGGGCTTCTACGAGGCCGCACTCAAGATCCGGCCGAACGAGCCCTCGCTCCTGTCCAATCTCGGCCTGTCCTACGCGCTGTCGCGCAACCTCGATCAGGCCGAGCAGACCCTGCGGCTCGCCGCCGACCAACCCGGCGCCGACGCGCGGGTGCGGGCGAACCTCGCCATGGTCCTGGGCCTCAAGGGCCGCTTCGCCGACGCCGAGGCCGTTCTGCGCCGCGACATGAGCGCCGAGGAGGCGGCCACGAACGTCGCGTCCCTGCGCAAGCTCGCGGCTCAGCCGAATCGGTCGAAGGCGCTGTCGAGGGCCGGTGTGCCCGGGGAAGGGTAGGGCGCCTGCTCGGCGCGACTCCCCCTCGGCGGGCTCGCGGATTCACGCAGCGGGACCGGCAACACCAGTGCAGGGTGGAGCGCGGGACCCCTCTCCCGAGCGGGAGAGGGACACGGTGAGGCATCAGGTCTGTCCGACCGAGACGCGACCCGTGCGCGCGTCGATGGCGCGCTCGATACTGATCGCTCGCTTCTCGCCCCAACCCGCTCGCGCTCGAGAGAGGGGGCCTGTCGCGCTCTGCCGCCAGCGTCGATGTCCGCTGGAGATGCGAGAGTCTCACAGGCCTCTGCAGCGCGCGCCCATTCGCCGCCACGGTCCCCGACAGGAAAACGCACCTGTCATGACGACCCGGTAGCGGCCAGATTCGAAAAGTTCTATATCCCTCCGCGGCTGCGCCGCGCGGCATCACGGGCGTCCAAATCGCCCCCGCGCATCGTCCTGCCCGGGCACTCCCGGGGCGGCGCGCGCCCGTCGGGCGCTACACAGGCCGAACACAGACTTCGTAGCGCAGGTCTTGCCTGCGCGTGTTCGACAACCCGCAGCGAGGATAGAACCAGCCGTGCCCTCACTCGACAGCTTCAAGGCCCGCCAGACGCTTCAAGCCGGCGGCAAGACCTACACCTACTATTCCATCCCCGCGGCCGAGAAGAGCGGCCTCGCCTCGGCGGCCGCGCTGCCCTTCTCCATGAAGGTGATCCTCGAGAACCTGCTGCGCTACGAGGACGACCGCTCCGTCCGCAAGGCCGATATCGAGGCCGCCGTCGGCTGGCTCGAGCAGAAGGGCAAGGCCGAGGTCGAGATCGCGTTCCGCCCGTCGCGCGTGCTGATGCAGGACTTCACCGGCGTGCCGGCGGTGGTCGACCTCGCGGCGATGCGCGACGCCATGGTGGCGCTCGGCGGCGACCCGCAGAAGATCAACCCGCTGGTGCCGGTCGATCTCGTCATCGACCACTCGGTGATCGTCGACGAGTTCGGCACCCCGAAGGCGCTGGCCGACAACGTCGCCCTGGAATACGAGCGCAACGGCGAGCGCTACACCTTCCTGAAGTGGGGCCAGTCGGCCTTCGACAACTTCTCGGTGGTGCCTCCGGGCACCGGCATCTGCCACCAGGTGAACCTGGAATACCTGTCGCAGACCGTGTGGACGAAGTCCGAGGACGGCTCCGACGTGGCCTACCCGGATTCGCTGGTCGGCACCGATTCGCACACCACCATGGTCAACGGCATGGCGGTGCTGGGCTGGGGCGTCGGCGGCATCGAGGCCGAGGCGGCCATGCTCGGCCAGCCGCTGTCGATGCTGATCCCCGAGGTCGTGGGCTTCAAGCTGTCGGGCAAGCTGCCCGAGGGCACCACCGCCACCGACCTCGTGCTCACCGTCACCCAGATGCTGCGCAAGAAGGGCGTGGTCGGCAAGTTCGTGGAGTTCTACGGCCCCGGCCTCGACGACATGGCGGTCGCCGACCGGGCCACGATCTCCAACATGGCCCCCGAGTACGGCGCGACCTGCGGGTTCTTCCCGGTCGACCAGAAGACCATCGACTTCCTGAAGGTCACCGGCCGCTCGGACGACCGGATCGCCCTGGTCGAGGCCTACGCGAAGGCGCAGGGCATGTGGCGCGACGCCGGCACGCCCGACCCGGTCTTCACCGACACGCTGGAGCTCGACATGGGCGAGGTCCGGCCGTCGCTGGCCGGCCCGAAGCGCCCGCAGGACCGGGTGCTCCTCGACGGTGCCAAGCCCGGCTTCGCCGCCTCGATGGAGACCGAGTTCAAGAAGGCCGCCGACCTCGCCCGCCGCTACCCCGTCGAGGGCACGAACTTCGACATCGGGCACGGCGACGTGGTGATCGCCGCGATCACGAGCTGCACCAACACGTCGAACCCCTCGGTGATGATCGGCGCGGGCCTGCTCGCCCGCAACGCCGTCGCCAAGGGCCTGCGCTCCAAGCCGTGGGTGAAGACCTCCCTGGCGCCCGGATCGCAGGTGGTCGGCGAGTACCTGGAGAAGTCCGGCCTGCAGGAGCCGCTCGACGCGCTCGGCTTCAACCTCGTGGGCTTCGGCTGCACCACCTGCATCGGCAATTCCGGCCCGCTGCCGGAGGCGATCTCGAAGGCGATCAACGACAACGACGTCGTCGCCGCGGCGGTGCTCTCGGGCAACCGCAACTTCGAGGGCCGGGTGAACCCCGACGTGCGGGCGAATTACCTCGCCTCGCCGCCGCTGGTGGTCGCCTACGCGCTGGCCGGCTCGCTCCAGATCGACATCACCACGGAGCCGCTGGGCCAGGGATCCGACGGCAAGCCCGTCTACCTGAAGGACATCTGGCCGACCTCGGCCGAGGTGCAGCAGTTCATCGAGGAGAACATCACCTCGGCGCTGTTCAAGTCGCGCTACGCCGACGTGTTCGGCGGCGACCAGAACTGGAAAGACGTCGAGGTCACCGAGGCCGAGACCTTCGCGTGGAACCCGGGCTCCACCTACGTGCAGAACCCGCCCTACTTCGTCGGCATGGAGAAGACGCCGAAGCCGGTCGAGGACATCGAGGGCGCGCGCATCCTCGGCCTCTTCCTCGACTCGATCACCACCGACCACATCTCGCCAGCGGGCAACATCCGCGCGGCGTCGCCGGCCGGCGAGTACCTGCAGTCGCACCAGGTGCGCGTGCAGGACTTCAACCAGTACGGCACAAGGCGCGGCAACCACGAGGTGATGATGCGGGGCACCTTCGCCAACATCCGCATCAAGAACCAGATGGTGAAGGACGCCTCCGGCGGCGTGGTCGAGGGCGGGTGGACGCACTTCCAGCCGTCCGGCGAGAAGATGTTCATCTACGACGCGGCGATGAAGTACGCGGAAGCCGGCACCCCGCTCGTCATCTTCGCCGGCAAGGAGTACGGCACCGGCTCGTCGCGCGACTGGGCCGCGAAGGGCACGAAGCTGCTCGGCGTCCGCGCCGTGGTGGCCGAGAGCTTCGAGCGCATCCACCGCTCGAACCTCGTCGGCATGGGCGTGGTGCCGCTGGTCTTCCAGGGCGACACGAGCTGGCAGTCCCTGGGCCTGAAGGGTGACGAGACCGTCACCATCAAGGGCCTCGCGGGCGAGCTGAAGCCCCGCCAGACGCTGACCGCGGAGATCAAGTCCGCCGACGGCTCGGTGAAGCAGGTCCCGCTGACCTGCCGGATCGATACGCTCGACGAGCTCGAGTACTTCCGCAACGGCGGCATCCTGCCCTACGTGCTGCGCTCGCTCGCGGCGTGAGACTCCGGAGGGCAGCGTCCCCGCTGCCCGTGCGGAATTCAGGCGGCGCCCACCGGGTGCCGCCTGACTCGTTTTCGGTCGGTGCCGTCGTCCGACGCGCCACCCTGTCATCGCGAGCGCAGCGAAGTGATCCAGGGCGGCGCGACAGAGGAAGTCCTTGCGCCGGCTGGATTGCTTCGCTCCGCTCGCAAAGACGGTGGTGTCTGACAACCTCGCTTCTGTCGCCGAGCAGGTCATTTCGCTTGCGCGCAACCTTGTTTCGCGCGCGGGCCGCCCCATAACCCGGCTCCTGAAGCCAGGATGGGACCCCGATGAAGCACCTCAGCAAGACCCTCGTCGCCGCCGGCCTGACAGCCCTGCTGTCGAGCGCGGCCTTCGCCGCGCAGGTCGAGCGCGTCCGCGGGACCGTCGACAAGGCCGACGGCAGCACGCTCACGATCAAGACCGACGACGGCAAGACCGAGACGGTCGACGTCGCCGGCGCCAAGTTCGCCTGGGTGGTCCCGTCCAGCCTCGACGCGATCAAGGACGGCGTCTTCATCGGCACCGCCACCAAGGGCGAGAACCCGATGACCGCCCTGGAGGTCGTGCTCTTCCCCGAGTCGATGCGCGGCACGGGCGAGGGCCATTACGGCTGGGACTCGATCACCGACCACACCGCGGGCGCCGGCGCCAAGGTGAAGAGCGCGATGACCAACGGCACCGTGAAGGCCGAGTCGTCGAACGCCCCGAAGGTCAAGAGCGCCATGACCAACGGAACCGTCAAGGCCGACAAGGCAGCCTCGGGCGGCGAGCGCACCCTGACGGTGAGCTACGGCAAGGAGGGATCCAAGGAGATCGTGGTCCCGTCCTCGGCGCCGATCGTCGCCTTCGAGCCCGCCGACAAGGCGATCCTGACGCCCGGCTCCAAGGTCTTCGCCGTGGTCGCCAAGGACGGCGCCAAGGCCGAGGGCAAGCTCGTGGCGGTCGGCAAGGACGGCCTGACCCCGCCCATGTGAGGATCGTCGCGGGGCCGGGCGCCGGACAGAACCGCTGCCCGGCCCCGCATCGCAGAGATTCCCGCACGGTCTGCACGGCGCGGCGGACCCGGTCTCCGACCGCGCCCGACCGCCTGTGCACGCGGAGTGCGCATACAGTCGGCGCCGAACGGGATTAAAATCGCCGTCTCAGCGTGCCACGCGCTGGCACCCTGCACACAAATCGCGCATGGTCGCCCGCCGAGCGGACCGCCAACGAGGCCGCGGCGGAGGAGTCCATCATGGGTGCTGGAGTGGCAGGCGCGATCGCGCCTGGGGGAACGCCGAGTCTGCTGTCGCGCGAGCGGATCGTCGCAAAGCCGGGCTTCAACCGGTGGCTGGTGCCACCGGCGGCCCTGGCAATCCATCTCTGCATCGGAATGGCCTACGGCCTGTCGGTGTTCTGGCTGCCGCTGACCCGGGCGCTCTCCGTGGGCAAGCCGGCGCCCGCCGCCTGTCCCGACATGGGCGTGATGACGGCCCTGTTCACCACCACCTGCGATTGGCGCGTCAGCGACCTCGTCACGGTGTTCTCCATCGGCATCGTCGTGCTCGGCCTCTCGGCCGCCCTGTTCGGCGGCTGGCTGGAGCGGGCGGGCCCGCGCAAGGCCGGCATCGCGGCGGCCCTCTGCTGGGGCGGCGGCTTCCTGATCGGCGCCTTCGGCGTCTACATCCACCAGCTGTGGCTGGTCTGGCTCGGCATGGGCCTGATCGGCGGCGTCGGGCTGGGCCTCGGCTACATCTCGCCGGTCTCGACGCTGATCAAGTGGTTCCCGGATCGCCGCGGCATGGCCACCGGCATGGCGATCATGGGCTTCGGCGGCGGCGCGATGATCGGCTCGCCCCTGGCCGACAGCCTGATCAAGAGCTTCCGGACCGCGGACTCGGCCGGCGTCTGGCAGACCCTCGCGGTGATGGGGGTGGGGTACATCCTGTTCATGTTGGGCGGCGCGTTCGGCTACCGCGTGCCGCCGGCCGGCTGGCGCCCGGACGGCTGGACCAGCCCGACCGCCAAGAACGCCATGATCGCCTCGGGGCACGTCCACCTGCGCGACGCCCACAAGACCTTCCAGTTCTGGATGATCTGGCTCGTCCTGTTCCTCAACGTGTCCGCCGGCATCGGCGTGCTGGCCCTGGCCTCGCCGATGCTCCAGGAGATCTTCGGCGGCGAGCTGATCGGCCTGCCCGGCACCGGCTTCTCGGCCCTCGACGCCGGCCAGAAGGCACAGGTCGCGGCCATCGCGGCCGGCTTCGTCGGCCTGCTGTCCCTGTTCAACATCCTGGGCCGGTTCTTCTGGGCCTCGATGTCGGACCGGATCGGCCGCAAGGTCACTTACGCGATCTTCTTCGCGCTGGGCGGCCTCCTGTACGCGGCGGCGCCCTGGGCCGCCGGCATCGGCTCGCAGGCGCTGTTCGTCGCGATCTTCTGCGTGATCCTGTCCATGTACGGCGGCGGCTTCGCGACGGTGCCGGCCTACCTCGCCGACGTGTTCGGCACGCAGTTCGTGGGCGCGATCCACGGGCGCCTGCTCACCGCGTGGTCGATGGCCGGCATCGTCGGGCCCTTCGTCATCACCAAGATCCGCGAGGCGCAGGTCGCCGCGGGCGTGCAGGGGGCCGACCTCTACGGCCGGACCATGTACGTGCTGGCGAGCTTCCTGGCGGTCGGCTTCCTCTGCAACCTGCTCGTCCGGCCCCTGGCGCAACGCTGGTTCATGTCCGATTCCGAGCGGGCCTCCCTGGACGTCCGCGCGGGCGCCACGGCCTCGGGGCCGTCCGGCTCCTTCGGGATCGGCCGCGGCGGCTTCAGCGCCGGGGCCGCCCTGGCCTGGGCGGTGGTCGGCATCCCGATCATCTGGGGCATCGGCATCACGCTGTCGAAGGCGTTCATCCTGTTCCGCTGAGCGGGCACGCTCGGTTGTGGCGGGCACGGCGGGTCGCTAGGTTTCCGGCGCCTCGCCGTGCCGGGATGCCGTCGTCGTGATCGACAAGCTGGACTTCCTGCTCGCGCTCGCCCGCGAGCAGCATTTCGGGCACGCCGCCGAGGCCTGCGGCGTGACCCAGCAGACCCTCTCGGCCGGCGTGAAGCAGCTGGAGAACCGCTTCGGCGTGCAGCTCGTCTTGCGCGGCTCTCGTTTCCAGGGCTTCACCCCCGAGGGCGAGCGGGTCCTGGAATGGGCGCGGCGCATCGTGGCCGACGCGCGGGCCATGCACGAGGAGGTCACCGGCCTGCGCCGCGGCCTGACCGGCCACCTGCGCATCGCCGCCATTCCCACGGCGCTGCCGATGATCGTGAACCTCACGACGCCCTACCGCGAGCGGCACCCGGACGTGCGGCTGACGGTCGAGTCGGCCACCTCCGCCGACATCTTCTCGCTGATCGAGAACCTGGAGGCGGATGCGGGCCTGACCTACCTCGACAACGAGCCCCTCGGGCGGGTGATCTCCGTTCCCCTCTACCGGGAGCGCTACCGCCTCGTGACGGCGATCGGCGGCCCTTTCGAGGGACGCACCAGCGTCACCTGGGCCGAGACCAGCAGGCTGCCCCTCTGCCTGCTCACGCCGAACATGCAGAACCGGCGGATCATCGACCATCAGATCCGGGAGGCGGGTGCGGATCCCGCCTCCACCCTCGAGTCGAACTCGATGATCGTGCTGCTGACCCATGTGCGCACCCTGCGCTGGGCCTCGATCATGCCGGAGATCCTGGTCGACGCCCTGGGCCCCATGGCCGGCGTGCGCACCATCCCGATCACCGCGCCGGACCTGGAGCACACGATCGGCCTCGTCGCCCCGCGGCGCGAGCCGTCCACGCCGATGGTGACGGCGCTCGTGGCTATCGCGCGGTCCCTGGCGCGGACGCTCGATCCGGATCTGGCCGCGTCGGGGCCCGCCTGAGCGGTCGGTTCCGCACGCGGACCGGGGCGCGGCGGTCCGGGAGCAACCCGCGGGTCGCACGGAGCGCGTGCACCGGCAGCGTCAGGACGAGCCAGATCGCCAGTACGGCCGCGATGATGAGGATCGCCAGCAGGATCCGCTGCATCGAACCCGCCCCCTGCCCGCCGGGCTGGTCGCAATCGCGGGCCGGAGATCGGCCGCGGAATCGCGCAGCGTCCGGGACGAGCGACGGTTAACGATTCGTGCTGGCGCCAGGCTGTCGGCCGCACGGGCGGTGGCCGAGCAGCCACCGGGCCCGCGCGCCATCACCGCGCGCGAGGCGGTGCCGGGCATAGAAAAAGCCGCTTCGTCTCCGAAGCGGCTTCCCGTCGGCGGTCAGGCTGCGACGCAGCCCGCGGCCTTACTTGATCTTGGTCTCCTTGAAGTCGACGTGCTTGCGCGCGACCGGGTCGTACTTGCGCATCGTCAGCTTCTCGGTCTGCGTGCGGGAGTTCTTCTTGGTGACGTAGAAATAGCCCGTGTCGGCGGTGGAGACGAGCTTGATCTTGACGGTGACGGCCTTGGCCATGGCGCGGCGCTCCTGCAGGGTGCGGCATTCCGCGTGAGCGAAACGCAAATGGCCGGGAGAGCCCGGCCGAATACGGGCGGGTGAATGCCCGATCGGACCCGGCAGGTCAAGAGCGGGCGCGCCGCCGCTCCGTCGCGGCGAGCCAGCCGGCGAAGGCCAGGAACAGGGCGAGCAGCGCCAGCGCGAACCCGTTCGGCGGCACGAGATCGAGCCCGCCGCCGATCACCGGCGGCCCCAGCATCAGCCCGACATTGTAGAGCACCACGAAGGCCGCGTTGGCGCCCGCGAGATCGTTCGGCGGCGTGCGGTCGCCCAGCATCGCGAGGCCGACCGTGTAGAGGGTGCCGGCGATGCCGCCCCAGACGAGGAGCAGCAGGCCGAAGGCCGCCGGATGGCCGGCCGCGAGGGGGATCAGGGCCGAGCCCGCAGCCCCCGCGAGGCCGGCGCCGAGGAGCACCGCGCCCCGGTCGAGGCGGTCGGCGAGCCAGCCGAACGGGATCTGGAACAGCACGTTGCCCAGCGCGATCAGGCTGACGAGGCCGGCCGCCCCTTGCGCGTCGTAGCCGAGGCGCAGGCCGTAGAGCGGCAGGATGGCGAAGATGCCGGTCTCCACCGCCCCGTAGGCCAGGGCCGCCGCCAGGGCGCCGGGGGCGAGCCGGACGTAGCCGAGGATGCCGCGGCCGGAGCCCGGCTCGATCGTCGGCGACAGCCCGCGGGCCAGGGCGATGGGCAGGCCGCCGGCCAGCATGAGGGCGGCCCCCGTCGCGTAGGGCGCCAGCCCCTCGGTCCCGACCAGCGCCAGCAGGAGCGGGCCGACCGCGAAGCCCGCCGCCAGGACGGTGGCGTAGATGCCCATCACCAGGCCGCGCCGCTCCGGCGGGGCGGCGGCGTTGATCCAGTACTCGGAGAGGACGAACAGCGCCCCGAGCGTCGCCGAGAACACGAAGCGCAGGGGGAACCACAGGGCGATGCCCGGCAGCAGCGGGAACAGCGCGAGGCTGATAGCCCCGACGAGGAGCGCCAGTCCGAGCAGCGGCGCGACGCCGATCCGCGCGGCGAGGCGCGGCACGAACGGCACCGTGCAGATGCTGGCGATGCCCGCCACCGCGGTGTTGAGTCCGATCAGCGTGCTCGACGCGCCGCGCCGCTCCATCTCGATCGAGAGGAGCGGGATCGACAGGCTCAACCCGATGCCGACGACGGTGACGCAGGTCACGGCCGCCGAGATCGCCGCCACATCCTCCGAACTGATCCCGCGCCGCCCGTCCTGCTGCAATCCCTTCGGACCGCTCACAAGGCCACCCGTTCGCGCCGCCCGTAGCGCTCGTAGTGGAAGGGAATCATCCGGTAGGGCGCGAAGTCGGCGGCGATCTGCGCCTCCAGATCGTCCAGGATCGCGCGGGTGATGTGGGGCAGATCGAGCTTGCGGGCGGCGTCGAGCCGGACCCAGGCGAGTTCGGTGAACTCGGCATCGGCCTCGACCCGCCCCGGCTCCTCGGCCGCCACCATCCGGCGGTCGACGGTGAAGAAGCGCGTGTCGAAGCGGCGGACGCGCTTCGGCGGGGTGATCGCGCGGGCGACGAGGTGCAGCGCCTCGAGGTCGGGCAGCACGCCGTGCCGGGCGAAGCCCTCCCAGCCCGCCGGCACGTCCTCGGGCGCACCGTGCTCGGTCGTGCCGAGGAGCAGACCGGTCTCCTCGTAGGTCTCGCGGATCGCGGCGAGCGCCAGCGCCCGGCCGAGATGGTGCGGGGGCCGGGACACCTGCCGGGTCAGCGCCGCCTCGGCGTAGTCCGGGAGCGCCCCGGCCACCGGCATGTGGCGGTCGCCGAGCTCGATCCGGCCGCCCGGGAAGACGAACTTGCCCGGCATGAAGGCGAGGTTCGGGTTGCGCCGGCCCATCAGGACCTTCGGGCCGCCCCGTCCGCGCCGGTCGATTACGATCATGGTCGCGGCGTCCCGCGGCCGCAGGCGCGCCGCGGCGGGCTTCCGCTCAGGAGCTGTGGCGATCGGGGGCTCCCGCTGCGGCTCCGGCAAGGCGCGTCTCCTCAAGCCCCGGGGCGGGGCGGCTCCGCGGTAGCGTGGCGAAGCCGTGCATGCCAAGGGCGTATTGCAGCCCGACGACGGCGCCCTTCACGGGCTGGAGCAGGGCCAGCGCGAAGACGAGGGTGAAGACCGGCCACACGCCCATCTCGACCCAGAGCGGCACGTCGTAGGCGCTCTCGGTCTCCAGGATCAGGTAGCCGACGATGTGGGCGACGATGAAGATCACCACGTAGGGCGGCAGGTCGTCGGCCCGGTGATGGTGCAGCTCCAGGCCGCAGACGTCGCATTCCGGCCGCACCTTGAGGAAGCGGCCGAAGATCCGCCCCTCGCCGCAATGCGGGCAGCGGCCGATGAAGCCCCGGGCCATCGCAGGAATCAGGCGGGTGCGCTCGGGAATCGCGTCGGCGGCCATCCCCTGCCTGTACACCGCCCGAGTCAGCGGCGCGAGCCGCGGTGGCGCGACCCGGTGTTGCGGATGCCGGCGGGGCGGCCGGGCGGCGCGGCCTTGAAGGGCCGCGCGCCGGACTTCTTACCCGACCCGGCGCTGCGGGCCCCGGAACGGGTCCGGCCCTCGCTGAGCAGCTCGAAGCGCAGCGCCCCGGCCACCGGCGCGGCCTCCACGAGCCGCACTTCGACCCGGTCGCCGAGGCGGAACGTCTCCCCGGTGCGCTCGCCCACCAGGGCGTGCCGGCCCTCCTCGTGGCGGAAATAGTCGGCGCCGAGCTGCGAGACCGGCACGAAGCCGTCCGCGCCGGTCTCGTCGAGCTTGATGAACAGGCCGGCCCGGGTCACGCCGGCGATCTGGCCCGCGAAGGTGGCGCCGACCTGGTCGGCGAGGTGGTGGGCGATCAGCCGGTCGATGGTCTCGCGCTCGGCCGCCATGGCGCGGCGCTCGGCCGCCGAGATCTGCTCGCCGATCTGCGCCAGCTCGCCGAGGGAGACGTCGCCCGCGAGCCCGTCCGAGCCGAGCCGGCAGGCGGTGATCAGCGCCCGGTGCACGATCAGGTCGGCGTAGCGCCGGATCGGCGAGGTGAAGTGCGCGTAGCGGCGCAGGTTCAGGCCGAAATGCCCGAGATTCTCGGGGGCGTAGACCGCCTGGGCCTGGCTGCGCAGGATCACCTCGTTGAGGAAGACGCCGTGCTCGGTCTCGGCCGCGGTGGCGAGGATCCGGTTGAACAGGGCGGGGCGCAGCGCCCCTTCCTTGGGCAGCTTGATGCCCACCGAGGCCAGGACCTCGCCCAGCGCCCGCATCTTCTCCAGGGCGGGCTCGTCGTGGACGCGGTAGATCAGCGGCTGACGCGCCTGCTCCAGGGTCTCGGCGGCGGCGACGTTCGCCTGGATCATGAACTCCTCGATGAGCCGGTGGGCGTCGAGGCGTTCCGGCACGATCACCCGGTCGACCGCGCCCTCCGGGCTCAGGAGGACCTTGCGCTCGGGCAGGTCGAGGGCCAGCGGCCCCCGGCGGTCGCGGGCCGCGCGCAGGGCCGCGTAGGCGGTCCAGAGGGGGCGGAGCGCCGTCTCCAGCAGCGGCCCGGTCGTGTCGTCCGGCCGCCCGTCGATGGCGGCCTGCGCCTGCGCGTAGGCGAGCTTGGCGCGGGAGCGCATCATCACCCGGTGGAAGCCGTGGCGGCGCTTCTCGCCGTCGGCGGCGATGACCATCCGCACCGCCAGCGCCGGCCGGTCCTCGCCCTCGCGGAGCGAGCAGAGGTCGTTCGAGATCCGCTCGGGCAGCATCGGCACGACCCGGTCGGGAAAGTAGACCGAGTTGCCCCGCTCCAGCGCCTCGCGGTCGAGGCTGGAGCCCGGCCGGACATAGGCGGCCACGTCCGCGATGGCGACGGTGAGGATGAAGCCGCCGGGATTGGCCGGGTCGGGATCGGCCTCGGCCATGACGGCGTCGTCGTGGTCCTTGGCGTCCGGCGGGTCGATGGTCAGGAGCAGCCGGTCGCGCCAGTCCTCGCGGCCCTTCAGGGTGGCAGGCTTAACGGAATCGGCCTCCACCAGGGTCGCGTCGGCGAAGACGTGCGGGATGTTGTGCAGGTGCAGCGCGATCAGGCTCACCGCCTTCTCGGAGCCGAGCGAGCCCAGCCGCTCCCGGACGCGGCCCCGCGGCAGGCCGAAGCGGGTCTCGCGCTCCAGCGAGACGCTGACGAGGTCGCCGTCGCGGGCCTGTCCCTCCTCCCCCGGCGGGATCAGGATCTCGCGGCCCTGCGAGCGTTTCTCCACCGGGACGATCCGGCCGCCCTGCGCGCCTTCCCGGTAGACGCCGATGATCTCGGCCTTGTTCTTCCCGATGACCTTGACGACCCGGCCGCTGTAGCCGCCCTCCGCGTCGCGCTCGACCCGGACCAGGGCGCGGTCGCCGATGCCCGGGGCCGGGCGGTTGCCCTTGCGGGGGCCGCGCGGCTGGGTCAGCACGATGGCGGGCGGCTTGCCGGTTCCGGTCCACTCCACCGGGATCGCCAGGAAATCGCCGTGGCGGTCGCGGGATCGGATGTCGGCCAGCACGACCGGCGGCAGATGGCCCGCCGGGGCGAGGCCGCCGCGGCCGCGGTCGAGGGCGCCGTCCTCCTCGATCTCCTTGAGGACGCGCTTCAGGTCGATCTTGGCGGCCCCCTTGATGCCGAAAGCTTTGGCGATCTCCCGCTTGCCGACGCGCTCCTTCGACTCGGCCACGAAGGCGAGGATCTGCTCGCGGGTGGGGACGGGCTGCGGAGCGGCGGGCTCGGCCGCCGGGGCGGTGGTGCGTCGTGCCAAAAGGGGGGTGCCGGACAGTTCTGCGATAGACGGGACCCGCGTGCGGGCGCGGGACCGAGGCGTCGGTCCTGTGGGACTAACATGGGTGTCCGGCCCGCCCGCGGCAACGCCGTGCCGGCACTCCTCAACAGGCGCGATCAGCCGGTCGAGGCGCTCGTCCGGATGCGCGCCACGGCCTGATCCACGTCGAGGTCGGGTGCGAGAAGCTCGTCCAGGGTGAAGGGGCAGGCGCGCGGCAGGGTCAGGTTCACACGTCCCTCCAGCGGCGCGAGCTCCGGACTCTCCGCCTCCTGGACGGCGAGCGTCCAGGCGCCGTCCATCCGCAGGCTCCCGGGTTCGGGCGGATCGCCCGCGAGGGCGGCGAGCCTGGCGCGGCCGGCCGCGCGGCAGGCGCCGCTCAGGCCGTCGTCCGACAGGAGGGCGGCCTTGATCAGCTCGGCCAGGGCGTCCCTGACCCGTTCGAGGCTCGCGTTCATGGGCATCCGTTCCGGAGATTGCGGGAGGGCGCAGGAAGTCGCGGGTGCGTGGCAAGCCGGATGCCAGCGCGCCCTGTCCCATCGCCGATGGTCTCCCGCGATCCGCCGGGTGTAGAAGGCGCGGATGATCCCGGTCCTGACCCGCCACACCGAGGCCGTGCCGCTCTACGCCGCGGCCTGCGCCGAGCTGCGCCTGCGCGGCTTCGAGGGCGACCTGACGCTCTCGGACGCCGACCGCACGGTCTTCGCCACCGACAACTCGATCTACCAGGTGGCGCCGGGGGCCGTGGCCTTTCCGCGCACCCGCGACGACCTCGTGCGCGTCGCCAAGCTCCTCGCGGATCCGCGCTTCGCCGAGATCGTGATCCGGCCCCGGGGCGGGGCGACCGGCACCAACGGCCAGTCGCTGGGCCACGGCCTCGTGGTCGACACCTCGCGGCACATGAACCGGGTGTTGGAGATCGACGTCGCGAACCGCGTCGTCCGGGTCGAGCCGGGGGTGGTGAAGGACCAGCTCAACCGGGAGCTCGCGAAGCACGGCCTGTTCTTCGCGCCGGAACTCTCCACCTCGAACCGCGCCACGATCGGCGGGATGATCTCGACCGATGCCTGCGGGCAGGGCTCGTGCCTCTACGGCAAGACCCGGGACCACGTCCTCGCGCTGACCTGCGTGCTCACCGACGGCACGGTCTGGACCGCCGAGCCGCTGGACCCGGCCGGGCTCGCCGCCGCCAAGGGTCGCGACGACCGCGTCGGCGCGATCCACCGCACCGTCGACGCCGTGGTCACCGAGAACGCGGCGCTTATCGCCGAGCGCTTCCCGAAGCTCAACCGCTGCCTCACCGGCTACGACCTCGCGCATCTGCGCGACGCGGGCGGCCGGTTCGACCTCAAGAGCGTGATCTGCGGCTCGGAAGGCACGCTGGCGCTGATCGCCGAGGCGCGGCTCAACGTGCTGCCGATCCCGAAGGCGGCGGTGCTGGTCGCGCTCTCGTACATCGATTTCGACGCGGCGCTGCGGGACGCGCAGGCGCTGCTGCCGTTCGGCGCCGCCTCGGTGGAGACGATCGACTCCACGGTCCTGGCGCTGGCCCGCAAGGATCCGATCTGGGCCGAGGTGCGGGCCTTCTTCCCCGACGATCCGGCCGGGCGGCCGGTGGACGGCATCAACCTCGTGGAGTTCGTCGGCGACGACGCCGCGACCGTGGAGGCGGCCCTCGCGCGGCTCACCGGGATGCTGGAGGCCGAGCGCGGCACCGACACGAAGCGCATCGGCTTCACCATCGCCCGGGGCGACGCGATCGAGCGGCTCTGGACCATGCGCAAGAAGGCGGTGGGTCTGCTGGGCGCCGCCAAGGGCGACGCGCGCCCGATCCCGTTCGTCGAGGACACGGCCGTCCCGCCGGAGCGGCTCGCCGACTTCATCGCGGAGTTCCGCGCGCTCCTCGACGGCAAGGGGCTGCGCTACGGCATGTTTGGCCACGTCGACGCCGGCGTGCTGCACGTCCGGCCGGCCATCGACCTGAAGGACCCGGCCCAGAACGGCCTGATCCGCGAGGTCACGGAGGGCGTGGTCGCCCTGACCGCCAAGTACGGCGGCCTGCTCTGGGGCGAGCACGGCAAGGGCTTCCGCTCGGAATTCGTGCCGGAGACGTTCGGGCCGCTGATGCCGGCGCTGGAGGCGGTCAAGCGCGCCTTCGACCCGGACGACCGGATGAATCCGGGCAAGATCGCCTCGGCCAGGGGCGCGGGCCTGACCCGGATCGACGGCGTGCCGCGCCGGGGCGAGCGGGACCGCACCATCCCGGCGCCGGTCCGGGAGGATTTCGACGAAGCGCTCCACTGCAACGGCAACGGCGCCTGCTTCAGCTTCGACGCGGACGAGGCCATGTGCCCGTCCTGGAAGGCGACGCGGGAGCGGCGCCACTCGCCCAAGGGCCGCGCCTCGCTGATGCGCGAGTGGCTGCGCCGCGCGGCGGAGGCCGGGGTCGACCCGGCCGCCGAGCTGGCGCGGCAGCCCGCCGGGTGGCTGCGCGACGTGGCGGCGACCCTGCGGAGCCGCCTCCGCGGCCGCCCCGAGGCCGACGACTTCTCCCACGCCGTCAAGGAGGCGATGGACGGCTGCCTGGCCTGCAAGTCCTGCACGGGGTCCTGCCCGATCAAGGTCGACGTGCCGACCTTCCGGGCCAAGTTCCTGGCGCTCTACCACACGCGCTACGCGCGGCCGCTGAAGGACCATCTCGTGGCGGCGCTGGAGCCGCTGCTGCCGCTGGCGGCGCGGGCGCCGCGCCTGAGCAACGCGGTCCTGGCCAACCCGCTGGCTCGGCTGATCCTGGCCCGGGCCGGGCTGGTGGCGATCCCGGCCCTGTCGCCCGTCGCGCTCACGGCGCGGCTGGCGGAACGCGGCGTCGCCGTCGCGACCCCGGACGCCCTGGCTCGGCTGGAGCCGCGGGAGCGCGCGCGGTCCGTGCTGGTGGTGCAGGACGCCTTCACCAGCCACTTCGACGCGGAGGTCGTGGCCGACAGCTGCGACCTCCTCGCCGCCCTCGGCTTCCGGCCCTGGCTGGTGCCCTACCGGCCCAACGGCAAGCCGCTGCACGTGCACGGCTTCCTGGCGCGGTTCGCCGCCGTCGCCCGGTCCAACGCCGCGATGCTGCGCGACCTCGCCGGGCACGGCGTGCCCCTGGTCGGGATCGACCCGTCGATGACGCTGACCTACCGGTCCGAGTACGCGCAGGCGCTGGGCGGCGATCTCCCGAAGGTCCACCTCCTGCAGGAATGGCTCGCCGCCCGGCTCGACCGGATCGCGCCGGGGCAGGGGGGGCGCACGATGCGGCTGCTGCCCCATTGCACCGAGCGCACCAACGCGCCGGGCGCGGTGCGGGACTGGCAGGCCGTGTTCGCCCATCTCGGCCTGAGGCTCGAGGTGCCGGCCGCCGGCTGCTGCGGCATGGCGGGGACCTACGGGCACGAGGCGGGCCACCGCGCCACCTCCGAGGCGATCTACGGCCTGAGCTGGGCCCGCCACGTGGCCGAGGCCCCCGGCTGCACCCTGCTGGCGGACGGCTATTCCTGCCGCTCCCAGGCCAAGCTGGTCGACGGCGTGCGGCTGCGCCACCCGGCCCAGGCGCTGCTGGAGCATGTCCGCGCGGCCGCCGCGGGCGCGGCGCCCTTCCATCCCGAGCGCGCCGCGGCGGTGGCGCCGTGAGCGCCGCCCTGAACGTCGCCGTCGTGGGGGCCGGCGCGGTCGGCTGCTACTACGGGTTTCTCCTGGCGCGGGCCGGCCACGCGGTGACGCTGATCGGCCGTCCCGCCCTGGTCGTAGCGGTGGAGAAGGCCGGTCTCGTGCTGGAGAGCGCGGCCGGGACGGCCTCGGTGCCCGTCCGGGCGACCGATACGGGGGCGGGCGTGTCGGGCGCCGACCTCGTGCTGGTCTGCGTGAAGTCGGGCGACACCGAGGCGGCGGGCGCGATGATCGCCCCCCACCTCGATCCGGCCGCCACGGTCCTCAGCCTCCAGAACGGCGTCGACAACGCCGAGCGGCTCGCCGCCGTGCTGGGCCGGCCGGTCGTGCCGGTGGCGGTCTACGTCGCCACCGCGATGGCCGGCCCCGGCCATGTCCGGCACAACGGGCGCGGCGACCTGATCCTCGGCGCCTCGGAGACGAGCGCGCGCGTCGCCGCCGCGTTCGCGGCGGCCGGCATCCCGACCACCGTCTCGGAGAAAGCCGTCGACGCGCTCTGGGCGAAGCTGATCATCAACTGCGCCTACAACGCCCTGTCGGCCCTGACGCAGCTGCCCTACGGCCGCCTGGTGCAGGGCGAGGGCGTGGTCGCGGTCATCGCCGACGTCGTGCAGGAATGCGCGCGCGTGGCGGAGGCCGAGGGCGTGTCCGTGTCGTCCCGCATCCTCGACGACGTGATGGCGCTCAGCACCGCCATGGCCGGACAGCGCTCGTCCACCGCCCAGGACCTGGCCCGCGGCCGGCCGAGCGAGATCGACCACCTCAACGGCACGATCGTGCGCCGGGGCGCGGCGCACGGGATCCCGACGCCGGCGAACCGGCTGCTGCACACCCTGGTCAAGCTCGCCGAGCGGCGGGACTGAGAGCGCCCCTGCACGGGCACGGGTGCCGGCGGCCCGGTTCGCGACGGGCGGTCACGCCCGCGCGGCGGCGTTGGCCTTGCGGGTCGCGGCGGCCTTCTTGGCGGACGCGGAGCGCTCCGCGGCGGTCCGCCCGGCCGCGGCCTTGCCGCCGGACGCGCCGCCCCTGTGGGCGGCCGGGTGGCCCGTGGCCTTGCCGCGGCCCGATCCGCCCGGCTTCTTGCCCCCGCCATCGTCCTTGTTGACGGTGGCCCAGGCCCGGGCCTCCGCCTCCTTCTCGGGCACACCGCGGGACTCGTACGAGTCGGCGATGTGCTCGGCCTTGCGCTTCTGCTTGTCGGTGTATTTCGACTTGTCGCCCTGGGACATGGGCCGTCTCCCGAAGCTCAGCCCACCCCGGTCGGACCGTCGAGGATCGCGCGCACGCGGCGGACCAGCTCCGTGCGCCGGTAGGGCTTGTTCAGGAGATCAAACTCCGAGCCGCCGATATCGGTTCGCTCCAGGCTCGCCTCCGCGTAGCCCGTGGCGAGCAGGACCTTGAGCCGGGGCTGGCGCCGCCGGGCCTCGCGGGCCAGCAATACCCCGTTCATGCCCCCCGGCATGATCAGGTCGGTGAAGAGCAGATCGACCTTCCCGCTCGAATCCAGGATCTCGAGGGCCTCGCGGGCATTGCTCGCCACCAGCGTCGTGTAGCCGAAGTCCCGCAGGATGGTGCGGGCGAGCTCGGCCACGTCCTCGCGGTCGTCGACGATCAGGATCGTCTCGGTGCCCTGGCGGTCCACGGCCCGCAGGGAGACCTTCGCGGGGGCATTGACGTCGCCGTCGGTCGCGGGGAACGACAGGCGCACCGTCGTGCCGGCGCCCACCGCCGACTCGATCTGCGCGGCGCCGCCCGACTGCTTGGCGAAGCCGTAGACCATCGACAGGCCGAGGCCCGTGCCCTTGCCCTCTTCCTTGGTGGTGAAGAAGGGGTCCATCACCCGGGCGAGCACCGCCGGCGGGATGCCGGTGCCGCTGTCGCGGATGGCGATGCTGACGTAGCGGCCGTCGCGCAGCGGCCCCAGTTCCCGGCCGCGCGCGGCGATCTCGCTGTTCTCCGTGGAGATCCGGACAGTGCCGCCCTCCGGCATCGCGTCGCGGGCGTTGATCAGCACGTTCAGGATCGCGACCTCCGCCTGGGTCGGGTCGACCCGGCAGTTCCAGAGATCCGCCGCGAGGTCGAGTTCGACCTTCACGGACTCGCCCACCGAGCGGGCGACCATCTCGCCCATCCCCTCAATCAGGGTGTTGAGATTGACCGCGCGGCCGTCCAGCCGCTGCTTGCGGGCGAAGGCCAGCAATTGCTGCGTCAGCGTCGTCGCGCGCTCGGCGGCCTGCCGGATGTTCTCGGTGGCCCGGCCGAGCCGCGCGCGGTCGGCGTCGGGCTTCTCCAAGCCGGCCGCCAGGATGTCGACGTAGCCGACGATCACCTGCAGCAGGTTGTTGAAATCGTGCGCGATGCCGCCGGTGAGCTGGCCGAGCGCCTCCATCTTCTGGGCCTGGCCCAGCGCCTCCTCGGCGTCGCGGCGGCGCGAGACGTCGAGCTGCGAGCCGAAATAGTACACGAGCTCGCCGTCGGCATTGTAGACCGGCGAGACGAACAGGGCGTTCCAGAAGGTCGAGCCGTTCTTGCGGTAGTTCAGGATCTCGGTGGCGAACTCGCGCTTCTCGGCGATCGCCGCGCGGACCTGCGCGACGCTCTCGCGATCGGTGTCGGGACCCTGGAGGAAGCGGCAATTCCGCCCGATCAGCTCTTCCGGGGTGTAGCCGGTCATCGCCAGGAACGCCCGGTTGGCGAAGATGATCGGGTTGTCGGGCTGGCGCGGATCGGTGACGATCATCGGCATCCGCGTCGTCTCGACGGCCGCGAAGAAGATGTCGCTCTTGCGGTCGGTGATGTCGCTCGGGGCACCGTCCCGGATCGGGGGACTCGGCCCGGAGGGCGGGGTTTCTGGCGTCTCAGACATGCGAGGTGGTCGTCACCTTCCAGGCCGGGAAAGATTTCTGCGCGTGGCCGATCACGAAATGCGTGCGCGACATTAGCGGCCGGACGGCCGATGTCGACGGTGCGTCCCCAGCGGAGGTGTCGCGCGAAGATCTCATGCCGCGGCCGGCCGCGCCGCCTCGGAGGGCGCGCCCACCGGCGCCGGGACGAGCCGGGGCGGCGCGGGTTCGCGGCAGGCGCCCTGCACCGCCGACAGGGCCTCGTTCAGCGACGTCACCAGGAAGTCCGCCGAGGTCGCCCGGCGCAGCCGCTCCAGGGTCGCCGGATCGCGCTCGCGCCAGAAGCCGACCAGGATGCGCACGCCCGGCACCGCGGCCCGGGCCTGCCGGACCGTGAACCGGATCTGCGACAGGCTCACCGGCTCCAGGTAGGAGAAGCAGATCAGCGCGAGGCCTTCCGGATTCTCGGGCCGCTCGCCGGCGCGGATCGCCGCCATGGACAGGATCTGCGAGGCCAACCCGTGGCGCGCGAGGATCTGACTCAGCATCAGCGTCGCCGCCTCGTCGAACGGACCGCGGCTCGACACGCACAGGACCGGCGTGTCGCCGCGCCAGTTCGGCGCGAGGTCCTCGCGCTCCAGGACGATGCCGGCGACCTGCCGGTCGGGCCCGACGGCGGCCAGCGCCGCCGCAGTCTCGGTGTCGGGGCCGCGGCCGGATCCCCGCCGGGTGCGGCGCCCGACCGGCGCCGTGCCGAGGCGGTCCACCACCGTGCGGATCGCCGCGCCGACCTCCTCCTGCCGCGCGCGGTCCAGGGTGCCGCGCGACAGATCCTCTTGCGCCAGCAGCAGGCCCGCGAGCGCGACCTCGTCGTAGTAGGTGACGAGGGCGCGTTCCTTCAGGAACTGCCAGCCTTGGTCGATCGCCTCCACCGGGTCGCCGGCCAGCATGCGCTGGTAGAAGATCTCGGGCGGCGACAGGGCCGGCTGATCGCCGAGCAGCACGTCGAGGTACCAGAGCCGCTCCACGTGCCGGCCGAGCACCACCAGGCAGACGGTGAGAGGCGTGGCGAGAACGAGGCCGATCGGCCCCCACAGGAACGTCCAGATCGTCGCCGCCAGGATGACGGCGACCGGCGAGAGGCCGGTGGAGTGCCCGTAGAGCAGCGGCTCGATCACGTGGCCGCAGATCGGCTCGACCACGAGGAACAGCGCCGCGGTGGCGATGACCATGCTCCAGCCGGGATCGACGGCGGCGGCCAGGATCAGCGGCAGCAGGGCGCTGATCGCCGCGCCGATATAGGGCACGAAGCGCAGGATCGCCGCGAGGACGCCGAACAGGGTCGGGCTCGGGACGCCGATCACCCAGAGCCCGAGGCCGATGACGAGGCCGAACGCGATGTTGAGGGCGAGCTGGGCCAGGAAGAAGCGACTCAGCCGGCTCGTGGCGTCGTCGATCGCCGCCGTCGTGCGCCGCAGATCGCCCGAGCCGCCGGCGAGCCGGATCGCCCGGTTCCGCAGGTCCTCGCGCTGGAGCAGGATGAAGATCGTGAAGATCAGGATCAGGCCCGTCGTGGCCAGCGGGTGCAGGATCGGGCCCGCGAAGGTCTGAAGCGTGTCGACGACGCTGGCGCGGGCGGGGGTGAGCTCGACCGTGAGGGGATGCGTGCGCGACCCCGGCTCGCCGCGGACCTCCGCGGCCGGCGGCGGCTGCAGGGTGGCGCTGAGGTCCTGCACCATGTCGACGATCCGCGACAGCGTGCCGGTCCCGGCCGTCGCCCCGCGCAGATCCTTGATCTTCGTGCGCATCACCTGGGTGTAGCGCGGCAGGTCGGAGGCGAGCTGGGACGCCTCGCTGGCGATCAGGCTGCCGATGCCGAACAGGGCGCCGAAGACGATCACCACCACCAGCAGGACCGCGGGCGCGCGGGGGACGCGCAGCCGCCGCAGCATCCGCACCGCCGGCACGAGGACGAAGCTCAGGAGGATCGCCAGCGTCACCGGCACGAGGATCTCGCGCCCCAGATACAGCGCCGCCATCGTGGCGACCACGAGGAGGATCGATGCCAGCGCCACGAAGACCGGCAGGCCCTGCCGCAGGCGCTGGGCAGTGACGGGATCCTCGCTCACGGACACGCTCCACTCACATCAGGTCTCGGGGCCACAGGTCGCGCGTCCGCTGCCGGGTCAGCTCGCCTGCGCGGTCTCGCCGAGGGCGGCGCTGATCTGGCTGAGCAGCTTCGAGAAATCGACGGGCTTCGGATGGTAGTCGTCGCAGCCCGCCTGGATCGCCTTGTCGCGGTCGCCCGACATGGCGTGGGCCGTGAGCGCGATGATCGGGATCGCCCGGGTGTCGGTGCCGGATTTCAGCGTCCGGGCGACCGACCAGCCGTCGAGGACCGGCAGGTTCATGTCGAGGAGGATCACGTCGGGCTGGCCCGAGCGGGCCTGGCGGACGCCGGCCTCGCCGTCGTGCGCGAGGATCACCTCGTAGCCGCGCCGCTTGAGGCGGCGCGAGAGGAAATCCCAGATCTCTTCGTGGTCCTCGACCAGCAGAATCTTCGCCATCAGAACTCGTAACCCCCGGCTCGCGTCGTGCCGGTCGGACGCCCAACGCGCGGCAACGCACAATCGCCCAACGCTCCTGCCGCGATTCCGGTCCCTGGTGAAGTGGCGCTCCGGCCAGCGGTTGACCCGCCGGTCCGCCGGTAAGAGCGTGCACTCCAACGAATCGACAATCCTCGGACGGGGCGGAACGGTCACTATGCCTGACATCGAGCTCTACCATTCGCCCAATACCCGCTCGTCGGGCGTGCGCGTGCTGCTCGAGGAACTCGGGGCCCCGTACCGGCTGCACGCGCTCAACATGCGCGCCGGCGAGCACCTCCAGGACGCCTATCGCGCCGTCAACCCGATGGCGAAGGTCCCGGCGATCCGCCACGGCGACGCCCTGGTGACCGAGCAGGCGGCCATCTACCTCTACCTCGCCGACCTGTTCCCCGAGGCGGGGCTCGCCCCGGCGCCGACCGAGCCCGACCGGGCCACCTACCTGCGCTGGATGGTGTTCTACGGCTCCTGCTTCGAGCCCGCGGTGATCGACCGGCACCTGCAGCGGGAGCCGGGCCCGCGCGCCATGTCGGCCTACGCCGATTACGACAGCGTCATCGCCCGGGTGAAGGAGGCCCTGACGCCCGGCCCGTACCTGCTCGGCGCGCGCTTCAGCGCCGCCGACGTGCTGTGGGGCGGCGCCCTCGGCTGGACGACGGGCTTCGGCCTGGTCGCGCCCGATCCGGCGCTGACCGCCTACGTGGAGCGCATCCGGTCCCGCCCGGCCTCCCGGAAGGTCGCGGCCGCGGACGCGCAGCTCGCCGAGGCGCACCAGGCGGCCGCGTCCGCCTGAGCGCGGCCGGACTCTTGCTGGGGCTCCGGCCGGGGGCCGGCCCCGGCGCGCGGTCCGGTCTCCCGCCGTCGGCGCACCCCGCGGGCGGCCCCTCGCGCGACCGGAACCCGTCGGCCCATGCGTCTGCTCGCCCCCCTTGTCGCCGCGCTTCTCCTCGGTGCCCCCGCGGGGGC
This sequence comes from Methylobacterium sp. NMS14P, assembly GCF_028583545.1. NCBI lineage: Bacteria > Pseudomonadati > Pseudomonadota > Alphaproteobacteria > Hyphomicrobiales > Methylobacteriaceae > Methylobacterium > Methylobacterium sp. NMS14P. The sequence continues at coordinate 3,983,422 of NZ_CP087106.1, read as the reverse complement.
CGCACGCGCCGCCGAGCTCACCGGCACGCTCAAGAAGATCCACGACAGCAACAGGCTGGTCCTCGGCGTGCGCGACACCGCAACGCCGTTCAGCTACCTGGACGAGGACCAGAAGGTCGTCGGCTTCGCGGTCGACATCTGCCTGAAGATCGCCGACGCGGTGAAGCGCGAACTGAAGATGCCGGGCCTCGAGGTCGGGATGGAGTTCGTCAACTCCTCCTCCCGCATCCCGCTGATGACCAACAACACGATCGATCTCGAATGCGGGACGACCACCAACAACGCCGAGCGCAAGAAGCAGGTCGACTTCACCAACACCCATTTCCTGACGGCGACCCGCTTCGTGTCCCGGAAGGACCAGCACATCGCCGGCCTGGACGACCTGCGCGGCAAGACGGTCTCGTCGGTGGCCGGCTCGACCAACATCCTGATGCTGATCAAGGCCAACAACGAGCGCAGGCTCGGCATCACGGTGATCGCCGCCAAGGACGTTCCGGAGGGGTTCCTCATGGTCGAGACCGGCCGGGCAGTGGCCTTCGTCATGGACGACGTGCAGCTCAGCGTGGTCGCGGCCCAGTCCAAGGAGCCCGCCGCCTACGCGGTCAGCGACGTGACCCTGTCCAACCCGGAGCCCTACGGGATCATGCTGCGCAAGGACGACCCGGCCTTCAAGGCGGTGGTCGACCGGGCGACCGCCGATCTCTACCGGAGCCCCGAGATCACGGTGCTCTACGACCGCTGGTTCCTGAAGCCCGTGCCGCCGCGCGGCCTCAACTACAACGTGCCGCTGTCGTCGGCCCTGCGCTGGGCCTTCGCGCACCCGACCGACAATTCGGATCCCGCGTTCTACGCGCACTGATCTGTCGCGCGGCGGGGTTCCGCTCCGGCGAGGGAGATGCGATGCCGCGAGTCTGATCCCGCCCGCGTCGCGAAGCGTGCCATGACCGACAGCACAGAGCCGGCTCTCCCGTCCAGCGCGGCCGTCGCCGCGCCGCCGGCCACGTCGATCCCGCGCCTGATCCTCGTGCTGGCCTGCGCGGGCTTCGGCAGCACCTTCGCGCTCCGCTCGGTCGAGCCCCTGGTCGGCGTGCTCGCCCGGGATCTCGCGAGCGACGCCCACACGGTGGCGCTCCTCTCCACCGCCTTCGCGCTGCCCTACGCGTTCATCCAGCCGGTGCTCGGCCCGATCGGCGACGCGCTCGGCAAGGAGCGGGTGATGAGCACCTGCCTCGCGGTGCTCGCCGTCGCGCTGACCCTGTGCAGCGTCGCGCCGGATATCGGCAGCCTGTTCGGCCTGCGCATGCTGGCGGGGGCGGCCGCGGGCGGCTGCATCCCGCTCTCGCTGGCCCTCCTGGGTGACCGCGTGCCGATGGAGAGCCGCCAAGTGGCGATCGGGCGCTTCCTCGTGGCGGTGATCCTCGGCCAGCTCTCGGGCTCGACCTTCGCGGGCCTGATCGAGGCGGCGATCGGCTGGCGCGGCGTCTTCGCGGTGACCGCCGCGGTGGCGGCCCTGGCCTGCGCGGCGACCGTCCTCGGCTTCGACCGGGCCGGCCGGGCCCCGGCCCGCCGCCCCGCCTTCGGCGAGGCGGTGACGCGCTACCGGACGATCCTGCGCAATCCCCGGGCGCGGGTGCTGTTCTCGGCGGTGTTCATCGAGGCGATCGCGATCTTCGGCGTGTTCCCGCATCTCGCCCCGCTGATCGAGGCGCGGGGGGAGGGCGGCCCGCGCGAGGCCGGTTTGGTGCTGGCGGGGTTCGCGGTCGGCGGCCTGCTCTACTCGGCCCTCGTCGGGCTGCTGGTGCGGCTGCTCGGCCTGCCGCGGATGCTGATCGGGGGCGGGCTGATCTGCGGCGCGTCGCTCACGGTGGTCGGGCTCGCGGGCTCCTGGCAGGTCGACTGCGCCGCGCTCACCGCCATGGGCCTCGGCTTCTACATGCTGCACAACACCTACCAGACGCAGGTCACCGAGGTCGCCCCCAAGGCCCGCGCCTCCGCGGTGGCGCTCCACGCCTTCTCGTTCTTCTGCGGGCAGGCGCTCGGCGTCGCGGTGATCGGGCAGGCGCTGCTCCGGTTCGGCCAGCTCGGGGCGCTCCTCGGATGCGCCGTCACCATCCTGGCGCTCGGGATCGCGACGGCCATCGCCCTGCGGCAGAAGCCGGCGCCGGTGGCGTTCCCGGGCTGAGGTCAGGCCCGCCGCAGAGCGAGCCCCTTCAGGTCGAAGTCCGGATCGGCCGCCTGGTCGGGCGTCAGCGGCGTCCCGGCCGCGAGCAGGCGGCGCGCGATCATGTGGTCGCCCGCGCGGTCGACGGATTCCACCGCGCTCAGGCGCCCGTCGCGGAAGCGGAAGACCGAGACGGCGTCGCCGGCCCCGCGGACGACGCTGGCATCGCCGGGTCCCGACAGGCCGGCGATCTGCAGCTTGTGCGGACCCTGGTCGCTCCAGAACCACGGCAGCGCGCCGTAGGGCGCGGGCTTGCCGGTGAGGCGGGCCGCGAGGCAGCGGCCCTGGTCGATGGCGTTCTGCACGGACTCGATCCGCACCGTCCCATCCGGCGTCAGCCCGCGGGCGAAGGGGATGGGGAAGCGGGCGCAGTCGCCGATCGCCGAGATCGCCGGGTCCGGCGTCGCCAGGAACGCGTCGACCCGCACGCCGTCCTCGGCCGGGAGGCCGGCCTCCGCGGCGAGCTCCCGATTCGGCAGGACGCCGATCCCCACGAGGATCAGGTCGGCCGCGCGTTCGCTACCGTCCGCCAGGGCGACGCCGGCGGCGCGGCCGTCCCGTCCGACGATCGCCGTGACGCCGGCCCCGAAGGCGAAGCGCACGCCCATCGCGGCGTGGGCGCGGCGGAAGAGTTCGCCCATCTCGGACGAGACCGCCCGGGCCATGGGCCGCTCGGCCGCCTCGATCACCGTCACCGGGAGGCCGCGCGCGGCCGCGACGGCGGCGAATTCGAGCCCGATGAAGCCGGCCCCGACGACCGCGATGGCCCGGGCCGCGGCGACCTCCTCCTTGAGGGCGTCGGCATCCGCGAGGCCGCGCAGCTGGCGCACGCCCGCGAGTTCGGCGCCCGGCACCGGCAGGGGGCGGTTGCGCGCGCCGGTGGCGAGCACGAGGTGGTCGTAGGGGAGGTCGGTGCCGTCCGAGAGCCGCAGGCGGCGCGCGTCCCGGTCGATCGCGACGGCGCGGAGCCCCGGGCGGTGCGCGATGGCGTGCTCGGCGAAGAAGCCGGGCGGGCGCAGGAACAGGCCCTCCCGGTCGGTCTTGCCGGCGAGGTAGGCCTTCGAGAGGGGCGGCCGCTGGTAGGGCAGGGCGGCCTCGTCGCCCACCAGGGTGATCGGGTCCCGGAACCCGCCCTCCCGCAGGGACGCGGCGAGCTGGAACCCGGCCTGCCCGGCGCCGGCCACGACGACGCCGGCGCTCACGCCTTGGCTCCGGCCAGCACGAGACCGCTCTGGGCGACGCCCGGCAGGCAGCGCGCGCCCTCCGACATCAGGTAGGACCAGACCGCGGAGGCCGCCGGGCCCAGCACCTTGTCGGCGCGCCGGACCGCGTACCAGTCGCGCCGGATCGGCAGGCCCCTGACGTTGAGGAGGACGAGGCGCCCGCTCTCGAGCTCGGCCGCCACGGAGTGCACCGAGAGCAGCGCGATCCCGAGCCCGGCCATCACCGCCTGCTTGATGGTCTCGTTCGACCCGGTGTCGATGTCCAGCGGCGCCCGCTTGACCAGGACGCCGCTCATGAACTCCTCGAAGACCATGCGGGTGCCCGAGCCCTCTTCGCGGAGGAAGAACGGCTGGTCCGCGAGGTCCTCGCGGTTCAGGTCGGTCCGGCCCGCCAGGGGGTGGCCGGGCGGCGCGATCAGCACGATCGGGTGCGGCCCGAAGGTGGCGGCCTCGATCGGGAAGTCCCGGGGCGGGCGGCCCATCAGGGCGAAGTCGATCTCGTAGCCGCGCAGCGCCTCCACGGTCTGGCCGCGGTTGCGCACCGACAGGCTGATCTCGACGCCGGGATGCTTCTTGACGAAGCCCGCGATCACCTGCGGGGCGAAGTACTTGGCGGTGGAGACGACGCCGAGCGCCACGCGCCCGCCCTCCGCGCCGCGCAGGGTGCGCAGCCGGTCGGTGCAGGTCTCCAGCACGGTGTTGATGCTGTCGATCGCCCAGAGCATCTCGCGGCCGGCATCGGTCGGCTTGAGGCCGCCTGGCGTCCGGTCGAACAGCAGCAGCCCGGCCTCCTCCTCCAGCTGGCGGATGCGCGCGTAGAGGGCGGCCGAGGTGACGTTCAGCTCCTGCGCAGCCCGGGTCATGGTGCCGAGGCGGGCCACGGCAGCGACCGCCTGAAGCTGCTTGAGGGAGAGGTTGCGCATGGCGGACATCTCGTTTTTTTCGTCCTATGGCACAAGATCGCACAGAAATCTTGAAGGCCGCGCCGCGGGTTCCTGTCGATCCGGAGACAGAGACCGCTATCTTGGCAGCCAAGCGGCCGCTACAGAGCCGGCGCGGAACGCGCGATCCCCGCGGACGGGATCCGAGCAGGAGGAGTAGGCCGATGGCAATTTCAGCGGCGATCGGGACACCTCTCGAGACCTGCCTGGCGCAGGCCGTGGACGCCAATCCGGCGCTGAAGGACGCCGCCGCGGTGATCGCGGCCGTCGCGCGGTCGGCGGTGGAGATCAGCGAGCGGATCGGGCGCGGCGCGCTCGGCGGCGACCTCGCGGCGGCCGGCGATCACAACAGCGACGGCGACGTTCAGAAGGCCCTCGACGTCATCGCTCACGAGAGCGTGACCGCGGCGCTGCAGGGGGCCCCGGTCGCCGAGGTCGCCTCCGAGGAGGCCGAGGAGGTGATGCGGCTCGACCCGGACGCCCCGCTCGCCGTCGCCATCGACCCCCTCGACGGCTCCTCCAACATCGGCGTGAACATGGCCGTCGGCATGATCTTCGGCATCCGGCCGTCGATCAAGGATCCGGCGAACCCGCTAGCCTCGTTCACCACCCCCGGCTCGACGCAGATCGCCGCGGGCTTCGTCACCTACGGCCCGGCCACAGCGCTGATCCTGACGCTCGGCGACGGCACCCAGTCCTACGTGCTCGACCGCGCCGAGGGCCGGTTCAAGCTGACGAGCCCGGCCATGTCGGTGCCGGCCTCCGCCAAGGAATTCGCCATCAACGCCTCGAACGCCCGGCACTGGGACGCGCCGGTCAAGGCCTACATCGAGGATTGCCAGCGCGGCACCGAGGGGCCGCGCGACAAGGACTACAACATGCGCTGGCTCGCCTCGCTGGTGGCCGACATCCAGCGCGTGCTGACCCGCGGCGGCGTGTTCCTCTACCCGGGCGACGCCCGGAAGAACTACGCCCGCGGCCGCCTGCGGCTGCTCTACGAGGTCGCGCCCGTGGCCATGCTGGTCGAGCAGGCCGGCGGCGCGGCGACCGACGGCCAGACGCGGATCCTCGACCTCATGGCCACCGGGATCCACGAGCGGGCGCCGCTGGTCTGCGGCTCCACCGAGGAGGTGGCGTGCGTCGCCACCTACTACGCCGGTGGCAAGCCCGATGCCGGCCGCTCGCCGCTGTTCGGCCAGCGGGGCCTGATGCGCTCGTAGCCCGGAGTCCGAAGTACACATCGATGTCGGCGCGGCACCCCATCATCTCGGTGACCGGCTCCTCCGGGGCCGGAACCACCTCGGTGCGCAACACCTTCGAGCAGATCTTCCGCCGCGAGGACGTGCGGGCGGTCTTCATCGAGGGTGACGGCTTCCACGCCTTCGACCGCGACACGATGCGGGCGATGATGGCGAACGAGCCGACGCTGTCCCACTTCGCGCCGCGGGCCAACCTCCTGCCGGAGCTGGAGGCGGTGTTCCGCAGCTACGCCGAGTCCGGGACGGGCCGGACCCGTCACTACGCCCACGACCAGCACGACGCGCAGGCCTACGGCATCCCTGAGGGCAGCTTCTCGGACTGGGAGACGTTCCCGCCCGATTCCGACCTCCTGTTCTACGAGGGCCTGCACGGCTGCGTGGCCGACCAGGACGTCGACATCGCCCGCTACGCCGACCTGAAGATCGGCGTCGTGCCGGTGATCAACCTCGAATGGATCCAGAAGCTGCACCGTGACCGCTCGTTCCGCGGCTACTCCACCGAGGCGGTGACCGACGTCATCCTGCGGCGCATGCCCGACTACGTGCAGACCATCTGCCCGCAATTCTCGTTCACCGACATCAACTTCCAGCGGGTGCCGACGGTCGACACCTCGAACCCGTTCATCGCCCGCTGGATCCCAACCGCCGACGAATCGATGGTCGTGATCCGCTTCAAGGACCCGAAGGGGATCGACTTCTCGTATCTCGTCTCCATGATTCACGACAGTTTCATGAGCCGGGCCAACTCCATCGTGATCCCCGGCGGCAAGCTCGACCTGGCGATGCAGCTGATCCTGACCCCGATGATCATGCAGCTCGTCGAGCGCCGCCGCCGGCTGGCGTGAGCCGATTCCGAAAGCTTCCCATGCTCGCACCCGTCATCGCCCCGTCGATCCTGTCCGCCGACTTCTCGAAGCTCGCCGAGGAGACCCGCGCCGTGGACGCGGCCGGCGCCGACTGGATCCACCTCGACGTGATGGACGGGCATTTCGTGCCCAACATCACCTTCGGCCCGCCGGTGGTGAAAGCACTCCGTCCCCACACCCAAAAATACTTCGACGTGCACCTGATGATCGCGCCGGCCGATCCGTACCTCGCGGCGTTCGCGCAGGCGGGGGCCGACGGCATCACGGTCCACGCCGAGGCCGGGCCGCACATCCACCGCTCGCTCCAGACCATCCGCGACCTCGGCAAGCGCGCCGGCGTGGCGATCAACCCGGGCACGCCGGCCGCCATGGTCGAGCCGGTGCTCGACCTCGTGGATCTCGTGCTGGTGATGACCGTCAATCCCGGCTTCGGCGGCCAGAGCTTCATCAAGGGCGCGATGGAGTCGGTGGCGCGGGTGCGCGCCATGGTGGCGGGCCGGGACATCCGCATCCAGGTCGACGGCGGGATCGACCCCGAGACGGTCAAGGTCGCGAGCCGCGCCGGGGCCGACACGTTCGTGGCCGGCAACGCGGTCTTCAGCGGCGGCCCGGACGCCTACGCCGAGCGCATCGCGGCGATCCGCGAGGGCGCGGAGGGCGCCTCCGGTCGCGACCTGTCGTGCTGAGGGCGCTGATCTTCGACGTCGACGGGACCCTCGCCGAGACCGAGGACCTGCATCGGCAGGCGTTCAACCGCGCCTTCGCGGAGCTCGGCCTGCCGTGGCGGTGGGACGAGGCGCTCTACGCCGACCTGCTGGCCGTCATGGGCGGCAAGGAGCGGCTCGCCCACTACATCGACACCGAGCACCCGGCGGAGGCCGAGGCGCTCCACGCCCGCGCGCCGGAGATCCACGCCCGCAAGACGCGCGCCTACGGAGACCTCGTCGCGCTGAACGGCCTGCCGCTCCGTCCCGGGATCGCCCGGCTGATCGCCGAGGCCCGTGCGGCGGGTCTCCGGCTCGCCGTGGCCACCACGACGAGCCGGCCGAACGTCGACCGGCTCCTCGCCGCCAACTTTCCGCCGGGCGCCGCGCCCTTCGACGTGATCGCTGCCGGCGACGAGGCGAGCCGCAAGAAGCCCGCGCCCGACGTGTTCCTGCTGGCGCTCGCCGGCCTGGAGATCCCGGCCTCCGAGGCGGTGGCCTTCGAGGATTCGGCCGCCGGCATCAGCTCGGCCCGGGCCGCCGGGCTGCCGGTCCTGGCGACCCGGAGCCGCTACACCGAGAGCCACCGGCTCGACGGCGCCTTCTCGGCCGTCTCGGATCTCGGCGAGCCGGATCGGCCGCACCGGCACCTGGCGGGCGTCGCGTGGCCGGGCGGGGTCGTGGACCTGCCCGCCCTGATCCGGTGGCACGACGCCACGGACGGTCAGGGCGTGCCGGTCCAGGCGATGGGCATGAGCCGGTAGCCCGGCCCGTCCCGCTCCACGTGGCCGAGCGACGGGAAGGGAAAGTGGTAGCCGACCACGAGGGCCCTCTCGGACGCGGCCATGTCGTAGAAGCGGTGGCGCGTCGCCTGCGCCTGATCGGCGTCGTGATCGTACATCACGTGCCAGTCCGGGTGCTGCAGGAAGAAGGCTGGGATGTTGGTCACGTCGGACTGAATCAGCAGACGGTCCGCACCTGACGCGACCGCGAAGGCCGTGTGGCCCGGCGTGTGGCCGGGGGCGGCGAGGGCGGTGATCCCGGGCACGATCTCCTCGTCCCACGCGAAGGTGCCGATTCGGTCCTTCAGGTCGCCGAGCACCCGGCGGGTGTTGGCGAAGTAGCCCTGCGTCACCGGGTCGGCGGCGCGGGCCATGTTGGCGTCGCTCATCCAGAACGCCCAGTCCGGCGCGGCGGCCCGGATCTCGGCGTTCGGGAAGGCGAGGCTGCCGTCCACCCTCTTGAGGCCGTTCGTGTGGTCGGGATGGAGGTGCGAGAGCAGGACGAGGTCGATGTCCTCGGGTCTGATCCCGGCCGCCGCGAGGTTCGCCGCGAGGCGGCCGACGGGCGCGCCCGGCACCGGGCCGTTGCCGGTATCGATCAGGACGAGCTTCGCGCCCGTGTTGATCAGCGTCGGGTTGAACGGCACCGTCACCTGGCCGGGGGGCATGTAGGCCGCCCGCGCGGCGCCGAGCGCCTCGTCCCGGGGAACGTTGCGCACGAAGCGGTCCGGCATCGGGAAGCTGCGCGCCCCGTCGTTGAGGATCGTGACCTCGCAGCTGCCGATACGCGTCCGGTAGAAGCCCGGCGCCTGCGCTCCGCCGAAGGGTGCGGTGGCGCGGGCGCCGCCGCCGAGACCCAGGACGGCCCCTCCGGCGAGCGCGCCCCGCACCAATTCGCGACGGTTCGTGCCCGGCATCGGATCCTCCATGAAGCCCGCGTTGGCCCGTGTCCTAGCGTCGGCCCGGCCGGCGATCGGTGCGGGCGCCCGCCCGCCCGTGCGCCTCGGTGGCGAACAGCATCGTGCCGGCCACGAGGCCGAGCGCGGCCGCGATCCCGAGCTTGAGCCAGCGCGGGTCGGCCGCGGCGACGTCGCCGGCAGCGCGGGCGTCGAAGCGGCCGCGGGCGCCGGGATCGGTGACCAACGGCGCGTAGAGGGTGTCGGGGCGGTTCATCGGTGCCTGCATGCCTGTCATCGTCCCGCGTTCGCCGCGCCGGGCACGTTCGTGGGCGACAGCGCGGCCGGCACCCGTGACCGTGCGGCGTCCCTACCGGCTCGCCATCGCGCTTCCCGCCGCGCGCGCGTCTAGCGCCAACGCCCGAGACGGCCATCTTTTCCGCGGTCACGGGATTGCGAAGCCCGCGCACCCGTGTCGGTCCGGGCCGCGCCGACCGACTGCGGCCGCGTTGCTTCGCCCGGAGGCGGCGGCCTATATACGGCGCGACCCACAGCCGCGATGGCGGGGTCCCGCACGCCCGCCCTCGCCAACGAACAAAAGTCTGAACCGTCATGGCAGGCCATTCGCAGTTCAAGAACATCATGCACCGGAAGGGCCGGGTGGACGCGGTCCGCTCGAAGGTGTTCGGCAAGCTCGCCCGCGAGATCACGGTGGCGGCCAAGCTCGGCACGCCCGACCCGGCGATGAACCCGCGCCTGCGCGCCGCGATCCTGGCGGCCCGCGCCGAGAACATGCCCAAGGACAATATCGAGCGCGCCATCAAGAAGGCCGCCGGCGCCGACGGCGAGAACTACGAGGACATCCGCTACGAGGGCTACGGGCCCGGCGGTGCCGCGCTGATCGTCGAGGCGCAGACCGACAACCGCAACCGCACCGCCTCGGACGTGCGCTCGGCCTTCACCAAGTCCGGCGGCAGCCTCGCCGAGACCGGGGCCGTCGCCTTCATGTTCGACCGCGTGGGCGTGATCGCCTACCCGGCCTCCGTGGCCGATGCCGACACGATGCTGGAAGCCGCCATCGAGGCCGGCGCCGACGACGTCAGCTCCGGGGAGGACGGCCACGAGGTCATCTGCGCCCAGGATTCCTACGGCGAGGTCACGAAGGCCCTCGAGGCGCGCTTCGGCGAGCCGAGCCGCACGGGCCTGATCTGGAAGGCGCAGAACACCATCGACGTCGACGACGAGACCGGCGAGAAGCTCATCCGCCTCGTCGAGGTGATCGAGGACCAGGACGACGTCCAGAACGTCTACGTCAACTTCGCCCTGTCGGACGCGCTGGTGGCGAAGCTGCAGGCGTGAGAGGCGTTGCCGCTCCGCCGGGTCGCGCGGCCCGTTGAGACGAACGCACGGTCATTCCGGGGCGCCGTCGTCGAACCCGGAATCCAGAGCCGCCGACAGGGCCGGTCCGAGCGCTCGGCGCGGTTCTGGATGCCGGGCCGTGCTGCGCAGTCCCGGAATGACGGGGCTCCCGCTCCGGGACGCGACACGTTCGTGAAGCCCGCGTCCGGCGCTCAGGCGCCCGCGGCCGCGAGTTCGGCCCCGAAGCGGTCCTGCGCGTAGCGCTCCACCGAGAAGGTGTCGTCGGGCAGCTGCACCATGAAGCGCTCGGCCACCTCGGTCAGCACGATGTCGGGCCGGATGCGCTCGATATACGGCCAGTCCAGCGAGGTGCTCCAGACGAAGTGCACCTCGCGGAACGTCTCGGCCAGCATGATCGTCAGCATGTACGGCATGACGTGCGAGAAGGAATCGCCGAACAGCGCCAGCCGGCGCGGGTCCGTGGCCTTGGCGTTCCCGTAGATCACGTGCGCGCCGACATGCAGCGTGTGCAGCAGGCCGGCCTTCTCCCGGGCCTCGACGATCGGGCTGCCGTAGGTCCGGACCGCGTCCTGCTGCATCAGGACGGTGCGCGAGCGCGCCCGGCGGGGCGGATCGAAGGCGCTGCCCAGATCGCCGTCGTGGTCGGTCTCGAAGGACGGCCGCTCCCGCAGGTCCCGCCGCGGCTCGGCGCCCAGCGCCCGGCAGATCTCCGCGTAGGCGAGATAGCAGCCGTCGGCGGACCAGTGGGTGTCGGTCCGGCAGTAGAGGTCGGCCGCGTCGCGCTGCGCCCGCATCGGCGTCACCAGATCGATGCAGGTCTGCCGCCAGCGCTTCCGCCGGCGCCAGGCCGCGTACAGCCCGACCGGACCCGGGAAGCGGCCCGCCGGGGGCTCGCCGTGGAGGAGGCGGTAGGCCGGCGACGCGCTCGGCCGGATGGTGAGCCCGTCGAGCCGGTGATCGTAGATCATCAGCTTCTCCGGGGCGACGACGTGGCGGTACAGGATCCCCTGGGCGCGCAGGCGCCGCTCCCGCGTCGTGACGAGGCTGCGCCACTGCCAGATCAGCTCGGTCGTCTCCTCCGGCCGCTCGTACTGGCCGAGCACGTCGTTCGTGCCCGTCTTCAGGAACAGCCAGCCGTCCTGGCCGACGTGGATGTGATCGGGCGTGCTCGGAGCCATGGCGCACTCGTGAGGCGGGTCGCCCGTTCCGGCGGCCGCCGCGGATGTCGAATTCGGCCGCAAGGAGCGGGATGCCGGAGCGGCGGCGGACCGACAGAGTGCTGCACGCGTCATCCACCACCCGGCAGGCCCCGTCATGCCTCTCCTCAACGCCCGCGCCAAGCCGCATAGTGCCGCCGCCATGAGCCGCGTTCCCACGACAGACCCCAGCGATGCCGCGCGCTGGGCGGCCCTCGCCGCCCGCGACGCGCGGGCCGACGGCACCTTCGTGTACGCGGTCCGCACCACGGGCGTGTACTGCCGCCCGAGCTGCGCCGCGCGCGCGGCGCGGCCCGAGAACGTTAGCTTCCACCGGACCTGCGCCGAGGCCGAGGCGGCCGGCTTTCGGCCGTGCCGCCGCTGCCGCCCGGACGAGCCCGCCCTCGCCGAGCGCCGGGCCGAGGCGGTCGCCCGCGCCTGCCGCCTGATCGAGACGGCCGAGACGATGCCGTCCCTCGCCGCGCTCGCCCGCGCCGCCGGCCTGAGCGCCTACCACTTCCACCGGGTGTTCAAGGACGCCACCGGCGTGACCCCCGGGGCCTACGCGGCCGCCCACCGCGCCGCCGCCGTGGCGCGGCGGCTGCCCGGCGCCGCCTCGGTGACGGAGGCGCTGTACGAGGCCGGCTACGGCGCGGCGAGCCGGTTCTACGCGGAGGGCGCGCCGCGCCTCGGCATGGCGCCCGCCGCCTACCGGATGGGCGGCGCGGGCCTGCGCATCCGGTTCGGCATCGGCGCCTGCAGCCTCGGAGCGATCCTCGTCGCCGCCACCGAGGCGGGCGTCTGCGCGATCCTCCTCGGGGACGCGCCCGAGCCGCTCCTCCGCGATCTCCAGGACCGCTTCCCCGCCGCGGAGATCGAGGGCGGTGACCCGGCCTTCGAGGGCTGGATGGCGCGGGTCATCGGGCTCGTGGAGACGCCGGGCAGCGGGCTCGACCTGCCGCTCGACATCCGCGGCACGGCGTTCCAGCAGCGGGTCTGGACGGCGCTGCGCAAGATCCCGGTGGGATCCACCGCGACCTACGCGGAGATCGCCCGGGCGATCGGCCTGCCGACGGCGACGCGCGCGGTCGCGCAGGCCTGCGGGGCGAACCCGGTCGCGGTGGCCATCCCCTGCCACCGCGTCGTGCGCTCGGACGGCGCCCTGTCGGGCTATCGCTGGGGCGTCGCGCGCAAGCGCGCGTTGCTCGACCGGGAGGCGGAGGCCTGAGGACCTGCTGTGCCGGACGATCCGGTGCTCGCCGCGCTATGACCTGGGCCCGCCTCCGATCGCGTTGCGACGGCTCGGGAGGAAGGCGGCTCCGGTCGAGACAGCCGCGCCATGCCCCCCTCTCCCGTGCGGGAGAGGGTTGGGGTGAGGGATGCGACCTCTCCGGACGGACCTGACCCCTCACCCTGTCCCTCTCCCGCACGGGAGAGGGGACCCGCGCCTCGAGCGGCACGGACTCGGCGATCGCCCCCATCTCAACGCGATCGGTAACGGCTCTAGCGTCGGCCACCGCCGGGACCACCAGGACCGCCGAAACCGCCGCCGCCGCCGAAGCCGCCTCCGCCCGGGCCGGGTCCTCCGGGCGGACCGCCGAAGCCCCCGGGGCCGCCCGGGAACGCCCCGGGGCCTGCCGGCGGCGCACCGCCGAAGCCGCCGCGCGGCGCTCCGAATCCGCCGGGGCCCTCCGAACCGGGGACGACCGTGCCCCCCGGCCGGGTGTCGATCGCGGGGCCGCGCGGCTCGCCGACGCCCCCCGGGCGGCCGCCGGGCTCGGCGCCGAAGCGGCCGGGCACCTCGTCGGGGAGGTTGCGGAGGTCGAGCCGGTCGCGCTCCCGCTCGAACCGCGGGGCGTCCGGCTGCCGCGGCTCGGGCGCGACGCGGTTCTCGATCCGCAGTCGCTCCACCGTCAGGTCCCCGTCCCGCGCGATCGCCGCGGTCAGCACCGCCCGCACGCTCCCGGTGCGCGGAACCCGCGCGCCCGAACGGCCCGCGACGGCGTAGCCCGCGCCGATGTCGAGCCCGCCGTTACCGCGGCCGATATAGGCCTCGATCGAGACCTGCCTCAGGCCCGGCGGGAAGGGCAGGCCCACCTGCGCGGCGTTGGTCACGGTGAGGACGCCGTTCGCCGCGCGGCCCGTCACCAGGGCGCGCTTGCCCGGCGGCAGGGCGTCGGCGCCCGCGAGACGAAGGCCGCCGATCCCGAGGCCGCCCGCCACCCGCCGCACCGGGCCGGCGACGCGGTCGGGGCCGGTGTCCCGCGGCTCGATCAGGCTCGCCACGATCACGCCGTCGGGCCGGCGCAGCCCGCTCACCGCGACCCGCGCGCCCGGCTGCCACGCACCGCCGAGACCCGCGGTCGAGACCCGCTGCCCGAGCACCACGAGCCGCCCGGGCGCGACCGACTCCACCGGGCCCACCACCTCGCTGGTCACGTCGATCCGCCGCGTGGCGAGCCCGCCGCCCTCGGGCCGCGCCACCGCGTGGACGACCTGCCCGATCTTCAGGTCGGCGGCCTGCGCGGCCGCGCCGTCGATGCGCACCTCCACCTCGGGCGGATAGGCGATGCGCAGGTCGTTGACGATGATCGAGCCGAAGCGGCGGATCGTGCCGATCACGCCGGTGCCGCCGATGCCGCGGTCGCCCTCGCCGAGGGAGCCGTTCCGCGGCTCGTCGGTCCGCATCATGCCGGTGCCGCCGATGCCCTGGTCGCGCGGCGATTCCTGCGACCGAGCGGCGCCGGGCAGCAGGGTCGCGGCGCCCGCGAGCAGGCGCAGGACGAACCGGCGGTTGAGCGAGGCGCGCACCGGCCGGCCTCTCACCGCTCGTCCGCGGGCCGCGCCGGCGGCGCCGCTTCGGTGTAGACGTAGAGGCCGAAATTCCAGCGATGCGTGCCGCCGGGATCGGTCTGGCAGGCGGCGTGCGCTTCCCGGTTGGCCTGCTGCAGCGCCTCCATGGCGATCTCGCGGGCGCGCGCCTCGAGCTTGATCGCGAGGTCCTTGGACAGCCCGTCGTAGTGGACCGCCCGCTCCAGGAACCGGGGCGCGTCGCCGACGATGTTGGCGACGGCCGCCGCGATGTGGTCGTGCAGGTTGCGGCCGAAATAGTAGAGCTGCGGCCCCTCGGCACCGTCGCCGCGGGGGACGTAGGCGGCCTCCGCGAGCACGATCCGGTCCTGCGGATCGGTGAACGCGAGCCCGCGGTCGAGCCACTCGTCGAGGACGGCGCGGGGCCGCAGGTCCCGGGTCACGCCCGCGACCAGGGATTCGAACGAGGGCGCGCCGCCCTCAGCCGTGCGCGGGAGCCTCAGGGGCTGGCCCTGCGGATCGGTGAAGGCCGGGTCGGCGATCCAGCGGGCGATGATCCGGCTGGTGCGTGAGACGACCGCCGGCACGGCGCTGACCGGAGCACCGGCGCCCCGCAGGCGCCGGACCTCCTTGCGATGGATGCCGGTGAGCAGGGAGACGCGGCTGTCGGTCTGCTCCTTGCCGGCGAGGGCGAAGTCGTACTCGGCGACGTTCACGTAGAGCTCGCGCAGCAGGTCCGTGAGCGCCGGGAAGGTGATGCCGCGGGCGACGAGCAGGCGCACGAGGGGGCGCAGCAACCGCGCCAGCGGCGCGTGCAGGCTGGCGCCCTCCCGCGGTGTTTCAGCAGTCTCGGACATCGCTTCATCGTGACGGCTTGTGCCGTGGGATACAATCCCACCCGGTGCGGCGGCGCACATCGAACCGTCGATTTCGCATTGACGTGGGATTTTTGCACACGTAAACCACTTCCGTGGTCAAAATTCCCACGAAGGCACGGAGACTCCGGCCGATGACGGTTGAAACGCGCATCCTCGTGGCGAAGTCGCTGCCGCCGCTCATGCTCCCGACGGCCCGGACGGGTCACGCGCGACTGAGCGATCCCCTTCCGCGGTTCCGGCGCCTCGTCTGCGTCGTCGCCGCGCTCACTCTGCCCGTCCTCGGTGTCGCTGTCGCGGAAACGGTCCACCGCGCCAGTCCACCGAAGGCGCCGCAGGCCGCCGCTCCCGTCTTCCCCTCAGACGGGGCGGCGGCACCCTCGGGTGCCGTCGTGCCCAGGCGCGCCGCCAGAGCCGTGAGGATCGCGGCCCGTCCCGACGAGAACCGTGGGGGCCGGTCGTGATCGCCCTGTCCGTCTCCGGACGCGCCCGGACTGCGCCAACCTGCGGTGGAGCGGCCATCCTCGATCTCGCCCTCTGCCTAATCCTGTCGGTGACCGTCGTCGGGCTGCTCCTCCTGGCCCTCTGATCCCGCGGCACCGCCGCGCTCCAGAACGAGATCCCCATGAATGCAAGAACTTACGCAGCCCTCGCGGGCGCCGCATGCGGCTGCCTGGCCCTCGCCGCCCGGGCGGCGGACCTGCCCCGCCGCGCGCCGCCGGTGCCGCTGCCGTCGCTGCCGGTCTTCACCTGGACTGGCTTCTACGCCGGCGTGAATGCCGGATACGCGTTCCCGACCGGGAGCGGCGGCTTCACCGACCCGACCTACGGCACCGTCACGGGCGGCGGCCGGTCCGGCGGCTTCGCCGGCGGCGGCCAGATCGGCTACAATTATCAGTTCACGCCGGGCGCCGGCGTCGTCGTCGGCGTCGAGACCGACATCCAGGGCACGGCCTTCGCCAAGGCGGACGCCGCCTATCTCGGCGCCGCGCCGTACTACAGCGTCCGACCGAGCCTCAATTATCTCGGCACGGTCCGCGCCCGGCTCGGCTACGCCTTCGACCGCGTGCTCGTCTACGGCACCGGCGGCTTCGCGTACGGCGGCGGCGCGCGCTCGACCTACGCGGGTTCCTACCCCTACGCCCTGTCGTCGACGGACCGGACCGGCTACGCGGCCGGCGGTGGCATCGAGTACGCTTTCACCGAGAAGCTCTCCGCCAAGGTGGAGGCGCTCTACCTCCATCTCGGACGCGGTACGACCGCCGCCACATACTACAGCGCCAGTGTTCCGGCGTTTTACGGTGCCGGCAAACAGGATTCCGATTTCGCGTTGGTTCGGGCGGGTGTGAATTACCGATTCTAAGCAGTATTCGCGGGGAGAGAGCTTGACGGAGCGGCCAAGCTGGGTCGCAATGCCGGGCGTTCGGCTTCGCGAATCTGTCGGCCGCGCGAGCCTGTCCACGGCCGATGGATGTCGGTGAAGCCGGATGCCGCGCGGGTCCTGCCCCGCGGGACCAGGGGTTCTCTCCGACAGGACCGGCCGTGAGCATTCCCAGCCCGACCTCCCTCACGACAATGCTGCTCGCCGTCGCGCTCGCGGCCTGCGCCGTCCCGGCGCGGGCCCAGGAGATCGTCCCGCCCGGGCCCTCCGGGCGCGGCGCCATCCTGATCTACGGGAACTTCTGCGGCCCCGGCAGCCGCGGCCCCGGCTACCCGCCGATCGACGCGCTGGATCTCGCCTGCGCGCATCACGATGCCTGCTCCCCCGAGCCGGCCTCGGGAACGCTGCCGACCTGCGCCTGCAACGGCCGCCTCCGCGTCGAGGCGGGGCTGGTCGCCCGGGATCCGGCCGCGCCGGCCCAGACCCGCCAGACCGCGCGGTTCATATCGGATTTTGCCGCGGCGCTGCCCTGCGAGTAGGGCGCGCCGCGGGACCGCTCAGGCGGCGTCGGCCGGGTTGGCGGCCGCCTTCGGGCCGCCCTTGGCGACACCCACCAGGGCCGGGCGCAGCACGCGCTCGCCGATGACGTAGCCCGCCTGCACGACCTGCACGACGGTGCCGGCCGGAACCTCCGCGTTCGGCACCTCGAACATCGCCTGATGGCGGTTCGGGTCGAACTTCTGGCCCTGCGGCTCGACGATCTTCACGCCGTGGCGCTCCAGCGTCTTGCCGAGGTCGCGCTCGGTGAGCTCGATCCCGTCGATCAGCCCCTTCAGGGCGCCGTCGGCCGTGGCCTTCGCGTCGGCCGGGACGCTGTCGAGGGCGCGGCGGATGTTGTCGGCGACGTTGAGCACGTCCCGGGCGAAGTTGGTCACCGCGTAGGCGCGCGCGTCGGCGACCTCGCGCTCCGTCCGGCGGCGCAGGTTCTCCATCTCGGCGAGGGTCCGCAGCGTCCGGTCCTTGAGCTCGTCGCGCTCGGCGGTCAGCAGGGCCAGGGCCTCCGCGACCGGATCGACGGAGGTCGACGCGCTGCCCTGACCCGCGGGCGCGGAATCCTGGGCCGCGCCGGCACCGGCTTCGACCGTGGTCTGGCGCTGGTCATCCTGAGGCATGTCGTTGCTCGTCATCACGTTTCAGTCGTGGGCGGGAATCGGTGGGCGATGATGGAATCGGCGCTGATATCTGGCCACAGGGCCGCGAAATCAACCCGTACGCTCACGCCTCGCGCGGCGGCGGCGCCGCCACCAGCGCCTCCAGACCCTCGGCCTTGAGCGTCGCGACGTCGTGCGCGAACACGTCCATCACGGCGGCCCGGATCGCGGCCTGCCGGTCGGGCTGCGTCACCCGCGTGCCGGTGAGATCGGTGACGTAGAAGACGTCCACGGCGCGCTCGCCGAAGGTCGCCACGTGCGCCGACGTGATGTTGAGCGAGAGCCGGCTGAAGGCGGTGGTGAGTTCGTAGAGCAGGCCCGGCCGGTCGAGGCCGGTGATCTCCACCACGGTCTCCCGGCTCGACAGGGCGTTGTCGATGATGACGTCCGGCGGCACCGGGAAGGTCTTGGCGCGGGTGCTGGTCGGCGGGTGCTTGTCGGCCACGAGGTCGGCGATCTTGATCTCCCCCTTGAGCGCCCGCTCGATCGCCGCGGTGATGCGCTTGGTGCGCCGCAGCTCGTCGTCGTCCCGCTCGAAGGCGCGGGAGATGAAGATCGTGTCGAGGGCGAAGCCGTCCGTGGTGGTGAAGATCTGCGCGTCGACGATGTTGCTGCCGGCCGCCGCGCAGGCGCCGGTGACGATGGCGAGCAGGCGGGGATGGTCCGGCGAGTAGACCGTGATCTCGGTCACGCCCCGCACGGGGTCGAGGGCCACGTCGGTCGCGCTGGTCCGACTGTCGCGCACGACGTCGCGCAGGAAGATCGCGTTCTTGAGCTGGCGCGTGCCGTCGACCTTGAGCCAGTAGGCCTGGCTGTGGCGGGCCGCGTAGGCGTCGAACTCCTCCGAGCCCCAGCCGGGCAGCTGCTCCCGCAGGCCCATCTGGACGAGGCGCACCCGGTCGGTGCGGGCGATCTCGGAATGGCCGCCCGACAGGTAGACCTCGGTCTCGTCGTAGAGCGTGCGGAGCAGCGTGCCCTTCCAGGCCGTCCAGACGCCGGGCCCGACGGCGGTGATGTCGGCCACCGTCAGGATGGTCAGGAGCTTCAGCCGCTCCAGGCTCTGCACGCTCGCGGCGAAGCGCTCGATCGTCTTGGCATCCGAGAGGTCGCGGCTCTGCGCGGTCATCGACATCAGCAGGTGGTGTTCCACGAGCCAGCGCACCGTCTCGGTCTCGGCCTGGTTCAGGCCGAAGCGCGGGCAGAGCTTCTCGGCGATGGCGGCGCCGGCGATCGAGTGGTCCTCCGGCCGGCCCTTGGCGATGTCGTGCAGCAGGATCGCCACGTAGAGCGCGGTGCGGTTGTGGATCGAGTGCACGAGGCGCGAGACCAGCGGGTAGGTCTCCTGGACCCGACCCGACTCGATATCGGCCAGCACGCCGACCGTGCGCAGCAGGTGCTCGTCCACCGTGAAGTGGTGGTACATGTTGAACTGCATCATCGCGACGATGCGTCCGAAATCCGGGATGAAGCGGCCGAGCACGCCCGCCTCGTTCATCTCGCGCAGCGCCTCCTCCGGCGCGTTCCGGGAGGTCAGGATCTCGACGAACAGGCGGTTCGCCTCGGGGTCAACGCGCAACGACGGGTTGACGAGGCGCAGGGACCGGTTGGCTAGCCGCTTGGCATCCGGATGGATCGCGAGGTTGTGCCGGTCGGCGAGCCAGAACAGCCGGATCAGGTTGACCGGGTCGCGCTCGAAGGCGTCCTCCGCGCGCAGGTTCACCCGGCCGTGGTCGATCCAGAAATCCTCCGCCTCCATGGCGGTCGCCCGGAAGCGGTCGCGGAACCGGCCGATCCAGCGGTCGAGAACCGGCGTGCGCTTGGCGTGGCGCGCCTCCAGCTCCGCGCAGACGATCGCGGTGAGATCGCCGACATCCTTGGCGATGCGGAAATAGGCCTTCATGAAGCGCTCGACGCCGGAGAGGCCGCCCCGGGCCTCGTAGCCGAAGCGCTCGGCGATCCGCGGCTGCAGACCGAAGGACAGGCGCTCCTCGGCGCGCTTCGTGGCGAAGTGCATGTGGCAGCGCACCCGCCACAGGAACTCCTCGCAGCGCTCGAACAGCGCGTACTCTTCCGGGGTGAACAGGCCGGCGCTGACGAGTTCGGCCTGATCACGCACCCGGTAGGTGTACTTGGCGATCCAGAACAGCGTGTTCAGGTCGCGCAGGCCGCCCTTGCCGTCCTTGACGTTGGGCTCGACGAGGTAGCGCGAGGTGCCGGCCTTGGAGACGCGCATGTCGCGCTCGCGCAGCTTCGCCTCCACGAACTCGGCGGCGGACCCGACCACGAGCTCGGCGTCGAAGCGCGTCACGAGCTCCTCGTAGAGGACGCGGGTGCCGAACAGGAACCGCGCCTCCAGCAGGGAGGTGCGGATCGTCATGTCGGCCCGCGCCTCGCGCAGGCACTCCTCGACCGAGCGGGTGGCGTGGCCGACCTTCAGCTTCAGGTCCCACAGGACGTAGAGCATCCCCTCGACGACGCTCTCGGACCACGCGGTCTGCTTGTAGGGCAGCAGGAACAGCAGATCGATGTCCGATCCCGGCGCCATCGTGCCCCGGCCGTAGCCGCCGGTCGCGACGACCGCGAGCTGCTCGCCGGTCGACGGGTTGTCGTTGGGATAGAGCCGCCAGACAACGGCGTCGTGGATCGCCCGGACCACCGCGTCGGTGAGGTTCGAGAGCGTCTGCGCGCAGAGCAGGCCGTTGCGGTCCTCGAGGAGCTGCGCCTCGGCGGCCCGGTGGCCCTCCTCGATCACCCGGCGCAACTGCGGCACCAGCGCGGCCCGGAGCTTGGTGGGCTCGCGGGCCTCGCGGTCGAGATTCTCGAGGACCGTATCGAGGGCGGCGACGGGATCGAACATGGTTCCCGTTAGCATGATATCCCTAAGCCGCCAGCCATGCGGCGCCCGCCGCTACTCCGCGGCCGGCAGGTCGAGGGCGAGCAGCCGCGCCGTGCGGTTGCGAGTCGCCGCCCGGGGCTCGGTCTCGCTCGTCTGCCGCCGCGCGTCGGCGATGGCCGCGTGGACGCCGTCGACCGCCAGGATCAGGGCGCTGACCGTCCGCGCGTCGATGCTGCGCTCGCGGGCGTAGCAGACGACGTCGGCCACCAGCCCGTCGGTCTCGATCGCGATCGCGTCGAGTTCGGCGGCGCTGGTCGCCGCGCGCACCTCGCGCATGATGTCGAGCAGCCGGTCGAGGACGAAATCCACGCGCTCCCGGCGCTTGCGGGCGAGGCGCTGGCCGATCCAGGCGAAGCCGGAGCCGATCGTGCCGCCGAAGAAGGCGAACAGGTAGATGTAATCCTCGTAGCGGTCGAGGAAGGTCTGCTGCTCGCGCTCGAAATAGTCGACGGCGCCGGGGTGGTTCGGCAGGCGCGCCGAGGTCGCCGCCACCGTCGTGTCGAAGTCCGGCGCCTTCATCAGCTTGGCCACCGGCGCGGTCGAGGCGAGCCGCGAGCGCCACTCGAACAGGTGCTGCGTCGCCGAGGCGACCGCGACGCGGCTGACCGTGCCCCGGGCCATCAGACGGTAGGAGGCGCCGACCGTCTTGATCTCCTCGTCGGGCCGCTTCGGGCGGCCGCCGAAGGTGCCGGCCGGGATCGTCACCGATTGCAGCTCGGGGAAGCGCTGCAGGATCGCGTCGCCGTCCGGGATCGAGACGAAGCCGATCTTGCGGTCCGGCGAGCCCAGCTCGACGGCGCGCACCACCGCGGCCGCGGATTTGGAGGCCGGGCTCGCGATCACCGCCACCGCGTCGACGCGCTTCTCGGTCAGCGCGGCCGTGACGTCGCCGACCTTCAAGGGCACCACGACCACGTGGCCGGGCTCCGCCTCGGCGGCGTGGCCGGCCTCCGACCCGTCCTCGCCCGCGCTGTCCGGCACGAGGTCGTAGAAGGAGAGCAGGTTCGTGAGGAACGACAGGTCGGCGCTGTGGCGGACCACGATGCCGAGCCGCTTGCGCGCCAGGGCGGGCACGTCGTCGAGATCGGCCGCCTCGGGCGCCGCGATGACGAGGGCCTCGTCGTGCAGGATCGCCAGGGTCAGCCCGTTCTCGGGCAGGAACACGTCCGGCCGCACCACCGCGAGGTCGGCCTTGTTCCGCTGGAGCGCCAGGGCACTGTCGCGCACGTCGCCGTAGCGCACCACCTTGAGCCGGACATCCTCCCGCGCCCGGTCGAGGGCGCCGGCATAGGCCTCGATCAGCGCGGCCTCGGGGCCGTCCTGCGGGCCGACCGCCACCGTCAGGGTGTTCGGACGCGACAGGTAGACGATCGCGGCCGCGGCCGCGGCCAGGCCCAGGGCCACGAGGACCAGGAGCCACTCGCGCCGCATCAGGAAGGCCGCCGCGCCGTGGAGCCGCCGGCGCCATCGGCCCTGCGCACTGCCTGCCGAAGAACGGTGGTTCGGGCCATGGCCGAGCCTGTCGCGTTGCGCGCGTTCCATACCCGAGTCATGGAACGCAAACCTGTCGAGATCGTGAAGAACCGGTGAAATCTCCATTCGTTGCAGGATCCGCGCCAGAACGCCGCGACCGGGAGGTCAAGCCGCCCGGCCCCGTGAGCCCGGCCTGGCTCGAGCGGGCGGCGCTCCACTACCTGGAGCGCTACAGCGCCTCGACCGAGATGCTGCGCCGGACGCTCGCCCGCCGCGTCCAGAAGCGGGCGCGGGCCCGGGGCGAGGATCCCGAACGCTTCGCCGACCTCGTGACGGCGACCGTCGCGCGGGCCGTGTCGGCCGGCCTCGTGGACGACGCGCGCTTCGCCGATACCCGCCTCGCCACCCTGCGCCGCCGCGGAACGTCGACCCGCGGCGTCTCGGCCAAGCTCGCCGCCAAGGGGATCCCGCGCGACGTCGTGGAGGCCGCCATGCTGGCGGAGCGCGACGCCCTGCCGGACGGCGAGGCGGACGCGATCGAGGAGCAGGCCGCGCAGGCCTACGCCAAGCGGCGTCGCCTCGGCCCGTATCGCCGCCCGGATCAGCGGGCGACGCACCGGGACCGGGACCTCGCCGCCCTGGCCCGGGCCGGCTTCGCCTACGGCCTCGCCCGCCGGGTGGTCGACCGGGACCCTGACGAAGCCGACGAGCCCGACGCGCCGGCGTGACGGGTGCGGCATCGCGGCCCGGGGTGAACGCCGCGCCGGCCTTGCACCTTCGGCCGCGTTGTTCATTGTCTGTTCGATGGACGAGACACTGGCCAAGAAGCTGCGCATCCTCGCGGACGCCGCCAAGTACGACGCCTCCTGCGCCTCCTCGGCCGCGCCGAAGCGGGCCGCGGGCAAGGACGGGCTCGGGTCGACCACCGGGGCCGGGATCTGCCACGCCTACACGCCGGACGGGCGGTGCGTCTCGCTCCTCAAGATCCTGCTGACCAACTGGTGCCTGTTCGACTGCGCCTACTGCGTGAACCGGCGCTCCTCGAACGTGCGGCGGGCGAAGTTCACCGTGGAGGAGGTCGTGAGCCTCACCCTGAACTTCTACCGGCGCAACTACATCGAGGGCCTGTTCCTGTCCTCCGGCATCATCAAGTCGCCGGACCACACGATGGAGCTGCTGACCCGCGTGGCGAAGTCGCTGCGGCGCGACCACGGCTTCGCCGGCTACATCCACCTCAAGTCGATCCCGGAGGCGAGTCCCTGGCTGATCGAGGAGGCCGGCCTGTACGCCGACCGGCTCTCGATCAACGTCGAGTTGCCGACCGAGGCGAGCCTGGAGCGGCTCGCGCCCGAGAAGGACGGCGCCGCGATCCAGGTGGCCATGGCGCAGATCGGCGAGCGCATCGTGCAGGCCAAGGCCGAGAAGCGCCGGTTCTCGCCTGCCGGCCACTCGACGCAGGTGATCGTCGGGGCGGACGCCACCACCGACGAGGCGCTGATCCGCAAGAGCGCGCTGCTCTACGGCAGCGTCGGGCTGAAGCGGGTCTACTACTCCGCCTACAGCCCGATCCCGGACGGGTCGGCGATCCTGCCGCCGAAGCCGCCGCCGCTCCAGCGCGAGCACCGCCTGTACCAGGCCGACTGGCTGCTCCGGTACTACGAATTCACCCCCGACGAGGTGGCCGACGCTTCCGAGGGCGGGATGCTGGCCCTCGACATCGACCCGAAGCTCGCCTGGGCGCTCAAGCACCGGGACAGGTTCCCCGTGGACGTGAACCGGGCCGACCGGGAATGGCTGCTGCGGGTGCCGGGGCTCGGCGCGCGGGCGGTCGACAAGATCATCCGGGCGCGCCGCCACGCGACGCTGCGCCTCGACGACGTCGCCCGGCTGACCTCCGGCCTCAAGCGGGCGCGCCCGTTCCTGGTGGCCGCCGACCATCGGCCGGTCGGGCTCACGGACCGGCTCGACCTCCGGGCGCGGCTGGTCGAGCCCGCGGCGCAGCTGAGCCTGTTCTGATGGGGGCGGGTCACGCGCCGCGTCCCTCACGCTCCGGGGACGGGGCGGATCCGCGGTCGCCGCGCGCCGTCGCGCTGCGCCCCGGCGCCGATCTCGACGGATTCCGCAACGCCGTCCGGAGCCTCGTCGCGCGGGGCGTCGCGCCCGAAGCCGTGACGTGGTCGGTGACGGATGCGCCCGGCCTGTTCGGCAGCGACGCGCAGCAGGACGCCGGCACGCCGCTCGTCCTGCCGAAGGCCGTCGCGAGCCTGATCCCGCAGGTGATCCCCCACCGCGATCCGGAGCGGTACGGCCTGCTCTACGCACTCGTCTGGCGGGTCTGCCACGGCGAGCGGCACCTGATGGAGGTCGGCAGCGATCCCCTGGTCCACCGCCTGCACCGGATGGCGAAGGCGATCGGGCGCGACCTCCACAAGATGCACGCCTTCCTGCGCTTCCGCCGCGCGGAGGGACCGGACGGCGAGCGCTACGTCGCGTGGTTCGAGCCCGATCACCACATCCTCGAGGCGGCGGCGCCGTTCTTCGTCGATCGCTTCCGCGGGATGCACTGGTCGATCCTGACGCCCGAAGGCTCGGCCCACTGGGATACCGAGACCCTGACCTTCGGGCCGCCCGGGGACCGGGCGCAGCTGCCCGAGGGCGACGGCTTCGAGGCCGGCTGGCAGACCTACTACGAGAGCACCTTCAACCCGGCCCGCACCAACCTGAAGGCCATGCGGGCCGAGATGCCCAAGAAGTACTGGCACAACATGCCCGAGACGGCCGCGATCCCGGCCCTGGTCCGGGCGGCGGCCGGGCGCACCGAAGCCATGATCGAGAGGGAGCCGACCTTGCCCACACGCCGCGAACCCGCCCGGGCCGTCGCCGCCATGGCCGACCAGGATCCCAAGACCCTGGAGGCGCTGAACGCGATCATCCGCCGGACCGAGCCGCTCGTCCCGGGGGCTACCCAGGCCGTGCTCGGCGAGGGGCCGGTCGGGGCAACAGTGGCCTTCGTGGGCGAGCAGCCCGGCGACCAGGAGGACCGGCAGGGCCGGCCCTTCGTGGGTCCCGCCGGCCAGCTGCTCTCCCGCGCCATGGCGGAGGCCGGGATCGACCGGGGCGCGAGCTACCTGACGAACGCGGTCAAGCACTTCAAGTTCGAGGAGCGCGGCAAGCGCCGCATCCACCAGAAGCCGACCGCTGGCGAGGTCAGCCACTACCGGTGGTGGCTCGACCGGGAGCTCGAATTCGTCGGTCCGAAGCTCGTCGTGGCGCTCGGCGCGACCGCCGTGCTGGCGCTGACCGGCAAGGCGATCCCGATCACGCGGGCGCGCGGCCCGTTCCGCTTCGACCGGCACGACAACCGCTTCCAGGGGTTCATCACGGTCCACCCCTCCTACCTGCTCCGGCTGCCGGACGAGGCGAAGGCGGAGGCCTACGCGGCCTTCGTGGACGACCTGCGCCGGGTCGAGGCGCTGGGGCGCGAGCTCGCCGCGTGAGGTCGGACGCGCCGCCTGCTCGGCGACGCCGACACGGCGCGCGTTCGGCCGCTTTCCGCGCAGCGTCGGACGGATGCCCGCCCGACACTTGGCGGGTGCCGCTGGACAACGTTCGGCTCACCGTCCACCACATGCGGCCCGTTCCGGTCGCGGCCTGCCGCGCCGAACTGGACCGCGCACACGACCCCTGATCGCCCCGAGCCGCCTGAGCCCATGACCGACTCGAAGCCCGACTCGAGCCCCGAGACCAAGCCCGTGGGACCCGGCGATCAGGTGATCCTGGTCGACGGCTCGTCCTTCATCTTCCGGGCCTATTTCCAGTCGATCAACCAGGACCAGAAATACAACTCGCGCCCGTCCGACGGGCTGCCCACCGGCGCCGTGCGCCTGTTCTGCACCAAGATCGCGCAGTTCCTGCAGGACGGTGCCGCCGGCACGATGCCGACCCATCTCGGCATCGTCTTCGACAAGTCCGAGGGCTCGTTCCGCAAGGAGATGTTCCCCGACTACAAGGGCCACCGCCCGGACGCCCCCGACGACCTCAAGCGGCAGATGCCGCTGATGCGCGACGCGGTGCGGGCCTTCGGCCTGCACGCGGTGGAGCTGGAGCGCTACGAGGCCGACGATCTCATCGCCACCTACACCCGCCAGGCCGAGGCGCGGGGCGCGGGCGTCATCATCGTCTCGTCCGACAAGGACCTGATGCAGCTCGTCGGGCCGCAGGTCCGGTTCTACGACTTCGAGTCGGGCGCCAAGGGCAAGCCCGGCTACCGACCCGAGCGCAACCTCGACGTCGAGGCGATCGTCGCCAAGTGGGAGGGGCTGCAGCCGAACCAGATCGGCGACGCCCTCGCGCTCATCGGCGACACCTCCGACAACGTGCCGGGCGTTCCCGGCATCGGCCTGAAGACCGCGGCGGCGCTGATCAAGGAGTTCGGCAGCCTCGAGGCCCTTCTGGAGCGCGCGGGCGAGATCAAGCAGCCCAAGCGCCGGGAGACGCTGCTCGCCAACGTCGATCAAGCCAAGCTGTCGCGCAAGCTCGTCGCGCTGATGGAGGACGTGCCCGTCCCGGTGCCGCTGGACGAGCTCGGCGTGCCCGAGCCGAACCCCGAGAAGCTCGTCGGCTTCTTGAAGGCGATGGAGTTCAACACCCTGACGCGCCGCATCGCCCAGATGCTGCACGTCGACCCCGAGGCGGTGAAGCCCGACCCGCGGCTTCTGCCGGGCGCCCGGCCGCACGGCTACGGCAACGCCGCCGGCGGCAGCGACGCGGTGCCGTTCTTCGGCGATTCTGTCCCGCCGGATCCCGAGACCGCGGCGGCGGGGGCCGAGCGACCGCCGGGCGCCGCCCCGCCGGAAGGCGGCGAGATCGACCCCTTCGCCGATCTCGACCTCCCGGACGCTCCCGCCAAGCCCCGGGCACCCGTCGAGGCGACCCCCGGCAACGTGGTGGCGGCCCGGGCCGCGGAGGCCGTGGCGCCCTTCGACACCGCCGCCTACGAGACGGTCTCGTCCCTGGAGCAGCTCGACGCCTGGATCGCCGAGGCCGAGGAGGTCGGCGTGATCGCGGTCGACACCGAGACCGACTCCCTCGACGCCCACAAGGCCGGCCTCGTCGGCGTCTCGCTGGCGGTCGCCACCGGCCGGGCCTGCTACATCCCGCTGGCCCACGTTCAGGCCGCCAAGGTGCAGGCCGACGCCACCGACCTGTTCGGCGAGGGCGCCGCGCCGTCGGACGTGGTCGAGCCGGTGCCGGGCCAGATCCCCCTGAAGGAGGCCGTCGCCCGGCTGAAGCCGCTCCTGGAGAACCCGGGCGTCCTGAAGGTCGGCCAGAATCTCAAGTACGACTGGGTGGTGCTCGCCCGCTACGGCATCGAGGTCGCGCCGTTCGACGACACGATGCTGATCTCCTACGTCCTCGACGCCGGCAAGGGCGGCCACGGCATGGACGAGCTGGCCCGCCGGCATCTCGGCCACCAGCCGATCACCTTCTCGGACGTGGCCGGCACCGGCCGCAACAAGGTGACCTTCGACCGCGTCGCGATCGACAAGGCCACCGCCTACGCGGCCGAGGACGCCGACGTGACCCTGCGCCTGTGGCGGATGATGAAGCCGCGCCTCGTGGCCGAGCACCGGGTCGCCGTCTACGAGACGCTGGAGCGGCCCCTGCTGCCGGTGATCGCCCGGATGGAGCAGCGCGGCATCCGCGTCGACCGGGAGATTCTGAGCCGCCTATCAGGGGACTTCTCGCAGATCCTCGTCCGCCTGGAGGAGGAGATCCAGGAGGATGCCGGCGAGAAGTTCTCGGTCGGCTCGCCGAAGCAGATCGGCGACATCCTGTTCGGCAAGATGGGCCTACCGGGCGCCAAGAAGACACCCTCCGGCCAGTGGGCGACGCCCGCGACCCTGCTGGAGGAGCTCGCCCAGGCGGGCCACGATCTGCCCAAGAAGATCCTGGAATGGCGCCAGCTCTCGAAGCTGAAATCCACCTACACGGACGCGCTCCAGGCCCATGCCGACCGCGAGACCGCGCGGGTCCACACCTCGTTCTCGCTGGCGGCGACCACCACGGGGCGGCTGTCCTCCTCCGAGCCGAACCTGCAGAACATCCCGATCCGCACCGAGGAGGGGCGGCGCATCCGCCGCGCCTTCGTGGCGGCGCCCGGCAACCGGCTGATCTCCGCCGACTACTCGCAGATCGAGCTGCGGCTGCTGGCCCACATGGCCGACATCCCGGAACTCCGGAAGGCGTTCGAGGACGGCATCGACATCCACGCGGCGACCGCCTCGGCGATGTTCGGCGTGCCGCTCAAGGAGATGACCCCCGACCTGCGGCGCCGCGCGAAGACCATCAACTTCGGCATCATCTACGGCATCTCGGCCTTCGGCCTCGCCGACCGGCTCGGCATCGGCCGCGAGGAGGCCTCGGCGTTCATCAAGCAGTATTTCGAGCAGTTCCCGGGCATCCGAGACTATATCGACACCACCAAGAGGAGCTGCCGCGACAAGGGCTACGTCACGACCCTGTTCGGCCGGGTGTGCCACTACCCGCAGATCCGCTCCAACAACCCGTCCGAGCGGGCCAGCGTCGAGCGGCAGGCGATCAACGCGCCGATCCAGGGTTCGGCCGCCGACATCATCCGCCGGGCCATGACCCGGATGGAGGCGGCGCTCGCCGCGAAGCGCCTCAAGGCACGCATGCTGCTCCAGGTGCACGACGAGCTGGTGTTCGAGGCGGCCGAGGACGAGGTGGAGCAGACGATCCCGATCATCCGCGGCGTCATGGAAGAGGCGCCGGCGCCGGCCCTGACGCTGAAGGTGCCGCTGGTGGTCGAGGCCAACGCGGCGGGCAACTGGCAGGAGGCGCATTGACGGGTCGGGTCGGATCGAGGCTCAGCCGGCCGTCTTCGCGAGCGGAGCGAAGCGATCCAGTCGGCGCCACGCTTGCCGACGTCCCGTAGCCCTGGGTTGCTTCGCTCCGCTCGCGAGGACGGCGGCGCGCTGAGACGACGTCGTTGAACCGCGAGCGGGCATCTTGGAGATGCCGCCGAAGACGGTCATACGCCGTACGCGTATGACCTGCATTTCTCAGAGCCCGTGACCGAGCCCTTCCCCTTCCTCTCCGGCGGCGGTGAGGCCGCGCGCATGATTCGCGCGCGCGACTGGTCGGATCATCCCCTGGGGCTTCTGGAGACGTGGCCGGCGGAGTTCCGCGCGGCCCTGTCGCTCGTCCTCAACTCGCCGGAATCGATGATCCTGGCCTGGGGGCCCGACCTCCACTTCTTCTTCAACGACACCTACTTCCCGCTCCTCGGACCCCGGCTACCCTGGGCGATGGGCGAGCGGTTCGACGTGGTCTGGGCGGATGCCTGGGGTCAGGCCAAGCCGATCATCGACGCCGCGATGGCGGGGCGTCCGGAGCGCTTCGTCGACCTGCCGTGGCAGCTCGACACCGATCGGGGCGCCCGCGAGACGTGGTGGACCTTCTCGTACTCGCGGGTTCTCGATGCCGGGGGCCAAGTCGCCGGCCTGTTCATCCTCACCAACGAGACCACCGGCCGCGTCCTGGCGGACGCGGCGCTGAAGGAGAGCCAGGGCCGGCTCGAGGCGGCGCTCGCGGAGTTGCGCGAGCTCAACGCCACCTTGGCGCAGCAGGTCGAGGAGCGGACGGCCGACCGCAACGCCCTGTGGACGCTCTCGTCCGACATGATGCTGCGCTGCCTGTTCGACGGGACGATCACCGCGGTGAACCCGGCCTGGACCGAGGTGCTGGGCTGGCGCCCGGACGAGTTGATCGGGACGAAGCTCATCGCCTTCGTCCATCCGGACGATTTCGAGCGCACCGTCGAGGGCGCGCGCCAGCTCTCCGCCGGGTCGAGCCTCGCGCGCTTCGACAACCGCTACCGCCACCGGGATGGCAGCTATCGCTGGATCAGCTGGGCGGCCCGGCCGGAGGAGGGGGTCATCAACGCCGTCGGCCGCGATTTCACCGCGGAGCGCGAGCGCGCCGACGCCCTGGCCGCGGCCGAGGAGGCCCTGCGGCAGTCTCAGAAGATGGAGGCCGTCGGCCAGCTCACCGGCGGCATCGCCCACGACTTCAACAACCTGCTCGCCGGCATCTCCGGCTCGCTGGAGCTGATCCAGACCCGTCTCGGCCAGGGCCGCGTCATGGATGTGGACCGCTACATCAACGCCGCGCAGGGGGCCTCGAAGCGGGCCGCGGCGCTGACCCACCGGCTGCTCGCCTTCTCGCGGCGCCAGACCCTCGACCCGAAGCCCACCGACGTGAACCGGCTGGTGGCCGGCATGGAGGAGCTGATCCGGCGCACCGTCGGGCCCGCCGCGGTCGTCGAGGTGGTGGCGCCTCCGGGCCTGTGGCCCGCCCTGGTCGACCCGCCGCAGCTCGAGAACGCGCTCCTCAACCTGTGCATCAACGCCCGGGACGCGATGCCGGAGGGGGGCCGGATCACGATCGAGACCGCCAATGCCTGGCTCGACGAGCGCGCCGCTCGGCGCCACGACATGCCGCCGGGCCAATACCTGTCCCTCTGCGTCACCGACACCGGCGTCGGCATGCCGCCGGAGATCGTCGGCAAGGTGTTCGAGCCGTTCTTCACCACGAAGCCGCTGGGGCAGGGTACCGGCCTCGGCCTGTCGATGATCTACGGCTTCGCGCAGCAAT
This sequence comes from Methylobacterium sp. NMS14P, assembly GCF_028583545.1. NCBI lineage: Bacteria > Pseudomonadati > Pseudomonadota > Alphaproteobacteria > Hyphomicrobiales > Methylobacteriaceae > Methylobacterium > Methylobacterium sp. NMS14P. Next base: position 3,952,628 of record NZ_CP087106.1, on the reverse strand, counting down.
CGGGCGGCCAGGTGCGGATCCACTCCGAGCTCGGCAAAGGCACCACGGTCTGCCTCTATCTGCCCCGCCACCGCGGCCCGGTGGTCGAGGAGGACGCGCACGCCGCCGTCGGCGCGCCGCCGCGGGCCGCGCCGGGCGAGACCGTGCTGGTGGTCGACGACGAGCCGACCGTCCGCATGCTGGTCACCGAGGTGCTGGAGGAACTCGGCTACACGGCGATCGAGGCCGCCGACAGCGCGGCCGGCCTCAAGGTGCTGCAATCCGACGTGCGCATCGACCTGCTGGTGTCCGACATCGGATTGCCGGGCGGCATGAACGGGCGCCAGATGGCCGAGGCCGGCCGGGTCACGCGCCCCGGCCTCAAGGTCCTGTTCGTCACCGGCTACGCCGAGAGCGCGGTCTTCGGCAACGGGCCCCTCGATGCCGGGATGCAGGTCATCACCAAGCCGTTCGTGGTGGAGGTGCTGGGAGCCCGCATCCGCGAGATGATCGGAACGGCTTGACCGCACGGCCGGTTCGGGCCTGATCGGCCGGATATTGCCGGGGAGGAGGGACGCCATGCGGGCGCTGCTGTGCACGAGGCTCGACGGGCCGGAGCATCTGGAGATCGTCGAGCGGCCCGACCCGGTGCCGGGCCCCGGGCAGGCGCTGGTGCGGATGCGGCTGGCGGCCCTGAACTTCTTCGACACGCTGATCACCGCCGGGCGCTACCAGGTGAAGCCGGCCCTGCCGTTCTCGCCGGGCGGCGAGGGGGTCGGCGTGGTCGAGGCGCTGGGCGAGGGGGCCGCTGGCGTGTCCGTGGGCGACCGGGTGATCGTCCATGCCGGGCACGGCTGCTGCGCGGAGCTGATCGCCCTCGACGCCGCCCGGCTCACGCCGGTGCCGGACGCCGTGCCGGACGAGCAGGCGGCCGGGCTCACCATCACCTACGGCACCTCGCTGCACGCCCTGGCGAACCGCGCCCGCCTGCAGCCCGGCGAGTGGCTGGCGGTCCTCGGCGCCTCCGGGGGCGTCGGCCTCGCCGCCGTCGAGCTCGGCCGGCTGATGGGCGCCCGGGTGATCGCCTGCGCCTCCTCGGAGGAGAAGCTCGCGGTCGCCCGCGCCCACGGCGCCGAGGCGGGCGTGGTCTACGACCCCGCGACGCTCAAGGACGAGCTGCGCCGGATCTCCGGCGGCGGGATCGACGTGGTCTACGACGCGGTCGGCGACGCCTACGCGGAGCCGGCCCTGCGGGCGCTCGGCTGGCGCGGACGCTTCCTCGTGATCGGCTTCGCCGCCGGCGCCATCCCGCGGCTGCCGCTGAACCTGATGCTCCTCAAGGAACTCGACGTGCAGGGCGTCCACTGGGGCGCCTTCCTGGATCGGGAGCTCGAGGCGCACCGGGCCGATCAGCGCCGGCTCCTCGGCTGGGTCGCCGAGGGCAGGCTCACCGCGCAGGTCCACGGCGTCTACCCGCTGGCGGAATACCCGGAGGCCTTCGGGCTCCTGACCCGCCGCGCGGCGATGGGGAAGGTGCTCCTGCGGCCTTGATCGGGCCGCGGCCACCCGCCTGCGACAGGATCGGCGCTCGACCCGCTGCACGGCGTTGGCGGGCGACGAGTTATGCGCTCCGCGCTGCTCTGCGGCGCGGATCACCTCCGAAGTAGAGGTTGCGCAAGAGTCCGTCCTTCATCTTCATGCGCCTCGATGCGGTGGTGTCGTCATCTGTGGTGCCCGAGATGAAATTTCGAAGAAGTATCGTATCAAAGCTGATACTGCCCTCGATCATCGGCTTTTTACTCTTCTTGGCAAGCTCTAGCATCGGCTTGATGCAAATACAGGCCATCAACGGCGCCGCCGTGGAGACTCGCGACGTCTGGGTGCGCAAGGACAACGATCTCCACACGATTCGATTCCTGATGCTGCGGTACCACACGACGACGATCCGCAAGGTGGTCGCCATCGACGACGGTGAGAATGGGGACCTCGATGCCGAGTTCGTCGAGATGGATCAGACCATCCCCGAGGCCTTCCGGAGCTACCGCGCGCGCGCGACGACGCCCCGGGAGCGCGCGCTCTGGGACGCGTTCGAGAACCGGTGGAAGGTCTATCGCGTCGCCCAGGAGGCCATTCTCGCCCCGCTCAGACGCGGCGACCGGGATGCGGCCCGCGACGCCATCGCGCCGGCCCGCCCGCCGCTGGTGGCCGCCTTCGATGCCCTGGCGGATCTCGCCCAGGTCACCGCCGAGGGCACGAACGTCTCGGTCCAGCGCTCCGAGGACGCGTTCCGGACGGCGTGGTCCGTCACCGTCGCGCTCTCGATCATCGGACTGATCATGACCGGCGCGGCGGTCTGGTGGGTCTGGCACCGGGTCGCCCGCCCGATCCGGTCCCTGGCCGAGATCATGGGTCGGCTCGCGGCCGACAACCTCGACGTGGCCGTCAGCGGCTCAGAGCGGACGGACGAGATCGGCGTCATGGCGGCGTCCGTCCAGGTCTTCAAGGACGGCCTGATCCGGGCGCGCACGCTCGAGCACGAAGCCGCGCAGGCCCGCGCCACGGCAGAGGCGCGGCGGCGGAGCGGCATGCACCGGATCGCCGACGCCTTCGAGGGCACGGTCGGCGGCATCATCGGCACGGTGTCGGCCGCCGTCGCCGCGCTGCAGGACACGGCCTCGGCCATGAACGAGGCGGCCGCCGACACCGCCGATCGCTCCGGCCGGGTGGCGAGCGCGGCCGAACTCGCGGCCAGCAACGTCAGCGTCGCGGCGGCGGCGGCCGAGGAACTCGGCGCCTCCGTCCAGGAGATCAGCCGCCAGGTCGCGGGTTCGACGGCGCTGACCCAGTCGGCGGTCGCGGACGCCGCGGCGACCGCTCACTTGGTTCAGGAACTGAACGGGGCGGCAACTCAGATCGGTCATGTCGTGACCCTGATCTCGACCATCGCCGAGCAGACGAATCTCCTCGCGCTGAACGCCACGATCGAGGCGGCGCGGGCCGGCGCGGCGGGCCGCGGCTTCGCGGTCGTGGCCGCAGAGGTGAAGGAGCTGGCCGGTCAGACCGCGCGGGCAACCGACGAGATCGGCGGCCACGTCGCCCGGATCCAGTCTTCCACCGGCGACGCCGTCTCGGCGATCGGGCGCATCGGCGGTCGGGTCCAGGAACTGAGCGCGGTCGCGACGCGGATCGCCGGCGCCGTCGAGCAGCAGGGCGCCGCGACACAGGAGATCGTCCGCAACGTCTCCCAGGCCGCCCAGGGGGCGGCTGACGTCACCGCCACCATCACGGGCGTCGCCGACGCGGCGAAGGGGACCGGCGCGGCGGCCGATCAGGTTCTCACGGCCGCCTCGGAGCTGTCGCTCCGGTCCGGGCATCTCAGGGACGAGGTGACGCGCTTCCTCGCGACCGTCCGCGCGGCCTGAGCGCGCGGGATCGGAGCGGACGCAACCCTCCGACCGCGCGCCCGGCGCGCCGGCCTAGAGGAGCCCGCGCGCCTTGGCCAGGCCGACGAGATCCGCCTGCGGGCGGGCGCCGATGTGCTGGATGACCTCGGCGGCCGCGAGCGTGCCCAGGCGGGCGCTGGCGACGTTGTCGAGCCCGCGGGCGTGACCGGCGAGGAAGCCGGCCGCGAACAGGTCGCCCGCGCCGGTCGTGTCGACCACCGTCTGGACCGGGCTCGCCTCGACGGCGCGGACCTCGCCACCCTGAACCACCAGGGCGCCGTCGGCCGAGCGCGTGACGAGGCCGAGCAGGTGCCGGCCGCGGGCGTTGCGCTCGTCGCGCAGAGCCGCCACGGCGGCCTCGGGATCGTCGGTCTCGTAGAGGCTCTGCAACTCGGCCATGTTGGCGAACAGGATGTCGATGCTGCCGTCACGCACGAGGCCGAGGAACTCGTCGCGGTAGCGGCCCACGCAGAACGCGTCCGAGAGGGTCAGCGCGACGGCGTTGCCCGCCTGATGGGCGAGCTGCGCGGCCTTGCGGAACGCGTCCTTGGCGGCCGGCGGATCCCAGAGATAGCCCTCGAGATAGACGACGCGGGCCGAGCTCACGAGCGTCTTGTCGACATCGTCGGGCGACAGGCCCTGGCAGGCGCCGAGATACGTGTTCATCGTGCGCTCGCCGTCCGGCGTCACGAGCACGAAGCACCGGGCGGTGGCCGGACCCTCGGCGGCGGCCGGGACGGTGAAGTCGACGCCGGTCGCCTTGAGGTCGTGGCTGAACAGGCCGCCGAGCTCGTCGTTCCGGACCTTGCCGACGAAGCCGGTCTTGGCCCCGAGGAGCGCCGCACCGACCGCGGTGTTGGCACCCGAGCCGCCCGACACGATCGTCGCCGGTCCCATCGCCTGGAACAGCGCCTCGGCCCGCGGCTCGTCGATGAGCTGCATCGCCCCCTTGGTGACGCCCTGCGCCGACAGGAAGGCATCGTCCGTGCGGGCGATCACGTCGACGATGGCGTTGCCGAGCACGAGGAGATCGAGGGGTGCAGTCATCCGGGCGTCCTGATTCGCGTTCGCGCCGCTGTGGCATCCGTCTCGGATCGGATCAAGCTCCGTCGTCGGCGGGCACGAGGTCGGCGAACAGCTCGGGCACGGGCAGGCGCAGGCCGGGCGGCGTCAGGTCCAGCGTCTCCTGGGTCGCGATGCGGGTCTCGATCAGGCCGCCCTGCGCGCGGCGGTGATGGATGACGAGACGCTTCACCGGATCCACGATCAGATAGTGGATGACACTCTCCAGACCGAAGTAGCGGGTCAGCTTCAGGCCCGAGTCCACCGCGCGTGTGCCCGGCGACTGAACCTCGACGACGATGACGGGATCGGTGATCTCGGTCGCATCGGGGTCAGCGCGCATCCCGCAGTAAACGAGGGCGTCGGGCTCGAAGACCGTATCCCGATCGACGCGAACGCTGATGCCATCCGGCAGCGCGTAGCAGGCGCTCCCCGCTTGCTTCAGTGCGGACCGGAGCGCCAGATAGGTGGCCGCCTTGACCTCGGCATGCCGAACGCGCTCCGGCGACATCGCGAACACCTCGCCGTCGACCAGCTCGAAGCGTCCCGGCTGCCCTTCGGCCCAGGCGAGAAACTCGTCGACCGTCATCCGGGATCTCGGCTGAGCGACCATGCCCGAGGCTAGCACGGATTCGGCGTGACGGGAGCCGTGCTCCTCACGAGCCTCACCCCGCGATCTTCTCCAGCGCGACGTCCCGCGTCCGGGGACCCAGCAGCCCGACGAGCAGGCCCGCGGCCAGCATCGCCGCCGAGATGAACAGGAACACGCCCGGCGTCCCGGCCTCCCGCAGCACGAACGCGATGACGAAGCCGGTGAAGATCGCCGAGAAGCGGCTCCAGGAATAGACGAAGCCGACCGCCCGGGCCCGGATGCCCGTGGGGAACAGCTCGGCCTGATAGGCGTGGAAGCTGTACGACATCACGTTCGAGGCCAGCGTCAGGCCGATGCCGAGCGCCACGATGGCGTTGACGTCCCGCGTCTGCGCGAAGGCCAGGCCACAGGCGATGTAGAGGAGGGCGGCGGCCACGATGACGTGCTTGCGCTCGAACCGGTCGGCTATGGCGAGGCCGATCAGGGGCCCGACCGGGGCGGCGAGCGCGATCAGCGCCGTGTAGGCGAGGCTCGACGTCACCGTGATGCCCTGGGCCACCAGGAGGGTCGGAACCCAGTTGGCGAAGCCGTAGAAGCCCACTGTCTGGAAGACGTTGAACCCCGCCATCATCAGGGCCCGGCGCCGGTAGGGCTGGACCCAGAGGTCGCGGAACGCGCCGCGCGGCTGCACCGGCTCCGGCGCGGCCGGTGCGGGCAGCGCGCCGCCGTGCTCGGCCGCGATCCGCGCCTCCAGCCGCCGCAGGACCGCCTCGGCCTCCGCGAGACGGCCGTGCTCGACGAGCCAGCGCGGGCTCTCCGGCAGGCCCGCCCGCATCCACCAGACCACGATCGCCGCCGAAGCGCCGATCAGCACGACCCAGCGCCACCCGTCGATGCCGAGGGGCGCCGTCGGGATCAGCAGGTAGGACAGGAACGCCACGACCGGCACGGCGGTGAAGCCGATGCCCTGGCACAGGGCGAAGGCCCGGCCGCGGATCGCCTTCGGCACCAGCTCGGAGAGGTAGCTGCCGATCGTCACCATCTCCAGGCCGAGGCCGATCCCCGCGATCAGGCGCCAGAGATTGAGGCCGAAGGCGTCGCTCTGGCAGGCCATCACGACGTTGGCGGCGGTGTAGGAGAGCAGCGACCACGTGAAGATCGCCCGCCGACCGAACCGGTCGGCGAGCCAGCCGCAGGCGATGGTGCCGATGAACAGGCCGGTGAAGAGGGCGGCCACGAAGCTCGCGACGCCACTGGCACCGAACAGGCCCGGAGTCGTCGGCGTCAGGATCCCGGCCTTGACGAGGCCCGGAGCGACGTAGCCGGTGAACAGCAGGTCGTAGAGCTCGAAGAAGAAGCCGAGCCCGAGCAGCATCACGAGGCGCCAGACCGCCGGCGTCGCCGGAAGCCGGTCGAGACGGGCCAGGATGGCGCCGGGATCGAGATCTTCATCGGCAGCCCGGACCGCCGTACGCGTCGCCATGCCGATGAGCCTCGTCTCGGCGCCGCGGCGCCCTGCCGGCGCAGTGCCGCGGAAGCGGGCGCCGCGCAAGGGGGCGGGGCGCAGGGGCGCTCTCAGGCCCCGAAGACGGACCAGCCCATGCGCTGCGTCAGCCGCTCGAGGGCGATGCGCCCGAGATGCGAATTGCCCGCCGCGTCGAGGCCGGGCGACCAGACGGCGATGGAGGCCTTGCCGGGCGCGATCGCCAGGATGCTGCCGCCGACCCCGCTCTTGCCCGGGAGGCCGACGCGGTACGCGAACTCGCCCGACCCGTCGTAGTGGCCGCAGGTCAGCATGATCGCGTTGATGCGGCGCGCGCGCTCCGCCGAGACCACCGAGTGGCCGGTCGACGGGTTGACGCCGTTATGCGCCAGGAACCGGCCGGCCCGCGCGAGCTGGCGGCAGTTCATCGCGATGGCGCAGTGATGGAAGTAGACGCCGAGCGTGTACTCGACCGGATTGTCGATGACGCCGAAGGACTTCATGTAGTTGGCGAGCGCGGTGTTGCGGAAGCCCGTGCGCTTCTCCGAGGCCGCCACCGTCTCGTCGATGATGATGCTGGAATCCTGGGCTAGGAACTGCAGGAAGCGCAGGATCTCGCCCAGCGCCTCGCGGGGTTCGTGACCCGAGAGGATCACGTCGGTGACCGCGATCGCGCCCGCGTTGATGAACGGGTTGCGCGGCACGCCGCGCTCGCGCTCCAGCTGGACAATGGAATTGAACGGGTTGCCCGAGGGCTCGCGGCCGACGCGCTTCCAGAGCCGGTCGCCGACCATGCCGAGGGCGAGGGTGAGCGTGAACACCTTCGACACGCTCTGGATCGAGAACGGCGTCTCGCTGTCGCCCCCGGTGAAGACCTGCCCATCGGCGTCGATCACCGCCATGCCGAACTGGTCTGGATCGACCCGGGCGAGTTCGGGGATGTAGTCCGCGACCGCGCCCCGGTCGGGGCGCTGGGCCATCTCCTCGGAGATCTCCCGGATGACGTGGGCAAGGTCGGGCACGGTCGGGCTCGGGCGTCGCGTTGCGTCGGAACCGGGCCGATTCGCGACGTCTCAGGCGATGCAAGGTCCGGTCCGGCCGCGCGGTGATCTAGCAGCGCCGGACGGGCGTGAAAACAGGACCGACCGATACCCCGCCGTCCTCGCGAGCGGAGCGAAGCAATCCAGCGGCGCTGCGTTCGGCGGCGTCGCGCTGCCCTGGCTCGCTTCGCTTCGCACGCGATGACATGGGGGCTTGAGGTCGATGCGTCAGGCGGCGGCGAGCGCCATCGCCATGGATTCCTTCTTCATCAGCTCCCGGAAGAAGCCGTCGAGATGCGTCAGCTTGTCGGGCGAGCCGTCCTGCGCGATGCGGCCGCCGTCGAGCACGACGATCCGGTCGAAATCCTGCAGCGTCGAGAGCCGGTGCGCGATGGCGATGACGGTCCGGCCCTTCATCAGGTTGGCGAGGGCGTGACGGATCGCCTGCTCGGATTCCGCGTCCAGCGCGGAGGTCGCCTCGTCGAGCAGCAGGATCGGCGAGTTCTTCAGGATAGCCCGGGCGATGGCGATGCGCTGACGCTGGCCGCCCGAGAGCTTCACGCCCCGGTCGCCCACGATCGTGTCGAAGCCTTCCGGCAGGGCCTTGATGAAGTCGGTGCAGTGCGCGGCCTCGGCGGCCTGCCAGACCTCCTCGTCGGTGGCGTCGGGCCGGCCGTAGCGGATGTTCTCGCGCAGGGAGCGGTGGAACATCGAGACGTCCTGCGGGACGACCGTGATCGCCTCGCGCAGGGATTCCTGGGTGACGCGCTCGATGTTCTGGCCGTTGATGCGGATCGCGCCGCTCTGCACGTCGTAGAAGCGCTGGATCAGCGAGAACAGGGTCGACTTGCCGCCGCCGGACCGGCCCACGAGGCCGACGCGCTGGCCGGGCTCGATGACGAGGTCGAAATCCGTGAAGACGGGGCGCCCGTCCGGATAGTTGAACGCGACGTGCTCGAACTCGATCTTGGCGCCCTGGCCGGTCAGCGGCTGCGCCTCCGGATGGTCCACGAGGTCGTGGGGCTGGAGCAGGGTGTGCAGCGCCTCGGAGAGACGGGCTGTGTGCTGGGTCGCGTCGACCAGCGCCACCGCGAGGTCGCGGGTGGCGGCGAGGATGCGGATGCCGAGCGTGCAGACCAGGACCACCTGTCCGTTCGTCGCCTGGCCGGCCTCCCACATCTGGATCGCCCAGTAGAGCAGGCCGAACACCGCGAGCACGGTGAGCACCGCGTGCACGATGCGCAGCTTCTCGAGGTAGAGCAGGGACGAGCGACGGGCCCGCATCTCGGTGGCGATGGTGCCCTCGAAGCGCTGGCCCTCGCGCTTGAACGCCGAGAAGGCGCGCACGAGCGACATGTTGCCGACGAGGTCGACCATCTCGCCGTCGACGGAGGCGGCCTTGGCGGCGAAGTCGTGGTGCAGCGGCTTGCCGGCCGCGGCCATCTTGAACATCAGCACGACGACGGCGGCGAACACGCCCGCCAGGATGCCCGCCATGGTGAGGTTGACCGTGGCGATGTAGGCGATCGACCCGAAGGCCGCGACCGTCGGCGGCATCACGTTGAACACGAACATGTTCTCGACCGTGAAGATCGCGTTCGAGGTCGCCGTGATCCGCGACGCCAGGGTGCCCGGCTGCCGGTCGGAGAAGAAGGTCGGGGAGTGGCCGGTCAGGTGCCGGAACAGGTCGCGCCGGATGTCGCCCGTGATCCCCACGAAGGTGAAGGCGCCGGTCAGCGCCGCCACGCGCCAGAGCATGTTGTCGGCGGCGATGAAGGCGATCAGGACCGCCAGCGCGCCCCAGATCACGGTGTTGCCCGGGCCGGGACCCTTCGTCAGCGCGTCGACCACGCCCTTGAGGGCGTAATCGGTGGAGACCGAGAACCCGACGGCGCCGAGCACCGAGATCAGGATGACCAGGTGCGGCAGCCAGCGGCGCCGGAGATACCGCCCGACGAAGGCGAAGGGCCTGTCGGCGTATCGGTGCAGCTCTTCCATCGCGGTGACCATTCCGTATTCGCGCGGCTTTGGCTTACGGGCTGAGGCGGAGTGCAGCGCGGGCGCAGTCTGACCCGCAGCGGCAACGCGAGAGCGTTGCCATATGTTTCACCGGCTCGCACCTTCGTTGCGCTTTTATCCGCAGAACCTGAACGCCGCTTGAGCGGCGCGGAAACACCCAAGCGAATCCGATGCCGCGGCGGGTCAGGCCGGGCGCTCCGACTGGCGCGTCTCCGGCATGATCAGCGCCACCAGCATGAAGGCCGCGAAGCCGACGACCGCGAGCCCCAGGAAGGCGCTGTGGCTGCCGAGATGGTCGGCCATGATGCCGGCGAGCGAGGTCGAGAGGGCCGCGCCGATGCCCATGGCGGTGCCGACCGCGCCGAGGGCGAGGTTGAAGCGGCCGGTGCCGCGGGTGAGGTCCGACACGATCAGCGGCACCATCACGCCCAGCACCGAGGCCGAGATCCCGTCGAGGACCTGGATGGCGACGAGGCCGTACGGGTTGGTCGTGTAGGCGAGCATCAGCCCGCGGACCGGCAGCGCGCCGAAGCCGAACAGCAGGACCGGGTAGCGGCCGAAGCGCTCGGCGGCCCGGCCGACCGCCGGGGCGCTGACCGCCAGGACGGCCTGCGGGACCATGATGCAGGCGGCGACCAGCGCGGTCGCGGTCTCGCTCGCCCGCAGGGTCAGGACGCTCCCGACCAGCGGCAGCATCGCGGCGTTGGCGAGGAAGAACAGCACCATGCAGGCCGCGAAGCACAGGAGGCCGCGATTGGTCAGAAGGGCGCGGATGCCGTCCTGGCCGCGCGTCGGCGCCGCCTGGGCCGCGGCCGGCTCCTTGAACACGCCCGAATCGATGTCGTGGGCGCGGATGCGCGCCAGCGCGATCACCGTCGGGACCCCGAGGGCGGCGGTGAGGTAGAAGACGGCGCCGTTCGACAGGTAGTAGCCGATGGCGCCCATGCCGGCCGCGCCGAGGGCGTTGCCGAGGGCGGCGAAGCTCGCGTTTCGGCCGAGGCGCTCGCCGGCCCGGGCGCGCCCGACCAAGCCGATGCTGATCGCCGCGATGGCCGGCGTCAGCACGCAGCTCGCGGCCGAGTGGAGCGCCATCGCCAGGAGCACGACGAGGAAGCTCGGCCAGACCGCCAGCGCGAAGGCGCTGCCGGCGATTCCGATGACCGCCACGGCGGCGGCGAAGCGCTTCGAGCGCACGACGTCGACGAAGGCGCCCCCGGGCACCTGGCCGAGGAGCGCCACGAGGCTCCCCACCGTGAGGGCGAAGCCGATGTCGGACTGCGTCCACTTGGCCTGGGAGAAGTAGACCGCCAGGAATGGGCCGAACCCCGTCTGCAGGTTGGCCACGAAGAACGCGAAGGCATCGAGGCCGTAGCGGCTCGCCGACGAGATCGCGCGTTCGCCGTGGGCCGAAGCGGCCGGCGAACGCGCGGCCTCGGCCGCCTGATCCTTCAGGCGGGCCGGACGGGAGCGGATGTCCTGCCGGGGCACGTCGCGCTCGCGGGGGGCGGCGGCGGTTCTGACCTTCAACCGGGCCACCGTCACTTATCCGGTGCCTTCTCCGGAGGCAGGGCGGGTGCGGTTGCGGCCGGGGCTGCGGTCGGCGGGGGCGCGGCGGCCGGCGGCGTGGCGGCGCCGGAAGGGGCGTTGCCCGGCGCGGCCGGGGCCGGCTGCGGTGGCGTCGCCGAGCCCGCTGCGGGCGCCGCCGCCTGCTCGCCCTCGGCCGCGGGCGCGGCCGGGCTGGCCGGGCCCAGGACCACGATCGGCTCGCCGGCCTTGTATTCCGGGGAGACGCGGACCTGGTTGCGGGTCAGCGCGACCGACAGCTTGCGCTCCTTCGCGCCGTCCGGCGCGAAGCGCAGGGCGCGCCAGTCCACGGCGATCTTGCGGGTCCCGACACCGAGGAAGCCGCCGAAATCGATGATGGCGGCGCGGGGATGGCCCTCCTTGTCGATGATGATGTCGATGACGCGTCCCAGCTCGTCGCCGCCGGCGCTCCGCACGCTGCGGCCGAGCAGGCTCTCGTAATCCTGGGTGTCGAGGACGGTGGCCGGCGTTCCCTGCTGCTGAGCCGGGGCCGTGGAAGGCGGCGCCCCCGCGGCAGCCGGCGGGCTGGACGGCGGGGAGGCCGGCGTCGCCGCGGCCGGCGGCGTCGGGACCGGTGTCTGCGCCGGTGCCGGGGCCGGAGGTGCGGATTGCGGCGCGGCCGGAGTCTGCGGCGCGGCCTGACCGGCAGGACCCTCGCTGCCGCTCACCTGGGCCTGCGCCGCGGCCCCCGACGCCCAGAGGGCGAGCGTCACGGCCGCGATCATCCGGTTGGTTCTGAACACGCTTCGTCCTCTGAGGAAAGGCCGGGCCGCACCGGCGCCGGCGCGTCCACGACCGCATTCGGCCGGTCCCGGGTCCGCCGCCGGCAGGACCCCGCCTGCGGATGGCGTCGTGCCGCAGGACCTGGGCGAAGTTATGGACCGCGGCGGCCTGACAGCAAGGCTCGGACCGCGCGTGTCGGCCGCGCGGCCGACGGCGTCCGGCGATCATCCCCCGGCGTCCCGCGGCGCTGTCTGGTTTTCGCCGCATCCCCAGCGTAGACAACCGCGCATAAACCCGTGCGAGCCGCGGATGACACCGCGGCCACTGTCGAGGACTACACGATGTCGACCCTCCCCACGTCGCGATGCGCGGCAGCGCGCGGCCTCGCGCTCGGCGCCGCTCTGGCCGGTCTCGTGACCGGCTGTCAGGCGCTCGGCGGCGGCGGCGGCGTGATGCCGGCGACGGAGGTCGGATTGCCGCCGTCGCTGCGCGGGTCCCTGCCGAACCGCGAGCCGCGCAACGCCGCGGTCGATGCCGACGGCCAGCCGCTCCAGACGGCGCCGACGAGGCAGCTCGCGATCCCCAAGAACGCCGGCGGCGCCACGCGGACGGCCGACAGCGGCGAGCGCAGGATCCGGCGCGAGGATCTCGACGGCGGCAACGCGGCCGTCGGCGGCGCCGGCGGCAGCGGCTCGATGGGCCCGATGCTGTCGCCCGGCGGCAGCGTCGGTCTCGGCGGGAAGTTCTGAGCCGAGACGTCTCGGCACCCGCACCGGTCCGGAGCGCGGGCACCCGCACGCCGTGATGAAGGTCGAGCCGGGCGAAGGCCCGGGTCGGCGCGCCACGCCTAGCCGACTGCCTGGCTCGGCGCCTCCGCGAGCACGCCGGGCTCGATGTCGACCACGTAGCCGCCGAGTTCCGTGCTGTAGCTGAGGCTCTTCCAGGGCAGCGGGTGGTGGGTCTCGCCGAGCCCGAGGAAGCCCCCGAAGGCCAGAACCGCGTAGGCGACCTGTCCGGAGACCTTGTCCACCATGATATTGTGGATGGCGCCGAGGTGGCGGCCGCTGCGGTCGTAGACGGCCGTGCCCTCGACCTTGTTGGACGCGATCAGCCGCGGCGTCTCGTCGATCGCCATGCCCTCGCCGGTGGGGTCGAGTTCCAGCGTGCCGGGCTCTCTCAAGGTGCGTTCGTTGGGCAGGTCCGTCGGCATGGTCTCTCCCGGTTCGCGCGCGGAGCAGTGCCCGCGTGGCGGTCCCTCGGCTCACTAAGCGCGCGGGTCGGGACGGGTTCCGCCGGCCGGGCGAGCGTCCGGGCCCGCACCGAGCGCTCAGCGGTCGGGCGGCATGCCGGCGCTCGCCCGCCGCTGGTTGATCCGGTCGCGGACCGATCGGTTCGCCAGCAGCATCTCGAACCCGAAGGCCACGAGGGCGCACAGCGTGCACAGGATCGCCGCGCCGAAAAGGCCGAACAGCAGGGTCGCGACCGTGCTGTCGCGCAGCGCGCCCACGAACAGGGTCAGCACCGAGCCGCAGGTCGCCACGCCGCCGAGCGCGGCCAGGAACACCGCGGCGTCCAGGGCCAGGGAGCGCCGGTGAAGGCGGTCCAGGCGCTGCCCGAGGCGGACGCGCTCGGCATCGCCGGCTCCCGCCAGCAAACCGGAGACGTGGTCGGCCTGGTCCGCCACGCGCGCGAGACGGGCGCCGAAGACGTTGAGGAGCGTCGCGATGCCCGACAGGAGGAAGACGGGGCTGAGCGCAACCTGGACGACGTGGGCGGTGCTCTCCAGGCTGGCGAGGGTGATCGGGTCGGTCATGCGGTCGGGCTGATGCACCCGGCGGACCGGCGCGGCAATCCCGGCGCCCTCAGATCAGTCCGCGGACAGGCGCGATGCCGGAGGCGGTCGTCTCCGCGCGGATCACGAGCCCGAGACCCGTGACGAGGCCGGTGGCGAGCAGAAGCGCGAGCGTGAGGGCCGGGGCGAACATGCCTGTACTTCGCGCGCAGGATTGTTAAGAGCAGGTTTCGCACCCGGCATCTGACCCAATAATCTTCACGACGGCGTCGATCGGGCGGTCCCACAGGGGATTCTCGTGCGTGCCTTGTGGATGAGGGGGCTTCAAAGGCAATTTCCCCTTGGAACGGCGGCGGCACCGCTTAGTTGCTGCTATGCTGGCTCGGCCGTGGGGCGATCATGCCCCGGCCTGCGGCCCGAGAACCGGAGGAAGTTTATGGCCACAAAGACCGAGAAGGCTGCGCCGAAGGCGGCCAAGACCACCAAGACTGCGGAGAAGGCCGCCCCGGCGAAGGCCGCGAAGCCGGCTGCCGCCAAGACGGCCGGCACCAAGCCCAACGCTCTGCAGCAGCCGCTGAAGCCGTCGGCCGAGCTCGGCGCCATCGTCGGCACCAGCCCGCTGCCCCGCGGCGAGGTGGTCAGCAAGGTTTGGGACTACATCAAGAAGAACAACCTTCAGAACCCGCAGAACAAGCGCGAGATCGTCGCCGACGACAAGCTCAAGAAGGTCTTCGGCAAGGACAAGTGCTCCATGTTCGAGATGAACAAGCACCTCGCCGCCCATCTGAAGGCCTGATCACGACCTAGAGCCAAGTCCGGCGATCTCGTCCGGGCCGACGGCTCTAGGCGCCTTCGTGACGCTCCAGTCGGGCCGGAAGACCGGCCGACACGGCTCGGCGCGCCGCGGGCGAAAGCCCGGTATCCAGCGCCACCGGTCGTTCCGGAGGGCTCGGGCCATCCGCAGAGCCGGACGTGCCCCACGGGTCTGGATCCCGGGCTTCCCCGCGCGCCCTCGCCAAGCCGTCGCTGTCCCGTGCCCGCAGGGTCGTCGACAGGGCCCTCGCTTCGGTGACCGGCCGGGCACGCCCGCGCCGATCCTGATCCCGCGTCCCGCCCGATCCTAGGCGAGGCCCTGCAGGACACCGCCATCGACCCGCAGCGCTGCGCCGGTTGTGGCGCTGGCGGCCGGGCTGCAGAGATAGGCGACCAGGTTCGCCACCTCCTCGACCCGTGCGAGGCGCTGGATCAGCGAGGAGGGCCGGTGCTCCGCGACGAACGTGCGGCCCATGGCCTCGAGGTCGGCATCGGCCGCGCCACCGGCCATCTGCTTCATGAACTCCGCAACACCTTCCGACAGGGTCGGGCCGGGCAGGACGCTGTTGACCGTCACGCCGCTGCCGGCCACCGTCTGAGCGAGCCCGCGGGAGATCGCGAGCTGCGCGGTCTTGGTCATCCCGTAATGGACCATCTCGGTCGGCGTGTTGATGCCGGACTCGCTGGAGATGAAGATCACCCGGCCCCAGCCCCGCTCCACCATGCCGGCCGTGTAGGCCCGGGACAGGCGGACGCCGCTCATCACGTTGACGTCGAAGAAGCGCTGCCAGTCGGCGTCCGGGATCTCGAAGAACGGCTTCGGCTCGAAGATCCCGGTGTTGTTGACCAGGATATCCACGGCCGGCAGCGCCTGGATGAGCGCGGACACGCCGTCCGCGGTGGCGACATCCCCCGGCGCCGCGAAGGCGCGGCCGGCTCTCGCCTCGCCCCGCAGCTTCGCCAGCGCTGCCTCGACCCGCTCGGGGGTGCGGCCGTTGATGCCGACCTCGGCGCCGAGATCGAGGAGTTCCTTGGCGATGGCGTAGCCGATGCCGCCGGTCGAGCCGGTGACCAGGGCCTTCCGGCCGGTGAGATCGAGATCCATGGGACGCTCCTGCACGTGACTCGTCGCGTCAACGCGGTCCCGCGCCCGCGGTGGCATACGGGGTCGGTCTAGCCGCTCCGACTCCGCCGCAGGACGCTGGCGCAGCCGCCGATCACCGAGAGTGCCACCGCGCAGGAGAGCGAGATGGTCACGGCCCGCTCGGCCCCGAGCCCGTGCGTCAGGCCGAAGATCACCGCCACCAGCGCCGCGCCGAGCGACTGGCCGGTGAGCCGCGCCGTCGACTGCATCCCGCTCGCCCCGCCGGCCCGCTCGCGCGGTGCCGAGGTGACGATGACCTTGTTGTTGGGCGACTGGAACAGGCCGAAGCCGAGGCCGCACAGGGTCAGCCGCCAGACGATGTCGAGGGTGGCGGGAGCTGCGGGCAGAAGGGTCACGCTGACGAGCCCGGCGGCCATCATGGCCAGCCCGATGCCGCCGAGGATGCCGGGCGGGTAGCGGTCCGCGAGGCGGCCGGAGATCGGCGCCATCGCGGCGACCGCGATCGGCCAGGGCGTGAGGAGGAAGCCGGTCTGGGTGCTGGAGAGGTGCAGCACGTCCTGGAAGTAGAACGGCAGCGCCACGTAGGAGACCATCTGGGCGCAGAACGAGGCGACCGACGTCGCCATCGACAGCGCGAAGGCGGGGATCCGCAGCAGGTCGACCGGCAGGAGCGGGGCGGGCAGCCGGATCTGACGCCGCACGAACACCGCGCCGACCACCAGGGCGGCCGCGAGTTCGACGACGGCGACGCCCCGGGCCTCCGGATCGCCGAGGCCGTCGATCCCGATGATCAGCAGGCCGAAGGTCAGGGCGTTGAGCACCGCGCTCAGGAGATCGAACGGCCGGCCGCTCGCCGGTGTGACCGGCAGGGTCCGGGACGCCACCGCCAGGGCCAGCAGGCCCACGGGGATGTTCACGAGGAACAGCCAGGGCCAGGTCGCCACCGACAGGATCGCCGCCGCCACGGTCGGGCCGGCGGCCGAGGCCACCGCCACCACCAGCGCGACGTTGGCGACCCCCTGGCCGATCATCCGGTGCGGGTAGATGAAGCGCACGAAGCCGATATTGACGCTCATGATCGCCGCGCCCCCGAGCCCCTGGACGATGCGGGCGGCGATCAGCAGCGGCAGGTTCGGCGCGACCGCGCAGGCGAGGGAGGCGGCCACGAACACCGCCAGCCCCGGCAGGTAGACCTTCCGGAAGCCGAAGATATCGCCGAGGGCCGCGAAGGGCAGGAGGCTCGCCGTGACGGCGACCTGATAGGCGTTGACCACGAAGATCGCGTCGGCCGGCCTGACCGCCAGGTCCTTCGCCATGACGGGCAGCGCCACGTTGACGATGGCCCCGTCGAGGACCGCCATGGTCATGGCAAGCCCGATCGCCGCCATGGCGAGGACGCGCTCGCGCGGTGGCAGGCCGTCCTGGACGGGTGCATGCGGGGCGTCCCGGGGGCTGCCCGGCGCGCCGCCTGTCGGACCGTGCGGGACCTGCGCCATGCGTGCGCGCTCCTGCGGCGTCCCGGCGGGTCCGTGACGTCGATGGCTGGGAAAATCCGGACGCGGGACGCGCCGCGGATGCTGCTCCCTGTCGCGCAGGCGGGGAGGCCCGTCGAGGGCCGCCGTGTGTCCTATGTCACGGCGCGGGCGGGTTTGTTGGCGTCGGGCGCGCGCGGCGCGCATCGGGCGCGCGCCGGGGCGTCGCGGCTCCCGATCGGGCTCAGGCCAGCATGTAGGTCAGCAGGGAGCGGAGCTGGGCCGGCTTGATCGGCTTGTGCACGAGTTCCGCTCCGGCGGCGGAGACGCGATCCTCGACCGCGCCGGTATGGTCGGCGGTGGTGACGATGACCGGGAGCGGGTCGGTTCGAAGCGCCCGGAGATAGGCGGCCACGTCGAGGCCGCAGGCGCCGTCGTCGAGATGGTAGTCGAGCACCAGGATGTCCGGTGCCCCGGCGCCCGCCGCGACGGCGGCCTTCACCCCCGCGAGGTCGCGGAAGGTCGAGACCCGGGCGTCCCAGTTCTGGAGGAGGCGCGCGAGGGCGTCGGCCGTCGAGGCATCGTTCTCCACGACGAGGACGTGGGCCCCCGAGAGCCGGGTCGCCACCGGTGCGGGCGGTGCGGCGGCGGCCGGGACCGCGCTTATGGGCAGCGTCAGCGCGACCCGGGTGCCGTGGCCGACCCGGGAGCGCAACCGCAGGGGATGATCGAGGGCCAGGGCCATGCGGCGGACGATCGACAGGCCGAGGCCGAGGCCCGGCTCCTCGCCGCTGCTGGGCCGTTCGCCGCCCCGGAAGAACTCGTCGAAGACGAGATCGCACTCCTCGGCGGCGATCCCGCAGCCCGTGTCGGTCACTTCGATCCGGGCACCGCCGGACCGGCGCCGGGCTGCGAGGACGATCCCGCCGGCGCGGGTGTAGCGGACGGCGTTGGAGACGAGATTCTGGAGGATCCGCTGCAGGAGCACCACGTCGCTGGTGACGGTGACCTCCGGGCAGTGCACCGACAGGCGCAGACCCTTGCGTTGCGCGAAGGGCTCGAAGCTCTCGGCGATCCCCGCCAGCAGGTCGGGCAGGAAGACGGGCTGGAACTGCGGCCGGACGATCCCGGCATCGAGTTTCGAGATGTCGAGCAGCGTCTTGATCAGGTCCTCGATGGTCTGCAGGCCCCGCTCCACCTGGCCCGCGATGGCGCGCGCTTCCGGCGGCACGTCGAGGTCGGCGAGGGCCGATATCGAGAGGCGGGCGGCGTTGACCGGCTGCAGCAGGTCGTGGCTCGCCGCCGCCAGGAACCGGGTCTTGGACCGGTTGGCGGTCTCGGCCTCCTCCTTGGCCGCGGCCAGCGCCTCGTTCGAGCGCTCCAGGCGGTGCATCAGCCCGGTCAGCTCCTCGGTGCGGGTGCGGACCCGGCCCTCGAGCATGATCGCCGTCTGGAACAGCGAGTAGGCGCTGCCCCGCTGATCCATGGAGCGCTCGACATGGGACATCAGCGCGGCGTTGATGCGCTCGAGCTTCTCGATCCGCCGGTGCAGGGACGCGTCGGTCTCGAGGCCGTTCGGGTGCAGGGTCACGACGCGGCCGGAGCGGGGGCCGCGGCCGGCGCGCCCGCGGCGAGTGTCTTGCCGATGGCGATGCCCGTGAAGGTCTGGTTCAGGTGCATCGCCCGGTACTGCTCGCCGAAGGTCTCGAAGCCGACGACGTTGTAGCGGCGGTAGAGGTCGGCGATCCCGTGGCGCACCTGCCGGCTCTCGGCGTCGAGGCGGCGGAGCACGCACTCGAAGCCGATGATCAGGTCGACGCCGCCGAGCACCGCGTCGAGGCGCGCCAGTTCCGCCCGGGTCGAGGCGACGATGTCGCGCGGCTCGGCGAGGGTCAGCACGACGCCCTCGTCCACCGCGCAGAAGAAGCTGAGCGAGCCGTCCTCGTTCATCCGCCGGATCGAGCGGCAGAAATACTCGCCGCCGACCTTCACGGCGAGCGGGTAGGCGGCGAAGCTCATCGGCGACAGGCCCTCGGGATCGAGGCCGATCGCCATCGCGTATTCCCGGGCCGCCGGCTCGGCGTTGAGCTCGTGCACGGTGCGGCGCTCGCCGTCCGAGGCGGTGACCACGAATTTGGTCCGCGTCGGCTCGAAATTGTCGCTCTTGAAGATCTCCACCGAGAAGTCGGTCTCGACGAGCACCAGGACTGCCGCCTTGCGGTGGATCTTCCCGCCGTGGAGCATGACGGCGTCGCGGAAGCGCAGGTCGTCGCCGGCGGAGCCGCCGACGATCGGGATGCCGTCGAGGGCCCAGGCGATCGCCGAGACCACCGTCTCCTCCGCATTGGCGAGCCCGTCGATCAGCGACAGGGCGAAGCGGTGGCCCGTGGCGGCCGCGTCGACCTCGCGGCACCGGTCCAGCGGGTCGAGGGTCCGGCGCAGCGCCCGGACCGCGGAGGCGGTCCGCTCCACGTCGAGGTGATCGATGGCGTCGAGGACGGTCGAGACGATCCGGAACCGCTCGGCCGGGAACGCGATGACGACGAGCCCGCGGTCGAGCCCGCCGGCCGGGGCGATGCCGCCCGACATCGAGCAGCCGGCCACCGGAACGCCGGGGAACCGGGTCTCCAGCGCGCGGGCCAGGATCTCGGCATCGTAGTCGGCGGAGAAGAACGCGACGACTTGCGACAGGGCGGTGTCACCGACCGCGAGCGCGACCTCCGCGGCCGCGTCGGCGGCCCCGGCCGCGTCCGTCCAGGCCGTCCAGATGCCGCACAGATGGCGGCGCACTCCCGATCCTTGAGCCACGTTCCACCCCCTGCGACCCCCTCGGCAGGCTTGGCGCCCGCTCTTCAGCGTCTTGCGCGGAGTATGTCGTGCGCAACCGAGCGGTGCAACGGGGCGTGTTGCCCCCGGTCCGGTTCACGCGCGGTGCCGGACCGGAGGGCGGCGCTCACTTCATGCAGGCATCCTCGGCCTTCTCGAAGGCCGCGGGCTTTGGCTCGTGCTCGGCCGGCCGGTTCCGGCCGAGCGCCCCATCGGAGCGGGCGCGGAGATACGTGTAAATGTCCGGCAGGTAGCACGTGACGTTCTTGTTCTCGCCGAAGGCCGGCATGACCAGCTCCTGCGAGGCGTTCACGTCCCTCTTGCCGCCCACGACGATGCCGGCGAACTGCGCGTAGTCCATGCCCTTGAGGGCGTCGACCAGCGACGGCGCGTAGGTCGAGCCCAGCCCGTCGGGGCCGTGGCAGGCCATGCAGTTCGCACTGTACCGGACGTAGCCGGACATGGTGTACCAGTCGACCATCTTGCCGCCGTCCGTGACGTGGTAGGTCGGATTACCGTTCTTGTCGGTGTACTGACCGTCCTGGACCTTGGCCGGCTGCGTCGGCCCCTCGCTCTTCAGGTCGGTCGCGGGCGGGGCGGCGGTCGGAGCCGCGGCGGAGGCCGGCAGCATCCCCAGGGTTCCCGCTGCGAGCCCGGCCAGGACGAGGCCGGCCACTGTGTCTGCAACGCACCGCATACGTCTTCCTCCTGCCGCCCACAGGCTTGTTCTCGGTGGCGCGGCGCCGGGATAACGACGGATCTCGCTCGAGAACACCTTGGTGCGCCTTCACGTTTTCGCGCCTGACCGGTGAGCGTCACGATGACCGGCCAAGAGTGCGCTTATCCGCGTTGCGCACAGCATTAACCTTTTGTTAATCGGCGGATTGCCGCCGGCCCGCCGGCGTGAGAGCTTTCGTTAACGAGAGCTTAACGGTTGGGTCCCGGCGATGCGGTTCGCGGTTTCCATGATGCAGGGACTGGTCAAGGGACCCGCCTCGCGTCGGCTCTCCCGGAGCCGGCGGGCGACCCTGGCTCTCCTCGCGGCCCTCGGCGCCGCGGGTCTCGCCGCTCCGGTTCATGCGCAGACGCTGGCGAGCCTGCCCGTCGAGGCGGGCGCCCGGGTGCAGGGCGACGCCAAGCCGATCGCGGCGTGGGTGACGTTCTGCCAGACCTACGCGGCGGAGTGCGCGCTGGACCGGGGCGAGCCGGCCCGGATCAGCCTGACGCCGGCGACCTGGGCGACGATCGTGTCGGTGAACCGGCGGGTCAACAAGGCGGTCGAGCCGATGACCGACCAGGACCACCTGCACGTGGCCGACCGCTGGGACCTGGCCGAGGACGGCATCGGCGACTGCGAGGACTTCCAGCTGCTCAAGCGCCACCTGCTGGCCGAGGCCGGCCTACCGCGGCGGGCGATGCGCATGACCGTGGTGATCGACGAGAAGGGTGAGGGCCACGCCGTGCTGACCCTGATCACCGACCGGGGCGATCTGGTGCTCGACAACAAGACCAGCGCGATCCTGCCCTGGCACAAGACCGGCTACGTGTTCATCAAGCGCGAGAGCCAGGACGCCGTCGCCTGGGTCTCCCTCGGCGGCGTCACCTCGCCGGTCACCACCGCCAACCGGTGAACAAGGTACGCGGCCGGCCAAGGAACCCGCGCTGCGGGCGCCGTTCCTTAACGGATCGCTAACCCTGCGGCGCCACTCTGTCGGGTGACGGAGTGCCTTAACGATGCCGCGAGCCCGCAACGTGACGCCGGTCCCGCTTCTCGCGGTCGCCCTCGTCGCCGCTGCCTGCGGCACCGCGCGGGCCGCGAGCGAGACCGAACTCCGCCACGCCGCCTGGCGCGACTGCGTCGGCCGCAACTTCCGGATCCAGGTCGCGCTGACGGACCGGGATCTCGCCGCCGACGCCGCCTTCCGGGCCTGCCGCGCCGCCGAGGACGCCTATCTGGCGACGCTCGCGGCCTCCCCGCTCCTCGACGGCGACGACGTCACGCGCGCCCGGCCGCTCCTCGCCGGCCGGATCCGGGCCTGGCTGGTGGGCGATCGCGGCTGACCGCGGCGGACCTTCGGAGCCGCCCGCGCGACATTCCCCAGGCTCCGGGTCGGCGATCCGCCGCCCGGCGACGCGAGGTCGTCAGGACGGGAGGCCGCCCGCCTAGGGTTTCAATCGCGCCTTGATCCGCCGGGTCAGCCCGTCGCGGACGTCGCGGTAGGCGTCGAGGCGCTGCTCGCGGGACGCGTCCTGCAGCAGCGTCGGGTCGGGGGTCGGCCAGTACTCGACATCGGCCGCGAGCGTGTGCGTCAGGTCCAGTGCGCGGTGGTGCGCCTCCGGCGCGAGGGTGATGATCAGGTCGAAGTTCAGACCCTCCCAGTCCTCCAACTCCTCCACGGTGCGCGGGCGGTGCCGGCTCGCATCGATCCCGACCTCGTCGAGGGCCGCGACCATGAACGGGTCGGTGGGCTCGCCGGAGCGGACCCCGGCCGACTGCACGTAGGTGGACTTGCCGAAATAGGCGCGCGCGATCGCCTCCGCCGCCACGGAGCGCACGGCGTTGTAGTTGCACATGAACAGCACGGACTGCACCCGCCGCTTCTTCGGGGACGCGTCGGGAAGAGGCTCGGGAGGAGGCTCGGGAGCGGGCTCAGCCATCGCCGGTCGGCGCGGAGGGCGCCTAGCCCTTCCAATGCAGCGCGAAGATCAGGGTGAACAGGCGGCGCGCCGTGTCGTGGTCGAGGTCGACCTTGCCGTCGAGCCGCTGCTTGAGCGTCTCGGACGCCTCGTTGTGCAGGCCCCGCCGACCCATGTCGATCGCCTCGATCTGCGACGGCGAGGCGGTGCGGATCGCGTTGTAGTAGCTCTCGCAGATCATCTCGTAGTCGCGGATCACCCGCCGGAACGGCGTGAGCGACAGGAGGTGCGTCATCACCGGCTCGCCGTCCACCGTGGAGATGGCGAAGGACAGCTTGTTCTCGACGAGGCCGAGCGTGAGCGCGTAGGGCCCCTCCCGCCCGGGGATGGTGAAGGAATTGTCCTCCAGGATGTCGAACAGGGCGATCGCCCGCTCGTGCTCCTGATCCGGATTGCCGCGGGCGATGGACGCCTCGTCCAGGCTCACCTTCGCGAGGCGGTTCGGCCCGCGCTGCTTCTCCGCCATCCCCAAAACCTCACAGGTTCAACCGGATCGCGACGGAGCGGGCATGCCCCTCCAGGCCCTCGGACCGGCCGAGGTTTATCGCCGCCGGGCCGAGCGCCCGCAAGCTCTCCGGCGTGCAGGCCAGGATCGTCGTCCGCTTCATGAAGTCGAGCACGCCCAGCCCGGACGAGAACCGGGCGGAGCGGGCGGTCGGCAGGACGTGGTTGGGGCCGCCGACATAGTCGCCGATCGCCTCCGGCGTGTGCGAGCCGAGGAAGATCGCGCCGGCATTGCGCACCTTGGCGGCGAGCGCCTCCGCGTCCTGCGTCTCGATCTCCAGGTGTTCGGGGGCGAGACGGTCGACCAGGGGGACGGCCTCGTCGAAGGATCGGACCCGGATGACCGCGCCGTAGTCGCGCCAGCTCGCGCGGGCGATCTCCTGGCGGGGCAGCGTGGTCAGCGCGCGCTCGACCGCCCCCTCGACGGCGCCGGCGAGTTCGGCGCTGTCGGTGATCAGGATCGCCTGGGCGGCCACGTCGTGCTCGGCCTGGGCCAGCAGGTCGGCGGCGATCCAGTCGGGGTTGGCGTGGCCGTCCGCCAGGATCAGCACCTCGGAGGGGCCGGCGATCATGTCGATCCCGACCTGGCCGAACACCCGGCGCTTGGCCGCCGCCACCCAGGCATTGCCGGGCCCGACGACCTTGGCCACGGGCGCGATGGTGGCGGTCCCGTACGCGAGGGCCGCGACCGCCTGGGCACCGCCCACCCGGTAGACCTCGTGGACGCCCGACAGATGCGCGGCGGCTAGGACCAGCGGGTTCATCTGGCCGTCCGGGGTGGGCACCACCATGACGAGCCGGGGCACCCCGGCGACGCGGGCGGGCAGGGCGTTCATCAGCACCGAGGAGGGGTAGCTCGCGGTGCCGCCCGGGACGTAGAGGCCGACCGATTCCAGCGCGGTCCAGCGCCAGCCGGCCGTGACGCCGAGGGCGTCGGTGGCCCGGTGATCCGCGGGCCGCTGGGCCCGGTGGAAGCTCTCGATCCGCTCGGCGGCGAGGCGCAGGGCCTCGAGGGAATCCGGCGGGCAGGCCGCGACGGCCGCGGCGATCTCCGCGTCCGTGACCCGCAGGTGCGCCGCGGAGAAATCGGCGCCGAGCCGGTCGAAGCGCCGGGTGAAGTCGACCAGCGCGTCGTCGCCGCGGGCGACGACGTCGGCGATGATGCCGCGCACCGCCTCGTCCACGTCCTCGGCGATCTCGCGCTTCGCCGTCAGCAGACGCGCGAAGGCGGCGGCAAAATTCGGATCGCTGCTGTCGAGCCGGACCATCGGGAAGCCTTCTGTCTCGCGTCAGGCCGCCGAACCGGCAGCCGTGTCGGTGTCGATGTCGTGCCCGGGACGGTTCGCCGATTCCCAGACCGGACCGAGATCCTTCATCCGGACCTCGATGCACTCGACCTCCAGCCGCAGGGCCGCGCCGCCGGAGAAGACGAGGTCGATATGCCCGGAGGGCGCGTCCGTCGGCTCGAAGGTGAGGGCGAGCAGGCTCATGGGCGTGGCGTCGTCCGGCG
Organism: Methylobacterium sp. NMS14P; assembly: GCF_028583545.1. Classification (NCBI taxonomy): domain Bacteria; kingdom Pseudomonadati; phylum Pseudomonadota; class Alphaproteobacteria; order Hyphomicrobiales; family Methylobacteriaceae; genus Methylobacterium; species Methylobacterium sp. NMS14P. Next base: position 3,927,984 of record NZ_CP087106.1, on the reverse strand, counting down.
TCAGGCCGCGGCTCCTCACGCCCAGCACGCGCTCGACGTGCAGGCCGGCGAGGCGCCGGCGCGGCGGGGCGTTCGGCGTCCAGTCGAAGCGGCGCGCGGCCATGAGGAAGCGGTGCTCGCCGGCGAGGTAGGTCAGGTCCTGCGGCCGCAGGATCGCGTCCTGCAGATGGGCCGAGATCACGGTCAGGTCCTCGGTGTCGAGGGCGGCGAGCCTGAGCAGCTCCATGCAGAGGGTCCTCGGGGATACGGGGCGCGGGCCGGGCGGCGAGGGCCGGTCCGCGGCACGGCGTAGGTAGCGGCGCGGCCCCGTTCGGGCAACGGCTGGTCTGGGGATCGCGATCCCGGACCGGCACAGGTTCGGCCCAGCGTCGCGGTTTAGACGCGCTGGCGGACGAGCCGAGGCAGGGTCGGAGATGGCCGCACTCACCAAGCACGCGGTTGTGGCGGTGCTGACAATCGGGCTGCAGGCGGCCGGATCCGCCGTCGCGCAGGTCGGCCCGGATGCGCGGCCCTACATCTACGGCCGGCCGGCGCCGGATCGGGACGTCTACGCTCCGCCGCCGCCCGGCGGCCGGATCCCGCCACTTCCGGCCGATGACGGATACGGCAGGGATCCGCCGCCCCCGCCGCTCGACGACGCGTATGACCTGCCCCCGCCGCGCTGGCGCCACCGGGTCGCGCCGCGCCGGTGGGACGACAGCGTCTGCGTGACCGCTCGCGGCACGTGCCTGACGCGCCCGGCACCGCCCAACGCGCCCTGCGGCTGCACCATACCGGGCTTCGGGTACAAGCGCGGGCAGATCGAGGACTGAGCGCGTCAGCTGTCGCGCACGACCCGCAGGGAATGACCCGCCTCGGCGGCTGGGTCCGGCGGCTCGGCGCGGCCGCCGAGATGCCGGGCCAGGAACGCTTCGGCCCGGGCGTAGAAGGCGAGGCGGTTCACCGGGCGGACGAAGCCGTGACCCTCGTCGGGGAACAGCAGGTAGGTCACCGGGATGCCGTTCGCGTCGAGGGCCGCGACCATCTGGTCGGACTCGGCCTGCTTCACACGCGGATCGTTGGCGCCCTGCGCGATCAGGAGCGGTGCGCGGATCCGGCCGGCCCGGTGGACCGGCGAGCGCGCGCGCATCAGGTCCAGCCCCTCCGCGGTGTCCGGATCGCCGATCGCCCGGATGAGCTGCGCGCGAAACGCCTCCCAGTAGGGCGGGACCGTGCGGAGCAGCGTCTCGAGGTTGGCCGGGCCCACGACGTCGATGCCGCAGGCGTAGGTGTCGGGATTGCGCGCGAGGGCCGCCAGCGTCGCGTAGCCGCCGTAGCTGGTTCCCATGATGCCGACGCGCGCCGGATCGGCGATGCCCTCGGCCACGGCCCAGGCCACCGCGTCGAGCAGATCGTCGTCCATGCGGCCGCCCCATTCGCGGTCGCCGGCGTTCACGAAGGCCTTGCCGAAGCCGAGGGAGGCGCGGAAATTGACGCTGAGCGCCGCGTAGCCGCGGTTGGCCAGCCACTGGTGCTCGGCGTTGAACCCGAACGCGTCGCGGCCCCAGGGGCCGCCATGCACCAGCAGGACCAACGGGCCGGGGCCATCCGCCCCGAGGGGCCGGGTGAGATAGGAGACCAGATCCAGCCCGTCGCGGGAGCGGATCACCGTCGCCCGCATCGGTGCCAGCGGGGCCGCGTCGAGCAGGGGGCGCGCGCTGCCCAATCGGCGCAGGGTCCGCGCCCGGCGATCGTACAGGCCGGTGACGCCGCTGCGCGTGTCGGCATCGCCGACCACGAGCCAGATCCGGTCGTCCCGGGTGCGATCAACGACGTACCAGTCCCCGAGATTCTGGCCATCGAGGAACGCGATGTCGTCCCGGACGCGGGCGTCGAGCACGTGCCAGCGCTGGCGGGCGTGCGTGACCGCGTAGGCGAGGGGTTCCTCGGTCTCGATGTCGTAGAGCGCGCCCCCGATATCGGCCTCGTCATGGGCGGCGAGCACCGTGCGGGCCCCGGTGGCGAGGTCGACGCGGACCAGCGCGGCGGTGTCGCGCCCGCGGCTGTCGTAGAGGAACAGGTCCGTGCCCGCGGCATTGACGCGGTCCGGCCCGGACCCGCGGGCATCCTCGGCCGGCAGTGTCAGCCAGGGAATCCAGTCCGAGCCGTCCCGGCGCAGCACCTCCTGCGATCCGTCCGGCGCGTTCCGGCTGGCGAGGTGCACGCCGTAATGCCGGTCGGTCACGAAGCCCAGGAAGCCGGGATTCTCCTGGATCAGGGTGCGGGCCCCGGTGGCGATCTCGACGCTGTAGAGATCGTGGAAGCGCGGATCGCGGTCGTTGAGCGCGATCAGCACGCGGTCGGTGATCGTGCGGCTGATCCGGATGATCGCGGCCGCGACGCCCGGGAACGGCGTCAGGTCCCGGACGGTGCCGTCCCGGCTATCGACCGCGTAGACGTGCTGGTTCTCGTCCCCGCCCGCATCCTGCAGGTAGAGCAGGTGCCGCCCGTCCTGCGCCCAGGTGTAGAACTGGATCCCCCGGCCCCGGTCCGCGGTCACGAAGCGGCCGCGCTCGGGCTCGTCCACCGGCCCGACCCACAGGTTGAGCACACCCGCGTCGGGCGCGAGCCATGACAGCTGCGCGCCGTCCGGGCTGATCCGGAAACTCGCGCGCACCGGCGCGCCGAACAGGTGCGCCCTGGGGATCAGATCCGGCATGTCGCTCCTTCCGCGGCTGCCGCGCGTGCGCGGCGGTCACGGTGCAGACGACACCGGCGGGCGTCCGAAGTCCATCGCTGTTCCGGACCGCGCGCCCCGCTCAGGCCCGGACGCGCTCGATCTGCGCGCCGCAGCGGCCGAGTTTGGCCTCCAGCGCCTCGAAGCCGCGGTCGAGATGGTAGACCCGGTTGATCTGGGTCTCGCCCTCGGCGGCGAGGCCCGCGATGACCAGGGAGACCGAGGCGCGCAGGTCGGTCGCCATCACGGGGGCGCCCTTCAGCCGGTCCACGCCCTCGACGATGGCGAGGTCGCCCTCCAGGCGGATCTTCGCGCCGAGGCGGGCCAGCTCCTGCACGTGCATGAACCGGTTCTCGAAGATGGTCTCGCGGATGTGCGACTGGCCCTTGGCCAGCGTCATCAGCGCCATGAACTGCGCCTGGAGATCCGTGGGGAAGCCCGGAAACGGGTCGGTGGTGACGTCGACCGCCGCGATGCCGGCGCCGTTGCGGCGCACGCGGATCCCGCCCTCGACCTGGGTGATCTCCGCGCCCGTGGTCGAGAGCACGTCGAGGGCCGAGTGCAGCAGGTCGGCCCGCGTATCCTTGAGCACGACGTCGCCGCCGGCCATCGCCACCGCCATGGCGTAGGTGCCGGTCTCGATCCGGTCGGGGAGGACCTCGTGGCGGGCGCCGTTCAGGCGGGCCACGCCCTCGATCTCGATGCGCGGCGTGCCGGCACCGCGGATCTTGGCGCCCATCTTGTTCAGGCACTCCGCGAGGTCGACCACCTCCGGCTCGCGCGCGGCGTTCTCGATCACCGTGGTCCCGTAGGCCAGGGCGGCGGCCATCAGCGCGACGTGCGTGCCGCCCACCGTCACCTTCGGGAAGGCGATCTCGGCGCCGCGCAGGCCGTTCTTGGTCTTGGCGACCACGTAGCCGGCGTCGATCTCGATCACGGCCCCGAGTCGCTCCAGCGCCATGATCAGCAGATCCACCGGACGGGTGCCGATGGCGCAGCCGCCGGGCAGCGACACCTTGGCCTCGCCGAACCGGGCGAGCAGCGGCGCGATCACCCAGAAGCTCGCCCGCATGGTCGAGACCAGATCGTAGGGCGCCGTGGTGTCGATGACGTTCGAGGCGGTGAGCCGGATCGTCTGGCCCGTCTCGGTGGTCTGACCGGGGCGCTTGCCCACGACCATGTGGTCCACGCCGTGGTTGCCGAGGATCCGGGTCAGCGCGGCGATGTCGGCGAGCCGCGGCACGTTGATCAGCTCCAGCGTCTCGCCGGTGAGCAGGCTCGCGATCATCAGCGGCAGCGCCGCGTTCTTGGCGCCCGAGATCGGGATCACGCCGTTGAGCGGCGCGCCGCCGGTGATGTGGATGCGGTCCATCGTGTGTCCTCGCGCGGCGCATCCGCGATGGCGCGCGGCCGGCCGTGATGCTCGCGGGCGCGGCAGCGCCCAGGCTTGGCCGTGCCCTATAGACCGGATTTGTCGGAATCAGGACCGCTTCCGTCGGATTCGCGCGTGCAGGACTGATCCGCACCCGACGACGGTCTCGCCTCGGCCCGTCCGCGGCCCTGCGCCTTGCGGCGGCGCAGATTCTGGCGGAGCGCGGCCTTCAGGCGCTCCGCGCGCTCGTCCTTGGAGCTGGTCACGGCGCGACCCTTGGTCGCCGCAAGGTCGGGGCGGGGCGCCCCCCGCCGGATGAGCCATCTGCTGATGGAGACATGAGCTGTTGCAGGGGGCGGGAGCGAAATTGGGGTCGGAAGATCCTGCCGGACGCTAGCGGGTTCACGCGGGCCTCTCAACGGATGCAACGCTGCGATGTCGGAACCTTACCTTGAACCAGTTCCAGATCCGCGCGTATCTTGCGGCCCTCACGCGAAGGACTGGACCGAGGCCGGACCTCGATCGCGGGCCTGAGACGCCGCTCATGCGGTGTCGCCCGCGCGGCCGAACACGCGAAGGACGCTCGATGACCGTCACCCGGATGCCCAGCACGATGCTCCCCCAGGCGGGATCGACGCGCGCCGGATCCGGCTACGAGCGCTACTTCCGCGGGGCCCTGGATCAGCTTCACGGTGAGCGTCGGTACCGCGTGTTCGCCGACATCGAGCGGATCTCGGGACGCTTCCCGACCGCCAAGTGGCGCCAGCCCGACGGCCGGACCACCGAGATCACCGTCTGGTGCTCCAACGACTACCTCGGCATGGGTCAGCACAAGGAGGTGGTCGCCGCCATGACCGAGACCGCCGCCCGCTGCGGCGTCGGCGCCGGCGGCACCCGCAACATCGCCGGCAACACCTCGCCGCTGGTCGACCTGGAGCGCGAACTCGCCGACCTGCACGGCAAGGAGGCCGGCCTCGTCTTCACCTCCGGCTACGTCTCGAACCAAGCCGGCATCTCGACCATCGCCAAGCTCATTCCCGACTGCCTGATCCTGTCGGACGCCTTCAACCACAACTCGATGATCGAGGGCGTGCGCCATTCCGGCTGCGCCAAGACGATCTTCCGCCACAACGACCTCGCCCACCTCGAGGAGCTGCTGCGGCAGGCCGGCGACCGGCCCAAGCTGATCGTCTTCGAGTCGGTCTACTCGATGGACGGCGACGTGGCGCCGATCGGCGCGATCTGCGACCTGGCCGAGCGCTACGGCGCGATGACCTACCTGGACGAGGTCCACGCCGTCGGCCTGTACGGCCCGCGCGGCGGCGGCATCGCCGAGCGCGACGGCGTCATGCACCGGGTCGACGTGATCGAGGGGACGCTGGCCAAGGGGTTCGGCTGCGTAGGCGGCTACATCACCGCCTCGGCGGCGATCTGCGACGCGGTGCGCAGCTTCGCGCCGGGATTCATCTTCACGACCGCCCTGCCGCCGGCGGTGGCGGCGGCGGCGCGGGCGTCGGTCCGCTATCTGAAGCGCTCGGGCGCGGAGCGTGAGGCGCACCAGCGTCAGGCGGCGGCGACGAAGGCGGCGCTGAGCGCGGCCGGTCTGCCGGTCCTGGAGACCGAGACGCACATCGTGCCGGTGATGGTGGGCGATGCCGAGCTGTGCAAGGCGGCCGCCGACCATCTCCTGGAGCGCCACGCGATCTACATCCAGCCGATCAACTACCCGACGGTGCCGCGCGGGACCGAGCGGCTGCGGATCACGCCGTCGCCGTTCCACGACGCGGCGCATATCGAGCGCCTCGCCGCGGCCCTCGGCGAGACCTGGCAGGCCCTGGACCTGCCCCGCGCCGGCACCGTCTTCGTCGAGGCCGCGGAGTAGGATCCACGCCGCCTTCCTGCGACAGGTTGTGCTGCGGGCGCCCGTCTTCGCGCACGGCGCGAAGCAACCCAGGGATGCCACATCCGCCGGCGGCCTGCTGCCCTGGATCGCTTCGCTCCGCTCGCAACGACGGGTGCGGCGGTGTGCTGAGGCCGGCCTGACCGCGCCGGCTGCGCGCTGAGGAAGCCGCCCGCGCTCCCCTCATGTCCCGTCCCCATCTCGTCTTTTCCGGCGCCGACCTGTAACGACGGCGCCGATCCTCCCCTGCGAAAAGTCCGACCATGATCTCCTCACCCCTCATGACCGTCATGGTCGATGCCGTGCGCAAGGCCGCGCGCGGCCTGCGCCGCGACTACGGCGAGGTCGAGAACCTGCAGGTCTCGCGCAAAGGTCCGGGCGACTTCGTCTCCGCGGCCGACCGCAAGGCCGAGGAGGTGCTGCGCGACGCCCTCATGAAGGCGCGTCCTGGCTACAGCCTCGTGCTCGAGGAGAACGGGATCATCGAGGGGACCGACAAGAGCCACACCTGGCACGTCGACCCCCTCGACGGCACGTCGAACTTCCTGCACGGCGTGCCGCATTTCGCGGTCTCGGTCGGTCTCGAGCGCGAGGGCCAGATCGTGGCCGGCGTGATCTTCGACCCGATCAAGGACGAGCTGTTCGTCGCCGAGCGCGGCAAGGGCGCCTACCTCAACAACCGGCGCCTGCGCGTCTCCGGCCGCCAGGACATGGCGGACGCGCTGGTGGGCTACGGCACGCCCTATCTCGGTCGCGGCAGCCATCCGCGCCTCCTGCGCGAGCTCGGCGCCGTGATGGCGGTGGCCGGCGGCACCCGCCGGATGGGCTCGGCGGCCCTCGACATGGCCTACGTCGCCTGCGGCCGCCTCGACGCCTACTGGGAGCGCGACCTCCAGACCTACGACTTCGCCGCCGGCGTGATCCTGGTGCGCGAGGCGGGCGGCTTCGTGACCTCGGCGGACGGCGCGGCCGAGCCGCTGGCCCCGCGCTCGGTGGCCTGCGGCAACGAGGGGCTGCACCGGGACCTCGTCGCCATCCTCAAGAAGGTCCAGGCGGCCTGAGCCGCCGCGAACTGGTCAGGACGCCGAGCTTCTGCTTTAAGCCCGCGGTTCTCCACGGAAGGCCGAACGCATGGAAGCCCGCCGCCACGTCGCGCTGAAGGAATCGGTCCGCTCGATTCCCGATTACCCGAAGCCGGGGATCATCTTCCGCGACATCACCACGCTGCTGAGCGACCCGCGCGCCTTCCGGCGGGCGGTGGACGCCCTGGTGCATCCCTACGCCGGCGGCCAGATCCACCAGGTTGCCGGCATCGAGGCCCGGGGCTTCATCCTGGGCGGGGCCATCGCCCACCAGCTTTCCTGCGGCTTCGTGCCGATCCGCAAGAAGGGCAAGCTGCCCCACAAGACCGTGTCGATGGCCTACGCCCTCGAGTACGGGACCGACGAGATCGAGATCCACGTCGACGCCGTCCGGCCGGGCGACAAGGTGCTGCTGGTCGACGACCTGATCGCCACCGGCGGCACCGCGATCGCGGCCGTCAACCTGCTCCAGAAGATCGGCGCCGAGATCGTGGCCGCCTGCTTCGTCATCGACCTGCCCGAGATCGGCGGCGCGCAACGCCTGCGCGACCTGGGCGTCGAGGTGCGCACCCTCATGCAGTTCGAGGGTCATTGAGGCCCGCGAAACGTTGACTTCGCGGGGACCATCCGCCATAAGCCCGCCACTCGCGACGTGGCGCCCCGCATGGGCGCCCTTCGTGTTTGCAGACAACCAGGACGCGTGAAGGTCGGGTGCAGCATTAGCTGCCCGCGAGCGCGCCTCGACCTTTGAAGGCTCTGAGCCATGAAGAGAACCTACCAGCCGAGCAAGCTCGTCCGTAAGCGCCGTCACGGGTTCCGTGCGCGCATGGCCACCGCCGGCGGCCGCAAGGTCATCGCGCGCCGCCGCGCCCACGGCCGCAAGCGCCTGTCGGCCTGAGGCCTGATCCTCGCCGGCGCGGACGCCCCCAGGCATTCGCGCCACGAGGCAAGTGGTATCGGCCGGGATCGAACCATCGATGGCGACGATCGAGCGGCTCAAGAAACGACCCGACTTCCTGGCGGCGGCCGAGGGGCGTCGCTTTCACACCGAGCGCATGACCGCGCAGGGGCGTCTCCGGAACCCGGACGTCTGCCCCGGCCTCCGTCTCGGTTTCACCATCACGAAGCGTGTCGGTCACGCGACGGAGCGCAACCGCATCCGGCGCCGCCTCCGCGCGGCCCTGGGCCTGGTCGCGGCCGATCTGCCGAGCGAACTCGCGGGCCTTCCGGCCGACATCGTGCTGATCGCCCGCCGTCCGGCGCTCGAAGCACCCTTCGAGGTCCTCGCCGAGGATCTGCGCCGCGCGATTCCCGCGGTGACCCGCCCGGCGGCCCCCCGCGGGGACAGGCCCTCCGGCCGATCCGGCGGTCGACGCTCCGGACCGATCGCTGACACGACCACATCTCAGACGTCCTCTCTCCCGCACGCAGCCGGCCGCGCCTCCGCGCGGGCGGCCCCGACCGATGGTGCCGACATGGGCCCGTCGCAGGGGTGCGACAGAGATCCCCGAATCACAGGCGCGCGCAGGTCCTCCGGGACCGGCGATGCTCCTGTTGCCACTCCGAACGCGTGCGGCGGTGTCCCTGATGGGCAATGACAAGACGAACATGTTCGTGGCCATCGGCCTGTCGCTGCTGGTCCTGCTCGGCTGGCAGTACTTCGTGGCCGGCCCGCGCATGGAGCAGCAGCGCCAGATCGAGGCGCAGAACAAGGCCGCGCAGCAGCCCCCGGGCGTGACCCCGGACGGCGTGCCCTCGCCGTCCCCGAAGGAGGGCGGTCCGGCAGCGCCCGCGCCCGGCACGCTGCCGACCGCCCAGGGCGGCCCGGTCTCCCGCGAGGCGGCGCTCGCCCGCTCGCCGCGCGTCCGGATCGAGACCCCGGCCCTCTCGGGCTCGATCGCCCTGAAGGGCGGCCGCGTCGACGACGTCTCGCTCAAGAACTACCACGAGACCATCGACCCCAAGAGCCCCGAGATCGTGCTGTTCTCGCCGGCCGGGACCGAGACGCCCTACTACGCCGAGTTCGGCTGGGTCGGTGCCAATGCCGGTCCGCTGCCGACCAACGACACCCTCTGGACCAGCGACGGCAAGACGCTCTCGCCGGGCATGCCCGTGACCCTGACCTGGGACAACGGCGCCGGCCTTGTCTTCAAGCGGATCATCGCGGTCGACGACAAGTACATGTTCACGATCCGCGACGAGGTCGAGAACAAGGGCTCGGGTGCCATCACGCTCTACCCGTACAGCCTCGTCTCCCGCTGGGGTAAGCCGCACACCCAGGGCTACTACGTCCTGCACGAGGGCATGATCGGCTATCTCGGCAACGACGGCCTGCAGGAATTCACCTACGACAAGCTCGCCAAGGAAGGCGCCTACGGTGGTGCCAACACCAAGGGCAAGGCCTGGAGCGGCGTGACCGGCGGCTTCGTCGGCATCACCGACAAGTACTGGGCGGCGGCCGCGATCCCCGATCAGGACACGCCCTACACCGGCGCCTTCACCGACCGGACCGACGGCACCACCAACGTCTATCAGGCGAGCGTGCGGGGCGACGCCCTGAACCTCGCCGCCGGCGCCTCGGCCACCGCGACGCAGCGGCTGTTCGCGGGCGCCAAGGAAGTCAACGTCATCAACAACTACGAGAAGGACCTCGGCATCAAGCACTTCGATCTGATGATCGACTGGGGCTGGTTCTTCTTCATCACCAAGCCGATGTTCCGGGCGCTGGACTTCTTCTACCACCTGTTCGGCAATTTCGGCGTCTCGATCCTGGTGGTGACCTTCTGCCTGAAGCTGCTGTTCCTGCCGATCGCGAACCGGTCCTACGTCTCCATGGCCAAGATGAAGGCCGTGCAGCCGGAGATGGCCGCCATCCGCGAGCGGTACAAGGACGACCGCATGAAGCAGCAGCAGGCCACGATGGAGCTGTACAAGAAGGAGAAGATCAATCCGGTCGCCGGCTGCTGGCCGGTGCTGATCCAGATCCCGGTCTTCTTCGCGCTCTACAAGGTCCTGTTCATCACCATCGAGATGCGGCACGCGCCGTTCTTCGGCTGGATCCACGACCTCGCGGCGCCGGATCCGACGAGCATCGTGAACCTGTTCGGCCTGCTGCCGTTCCCGGCGCCCGACTTCGTGCACCTGGGCGTCTGGCCGCTGATCATGGGCGTGACCATGTTCGTGCAGATGAAGATGAACCCCGCGCCGCCGGACCCGGTCCAGGCGCAGATCTTCACCTTCATGCCGATCGTGTTCACCTTCATGCTGGGCTCGTTCCCCGCCGGCCTCGTGATCTACTGGGCCTGGAACAACACCCTGTCGGTGATCCAGCAGTACGTCATCATGCGCCGCAACGGCGTGAAGGTGGAGCTGTGGGACAATCTCCGGACCACGTTCAAGCGCGGCGGCACCAAGGCGGCCACCACCAAGAGCTGACGGGCGAGACGCCGTGCACGACACAGGGACCGACACCAACGACGACGCGGCCGACCTCCTCGAGGCCGGCCGCCTTCTCTTTGCCGGCGCCGCCGACTTCTACGCGGCCGCCCAGATCCTCGACCGGCTGCCGCCCATGGAGGGCGTCGAGATCGCGTTCGCGGGGCGCTCGAATGTCGGCAAGTCGAGCCTGATCAACGCGCTCACCGGGCGCAACACCCTGGCGCGGACCTCGCACACGCCGGGCCGGACGCAGCAGCTCAACTTCTTCCGGATCGGCGAGCGCCTGTCGCTGGTCGACATGCCCGGCTACGGCTACGCCGCCGTCGAGAAGGCCAAGGTCGAGGCGTGGACCCGGCTGATCCACTCCTACCTCAAGGGCCGCGCGAACCTCGCCCGGGTGTTCATGCTGATCGACGCCCGGCACGGCTTCAAGTCGATCGACACCGACGTGCTCGACGGCCTCGACAAGGCCGCGGTGAGCTATCAGGTCGTGCTGACCAAGGGCGATTCCCTCAAGAAGGGCGAGGTCGCGAGCCGCATCGCCGGGATCGAGGCGGGTCTCGCCAAGCGCCCGGCCGCCTACCCGCAGGTGATCCTCACCTCGAGCCGGGACGATTCCGGCGTGCCGGATCTGCGGGCGGCCATCGCCAAGCTCCTGGCGGAGCGCGGCGCGTGAGACTCGCGGGTGTCGACCGGGCGCTCGCGGCGCTCGCCGGCTTGGCCGGACTGCTCGGCGTCGCGCTGAGCGCCGCCGCGGCGCACATCCCCGGGGCGGACTCGCTGAAGACGGCGGCGCAGTTCCTGCTGTTCCACGCCCCCGCCATCCTGGCGCTGGTCGGCTTCGGGGCCTCGGGCCTCGCCCGGGCCGGCCTCGCGCGCGGCGCGGCCGGGCTCCTGGTCGTCGGCCTGATCCTGTTCTGCGGCGACCTCTCGGTGCGCGCGTGGTTCCAGCACGCACTCTTCCCGATGGCCGCGCCCACCGGCGGCTTCGCCCTGATGGCCGGGTGGCTCTTCGGGATCCTCTGCGCGCTCGTGCCGGCGCGGCGCGGCGTCTGACGGCTCCGACCGGTGGCCCGCCGGCCACCGTCTTTGCGAGCGGAGCGAAGCGATCCGGACGGCGCCAGGCCGAGTGATGCGGGCAGCCCCGGGTTGCTTCGCTCCGCTCGCAATGACGGCGACTTCGCCCCCTAGGCTGCTCTCACCTGCAGGAACTCCAGGGCCGGTCCCTGCGCGTCCGAGAAGATGCCGGCGGTGAGGGTGCCGCCGTAGACGGCCGCGGTGTCGAGATTGGTGCGGAACCGGCGAACCTCCGGGCGCCCGCTCCGCTGCGGCGTGTGGCCGTGGACCACGTGCCGCCCGAAATCGTGGTCGCCCTCGAGGAACGGCTCGCGGATCCACAGGCGATCGTGCGCGTCCGAATCGAGGGCGTCCGCGCCGGGTCGCAGGCCGGCATGCACGTACCAGTGGGCGCCGTCACCGTGCAGCGTCGGGAGCGCCTCGATCCAGTCGAGGGTGTCCCGGGGCAGGCCGGCGGGGTCCCGCGCGCCGAACGAGTCGAGCGTCGCCTCCCCGCCGTTGTACATCCAGTGCGCGGCCGCGCTTCGCGTCTGGAGCGCGTCGAGCAGCATCCGCTCGTGATTGCCCATCAGGCAGACGACGCGCTCCGGCTCGGCCCAGTTCAGGCGGCTCACGGTGCGGAGCACCGCGGCGCTGTCGGGACCGCGGTCGATGTAGTCCCCGAGGAAGACCAGCCGGTGGGGTCGGTCGCCCGCGTGGTCGGCGATCCGCTCCAGCAGCGCGTCGAGGAGGGCGGCGCAGCCGTGGACGTCGCCGATCGCGTAGGTGAGGGGGCCGGAATCCATGGCGCCATCGTCCACCGGGGCGCCGCGCTCCGCAAGGCCGGCCGGATCGGCGCGCTACGCCGCGAGGGCGCGCATCTCCGCGATCAGGTCCGACTTGCCCTCGAAACCGATGCCCGGCAGGTCCGGCATGGTGATGTGACCGTCCTCGACCCGCACCCCGTCGGGAAAGCCGCCGTAGGGCTGGAACAGGTCCGGGTAGCTCTCGTTGCCGCCGAGGCCGAGGCCGGCCGCGATGTTGAGCGACATCTGGTGCCCGCCATGCGGGACGCAGCGGGAGGGCGACCAGCCGAATTCGGCCAGCACCTCGAGGATGCGCAGGTACTCCACCAGCCCGTACGACAGGGCGCAGTCGAACTGCAGCCAGTCGCGGTCGGGCCGCATGTTGCCGTAGCGCAGGAGATTGCGCGCATCCTGGTGCGAGAACAGGTTCTCGCCGGTGGCCATCGGCCCGGGATAATGGGGTGCGAGCGCCGCCTGAAGGGCGTAGTCCAGCGGGTCGCCCGCCTCCTCGTACCAGTACAGCGGGTACTGACGCAGCATCCGCGCGTACGCGATGGCGGTCTCGAGATCGAGGCGGCCATTGGCGTCCACCGCGAGGCGGCCCCGTCCGTCGATCTCGGCGAGCACGGCCTCGATCCGGCGCCGGTCCTCGTCGATCGGCGCGCCGCCGATCTTCATCTTCACGACATTGTAGCCGCGGTCGAGATAGCCGCGCATCTCGGCACGGAGGGCGGAATCGTCCTTGCCGGGGTAGTAGTAGCCGCCCGCCGCGTAGACGAAGACCCGCGGGTTGGCGGCGACGCCGTTCCGCTCGGCGAGCATCCGGAACAGCGGCTTCCCGGCGATCTTCGCCGCCGCGTCCCAGATCGCCATGTCGAGGGTGCCCACCGCCACCGAGCGCTCGCCGTGGCCGCCGGGCTTCTCGTTGCGCATCATGGCGGCCCAGATCCGGTGCGGGTCGAGGTTGTCGCCCGCGTCGACGAGGAGACTGTCCGGATCGGCCTCCAGGATCCGGTCGCGGAAGCGCTCGCGGATCAGGCCGCCCTGGCCGTAGCGACCGTTGGAGTTGAAGCCGTAGCCGACGACCCGCCGGCCGTCGCGCACCACGTCGGTGACCACCGCGACGAGGCTCGTGGTCATCTTCGAGAAGTCGATGTAGGCGTTGCGGATCGGCGAGGCGATCGGCTTGGTGACCTCGCGGACGTCGACGATGCGCATGGCTGTCTCCCCGGTGCGTCCCGGTGCCATAGCGTCGGCCGCACCCGGGCAGCCAATGCCGTTTCCGGAGCGCGCGATGCGCAGACGGCATCGGCCCGGTCCTGTCGGAGAGGCGCGCCATGGATCTGGACTGGGTGAGGGATTTCCTCGCGCTCGCCGAGCACCGGACCTTCTCGCGGGCCGCCGAGGCCCGGCACGTGACGCAGCCGGCCTTCAGCCGACGGATCCGCGCGCTGGAGGAGTGGGTCGGGACGCCGCTGTTCCTGCGGAGCGCCCAGGGGGCGATCCTGACCGCCGCCGGAGCGCGTTTCCAACCGGACGCCGAGGACCTGATGCGGGGCCTGGATCGGGCGCGCCGTGAGGCCCGGGCGGCCGGTGCGCGCGCGGACGCGAGCCTCGCGATCGCGGCCACGCACGCGCTGTCGTTCACGTTCTTTCCGGGCTGGATCCGGCAGCACGCGCCCTTCGAGGCGCTCGGTACCCTCAACCTGGTCTCGGACAGCATGGCGGCCTGCGAGGCGATCCTGCTGGCCGGCGAGGTGCAGCTGCTCCTGTGCCACCATCGCGCGGACCTTCCCAGCCGCCTCGAAGATGGCCGCTGCGAGTCCGTCCCGGTCGGCGCGGACAGCCTGGTGCCGCTCTGCGCGCCGACATCCGGCGGGGCGCCGCTCTGGCCCCTGACCGGGGCTGTCCGCTATCTCGCCTACGGCGAGGCCTCGGGGCTCGGCCGGATCCTCGCGGCGAGCGGGGTGGCGGCCGGCCACGCGCCGGCCTTCACGTCCCACCTGGCGGCGACGCTGATGACCATGGCTCAGGACGGCGACGGAGTCGCGTGGCTCCCGGCGACACTCGCGGAAGCGGCGATTGCCCGCGGACGGCTCGTTCGGGCAGGTCCGGAAGAGCTGGACGTTCCGGTGGAGATCCGGCTGTTCCGGGTGCGGGAGAGCCGAGGCGGCGCGGCCGATGCCCTGTGGCAGCGCCTGCACGCGCCCGAGCGGGACCGGCCCGATCAGCCCTGCGCCACCCGGGCGTAGCGGCCGTCGTAGCGACCGGCCCGGATCTGCTCCAAAACCTCCGCCTCGCGGGCCGCCTGCGCCCGCGCGGCGTCGAGCAGGGCCGCCGCGTCGCTGGGCGGGAAGGACACGACGCCGTCGGCGTCGCCGACCACCACGTCGCCCGGGTTCACCGTCCAGCCTCCGACGCAGACCGGCACGTTGATCGCGCCGGGACCGGTCTTGAACGGCCCCCGCGGCGTCGCGTCGCGGGCGTAGCAGGGAAAGGTCGAGCCCGCGAAGGCCGTCGTGTCGCGCACGGCGCCGTCGATCACGAATCCGACCACGCCCCGGCTCTCGGCGATGGCCTTCATGATGTCGCCCACCAGCGCGCGGCCCGTGTCGCCGCCGCCGTCGACCACGATCACGTCGCCGGGGCGAACCTCCTCCAGAGCCTGATGGATGGCCAGGTTGTCGCCGCTTCGGACGCGGACCGTGAAGGCCGTGCCGACGAGCGAACCGCCGCGGTGGAACGGGCGCAGCCCGGCCAGGACCGGCATCCGCGCCAGGCAGTCGCTGATCGTGGCCGTCGAGACGTCGCGGAACGCTGCCAGCACCGTCGGGTCGACGGCGGGCGGCGGCGGGTTGCGGGTGATGGCGGACATCGGCCTCGACGTCTCCCTGGCGTCATCGCCCCCGCGGCATCGCGGCGAATCGGCGAGGGCCGGGGGATCCTGCCCCAGGTCGCGGCCGGTGTCGCGGTGGAACTCCGGCCCGATCAGTGATCGCCCGCAGGAACCGCGCCGCCGCCGCCGGTCGCGAGCTTGCGTCGGGCATCGGCCTGGCCGCTCGTCGCACCGAAATAGCTGGCCGAGTCGCCGAGCTGCACCGACGGCTGGCAGCTCGGCGTGCAGGACAGGGATTCCCGATCGAGACCGCGCTGCACCGTGATCGTCGAGTCCCGCGACGCCTCGACCCGGATGGTGGTCTCGGCGATCATGGCGCCGCCGTTGTCGAGGGCGATCAGGTTGGTGGAGCCGAAGCTCTTGCCGGTGAGCACGAGGACGCCGTTCTTCTGCGGCGTCACCTCGGCGATGATCGGGTTCCCGACGATGACGGTCGACGTCTTCTCCGGCAGGCGGAGCACCTTGGCGTTGTCCACGAGGACGGTCACGACGGGCAGGAGATCGGGCTGCCCGGCCGCGGCCGCGGCGCCCGTCAGCAGGACGACGAGGCCGGCTCGGCCCGCGATCGACAGGATGCGGCGCATCGGGGTTCCTCAAGGCGGCGGGCGGTCCACGAGATCCGACCCGAGGCCCGAGGCTAGCGCGGAACCCGTGAAGGAAGCGCTAAGCAAGACCAAGTCGCGGCACTGTGCCGTATCGGTGAAACCCAACCTTCACCAAACTCGCAGCGAGACGGCCTTTTACGTCGGTGCGGGATCGATTTAACCGATTTTCAAGGCGTAATCGGCAGTCTGTGCAGGCCGCCGATCGAGACCTGAAAATTCTTCATCGGGCATCGCGCAAGTTTTATCTCGCTCTGTGTTGATCGAAGGATCACCCTCTATGAAGACCCTGTTCACGCGTTTTGCTTCGGACGAGTCCGGCGCCACCGCCATCGAGTACGGCATGATCGCGGCCCTCATCGCCGTGGCCATCATCACCGCGCTGAAGACCGTCGGCACCAGCCTGACCAGCAAGTTCAGCCAGATCTCCGGCAACCTGAACTGATCGAGATCGATCCGATCTGCGGCAGGTTCGAGACATCCTGCCTCTCGCCGAGACTCGGAGAGAGGCGGGGGTTCTCGGCCTGCCGGGATCGTCGTTCTTCGCGGCGGCGCTCGCCGCCCGGCACATCCGAGATCCGGACCGGCAGCGAGACCGCTGGGTCGGATCGAACCCCCTGACGCGACAGGCTTCGACGAGATGGGCGCCGAGATGGTCGGTTCAGCGACGGCAGGCCTGGGACTGATGGGTCTGGGCCCGGCCGGTTTCGGCCTTCTGATCCTGTTCCCCTTCCTGATGGCCTACGCGGCCGCCAGCGACCTGCTCACCATGTTGATCCCGAACCGGATCTCCCTCGCTCTCGTGGCCGGGTTCGCGCTGCTGGCCCTGACGAGCTCGATGAGCTGGACCGAGATCGGATTCCACTGCGCCGCCGGAGCGGTCGTCCTCCTCGTCACGTTCACGCTGTTCGCCTTCGGCATCATCGGCGGCGGCGACGCGAAGCTCGCGGCCGCCACGGCCCTGTGGCTCGGCTTCGACGGCCTCGGCGACTACCTGCTGGTGGCCTCGGTGTTCGGCGGCGCCCTGACCCTGGCGATCCTGTTCGCGCGGACGCACCCGCTGCCTGTCCGGATCGCGCGCATGCCGTTCGCCCTGCACCTGCACGACGCCAAGACCGGGATCCCGTACGGGATCGCCCTGGCCGCCGCGGCGCTCCTCGTCCTCCCCGAGACCGACGTCTGGACCCGGGCCCTCGCCGGCTGAGGTCGCCGTGGCGATTCAGGACGACAGGATCTGGAGCCTCGAGCCCGGCCCAGCTAGAAGTCGCGCATGCCCCTCGCGCTGCTGCGTCGCCCCGATCCCGATCATCTTGAGGTCCAGCACGAGGGGGCCAGCCTCCGCATCGCCCTCCGTCGGCGGCCGACCGCCCGCCGCATCACGCTCCGCGTCTCGGCCGCCACCGGCGAGGCGGTGATCACCCTGCCGAGCCGCACCGCCATCAACACGGCGCAGCGCTTCGCCGCGAGCCACGCGGGCTGGATCGCGGCGCGTCTCGCCCGCGTGCCGACCCGCGTGCTGTTCGAGCTCGGAGCCAGCCTGCCGATCCGCGGTGAGCCCCACCGGATCAGCCAGCGCGGCACCCGGAGCGGTCCGGTTCGCGTCGAGTGCGTGGAGGGAGAGCCGGTGCTCTCGGTGTCGTGCGACGCCGCCCACGTGGCGCGCCGGGTCCGGGATTTCCTGGCCCGCGAGGCCAAGCGCGACCTGACCGATGCGATCGAGCGCTACGCGGCGCAGCTCGGACAGCGGCCGGTGCGCGTCACGCTGCGCGACACCCGCAGCCGCTGGGGCTCCTGCACGGCCCGCGGCGAGCTGAACTTCTCATGGCGCCTGATCCTCGCGCCGCCGATGGTGCTCGACTATCTGGTCGCCCACGAGATGGCGCATCTGCGCGAGATGAACCACTCGCCGCGCTTCTGGGCGCTGGTGCACGCGCTCTGCCCGAGCACCGATGCCGCCGAGGCCTGGCTCAAGCGCCACGGGACCGGTCTGCACCGCTACGGCTGAGCCGTCGTCAGGCCCCGCATCAGCCCTTGGCGCGGAGCACCCGCTGGCGCGTCACGGCATCCGCCGGCCAGCTCGGGCGGGGATCGACCTCGCCAGGGTTGAGGGTGCGCGGGGCGACGCTGTCGCAGATCTCCCGCTGGCGGATGATCACCGGGTTGCCGAACTCGTCCCGGCGGCGGACCAGGCCGCCGTCCCGGCAGTAGCCGGCGATCGCCGCCTGTCCGTTGCGGCGGCCGTACGGGTTGGCCGCGACGGGCGGATGCTCGATCACCAGCGTGTCGGAGCGGTTCAGCGAGCGTTCGATGTAGGTGGTCTCACCGACCGGCAGGGACTGGGCTCCCGCCTGCGTGAGGGCGGCCATCAGGCAGGCGGCCGAGAGAGTGAGCGGGCGCATCACGGCGTCAGGATCCGGCGCTGGAGGAGTGTTCCGACACAATCTAGGCCGTTGACACCCGCGCGGGTAGCACCGACGCGCAACACCGCGCGTGCATCGCTTGACAGCGCGGGGCTGACCATGGTCGGAACACGCCCGATTGTACGGCTCCCGCCGGTCCTCGGCCGGAGCGTTCCGAAGGGATCGGTGGTGCCGCTTCACGCGAGGCTCGTTCGTTTTCGGCGTGCCGCTCGGCGCGCCGCGCTGCCGGTTTTCCTCGCCCTCGTCGCGGCGGCGCTCGCGCCGGCCGGTCCGGCCGCGGCTCAGGGCATGGTGCGCAAGACCTTCGACGATTGGCAGCTGCGCTGCGAGACGCCGGCCGGCGCGAAGGCCGAGCAGTGCGCCCTCGTCCAGTACCTCGCCGCCGAGGACCGCCCCAATCTGACCCTCGTGGTGATCGTCCTCAAGACTGCCGACAATCGCGGTTACCTGCTGCGGGTGGTGGCGCCGCTGGGCGTGCTGCTGCCCTCCGGTCTCGGCCTCAAGATCGACCAGACCGATATCGGCCGCGCGGGCTTCGTCCGCTGCCTCACCACCGGCTGCGTGGCCGAGGTCGTCATGGATGACGGGCTGATCCGCCAGTTCAAGAGCGGCACGCAGGCCACCTTCATCGTGTTTCAGACGCCCGAGGAGGGCGTCGGCATCCCGCTGTCGATGAAGGGCTTCGCGGCCGGGTTCGACAGCCTGAAATGACGGTGCCGTTCGGGAGCCGTACGATGATCGGACATCGGGACAGGGGTCTCACGCGTTCCCCGGACGTCGCCCGGCGCCTGACCGCCGCTCTCCGGCTGGGCGGGCTCGTCCTCGCCGCGTCGCTCTCGGCCGCGGTCCCGAGCCGGGCCGAGGAGGGCAACATCTTCTCCAACCTGTTCAAGTACGGCGGCACGACGGTCCCGCCGTCGCAGCCCGAAGCCCTCGACCCGGCCTATTGCCCTTCTGTCGAGGTGGCCGAAGGCGGGGCCGCCTCGCGCACGCTCGCGGGCGACGCGGTGCGCACCCAGTTCTCCCTCGGCCGTCTCGCCCGTGAATGCGCGCGGCGTCAGGACGGCTCGATCACCGTCAAGGTGGGCGCCGAGATCAACGTCCTGCTCGGGCCGGCGGGCGCGCCGGGCCGGTTCGATGTGCCGGTGACGTTCCAGATCCGCCACGACGGCAAGACCGTCTCGAGCCGCACGGAGCGGGCCAGCGTGATCGTCGCGGCCGGCGAGGCGCAGGGCTTCGCCACGGTCGTGGCCGACGAGCTGCAGGTCCCGGCCGCCATGACGGCCGATTACGACATCGCGGTGGGTGTCGGCACCGGCAAGGGTGCCGGCGGGAAGACCGCCGCGAAACCGCGCCGCCGGAAACCGGCGGTCGCCGCGGCGCCACCCGGCGGAGGCGACGCTGCCCAGTGACGCCGCGGCGCGCCTCGGCGATCCGACCCCGCTGATCGCGAAGACCGGTCGCGACAGGATCTGGCTCGGCCGGCCGACCCGGTTCCGGCTGGAGGCCACGGACGATCCCGCGTTCGATCGCCGCCTCGTGCTCCCGGATCATCCCGCCGGCTGGATCGTGCTGAGCTATGCCGATGATCCGACGGCGGCGCCCCGGCGCCCGATTCTCCGCGTCCTGCGAGGGCCAGACGAGACCGTTCAGGACTTCGTCCTGCCGGGAGCCTCGCAGGGGCTCGCCCACTGGCTCGGGCTGATCCCGCCGGATGCGCGGGAGATCCGCCTCTCGGCCGGTGCCGACTTCGCCCTGGAGCGGGTCGGCGCCCGGCGCGAGGCCGAGGTGCTCGCGCAGTGCCTCCTGCGCCGGCCCTGGCGCTGCGTCTCCGCCCTCTACGAGCGCGCCCGCGGCTCGGAGCGGCGCTACCGCGACATCCTGCGCGGCGCCTGCGCGGTGACGCCGATGGCCCGGTTCCCCTCCTGGGCCGCCGCCCGGACCCGACCCGCCCGCATCGCGCCCTCCACCCTGCGGATCCGCTGCGTCCTGCTCGCACAGCCCGGGGACGCGGCGGCGCTGTCGGCCACGCGAGACGCGCTGGACGCGCAGACGCACCGCCCCGAGTCGATCCAGGTCACCTGGGCGGGCGCGCCGCCCGTATCGGCCGACGGGCCGATGACCCACCAGGCATGGGACGAGGCTGCGGCGTTAGCCGATCTTTCCGGCGATGCGGACGCCCTGTGCCTGCTGCGCCCCGGCGACATCCCGGAGCCCGAGGCCCTGGCGCTGCTGGCCCGCGCCCTGTCGGGCGCGGACATCGCCTACGGCGACGCGATCGGCCCCGACGGTCGCCCGCGGCTGAAGCCGGACTGGAGCCCGGACCTCGCCCTGGCGACGGGGTATCCGGGGTTTCCCCTGCTCCTGTCGAGGGCGTGGCTCGCCAGGGTCCTGGCGCACCCCGCCGGCCGGATGGCCGAGCTCGCGCCGGGCATCGTGGCCGCCGCGACGACCGGTGCCGCGCGGGTGGTGCATGTCCCGCGGATCCTCGCCCGCACTGCCGGAGACGACCTCGACCCGTCGGACCGGGCTGCGGCCCTGAACGCGCTCCGGTCCGAACGGCCGCCGTTGCGCGCCGGGGTCCAAGACGGTGCCGTTCGCCTGGAATGGCCCCTGCCGGATCCGGTGCCGCTGGTGAGCGTCGTGATCCCCTCGCGCGACCGCCTCGACCTGATCACCCGCGTCTGCCGCGGTGTGCTCCACGAGACCGCCTACGCGGCGATCGAGCTGATCATCGTCGACAACGGCTCCAGCGATCCCGCGGTGCTCGACCATTACGCGACCCTGCGCGGCGATCCGCGCGTCCAGATCCTCATGGATCCGCAGCCCTTCAACTTCGCCGCGATGGTCAACGCCGGCGTCGCCGCGGCGTCGGGAACGATCGTCCTGCTGCTGAACAACGACGTCGCCGTGCTGGAGCCCGGCTGGCTCGAGGCCATGGTCCGGCAGGCGTGCCGGCCGGAGGTCGGCGCGGTCGGGGCGAGGCTTCTCTACGGCGACGGCACCCTGCAGCATGCCGGCGTCGTCGTCGGCCTCGGCGGGCGGGCCGGCCACATCCTGCGTCGCCGGCCCGGCGACACGCCGGGCCATCTCGGCCGGCTGCGCGTCGCGCACGAGGTCTCGGCGGTGACGGCCGCCTGCCTCGCCGTCGCGCGGGACAAGTATCTGGCGGTGGGCGGCTTCGACGCCGAGGCGTTCCCGGTCGATTTCAACGACGTGGATTTCTGCCTCCGCCTCGGCGCCGCCGGCTGGAAGACGGTCTGGACGCCGACCGCGAAGCTGGCCCATCTCGAATCCGTCAGCCGCGGTCCGTCGGTCGGGGCCAAGCGCGCCCGCTTCGAGGAAGAAGCCGCCCGCTTCTCCGAGCGCTGGCGGGCCGTGATCCGGCACGATCCGTTCTACCACCCCGCCCTGTCGATCACGACCTTCGGCGAGGATCTGGAATGACGCCGCCCGACGGCGCATCGGGCCGCGAAGCTGCGCGCTATCTCGGACCGTCGCGCCGCTCCTGGTGCGCGCTCGCGGGCGCGACGCGCCGTGTTCTCGCGCATCCGCGGGCGGCGGCCGCGATCCTGCGCGCGCGTCTGACAGGGAAGCGCCTGCGCGCCCGGCAGGCGCTCGCGGCCCTGATCGGGATCGACCATGGGCTGGCCCTGCCGCCCGGGATCCTCGACCGCTTCCCGCCGGCACCGGACAGCCCGGGAGACACGATCCGCCTGGTCGGCGACGGGGTCCTCGTCGCCGGAGCGCCGGGACGGATCGCCGCCCTGTTCGCGAGCCAGCCCGACCTCCATGCGCTGTACGGCGACGCCTTGGTGCAGGAGCGACCCGGCGGCCCTGTGCTGCCGCATCTGCCGCCGGTCTTCGACCCCGACCGGCTCGCGGCCTTCGATTATCTCGGTCCCGTCCTGGCCTGCCGACGGAGCGCCCTCGACTCCGGCGTCGATCCCGGAAGTCCCGCCGAGGCCGCCTTCCGGATCGCGGAGCGGTTCGGCCCCGGCGCGATCGGCCACCTACCGGAGATCCTGTCCGTCCGCCGCGGAACGTCGATCGCCACGACGGATGGTGCGGCGGGACACGCCCCCCATCACGCCGTCGTCCGCGGCCACCTCGACCGGACGGGCCGGGTCGGCCCGCGCGTGACCGTGGGACCCGACGGCCTCGTCGAGGTCGAGCACCCCCTGCCCGAGACGCGGCCCCTGGCCAGCCTCATCGTCCCGACCCGCGACCGCCTGGATCTCCTGCGTCCCTGTCTCGAGAGCCTGCGCAACTGCACCGACTGGCCGTCGACCGAGATCATCGTCTGCGACAACGACAGTCGCGAGCCCGAGACGCTCGCCTACTTGCGGGCGCTGGAAGGGGAGGGGAGGGGGCAGGTCGTGCCCTGGCCCGGGCCGTTCAACTTCGCCGCCATGAACAACGCCGCCGCGGCCCGTGCTCGCGGCAGGCTGCTGGTCTTCATCAACAACGACGTCGAGGCATTCCGGCCCGACTGGCTGTCCCGCGTGGCCCGGGAGGCCCTCCGCCCGGATGTGGGGGCCGTCGGCGCCAAGCTCCTCGACGGCGAGGGCCGGATCCAGCACGGCGGCATCGTGCTCGGCACCGGCGGCCTCGTCACCCACGGACACCGGCACTTTCCCGGCGACGCCCCCGGCTACCTCGGGGCCCTGCGCGTCACGCAGGCGGTCTCCGCGGTGACCGCCGCGTGCCTGGCCGTCGAGGCGGAGAAGTTCCGCGCGGTCGGCGGCTTCGACGAGGCGGTCTTCGCGGTCGACTTCAACGACGTCGATCTCTGCCTCCGCCTGAACGCGGCCGGCTACCGCACGCTCCTGGTCCCCGGGGCGGTCCTTCACCACCGCGAGGCGGCGAGCCGCCGCTGGGCCCCCGAGGCCCGCGCCCGCCACGAGCGCGAGATCGCGGCGCTGAGAACGCGATGGGGGTCGCTGCTGGTGCAGGACCCCCATTATCACCCGGGCTTCGACCCGGCGCTCTCGACCCACGCGCGGCTGCGCGCGGGCTTCCCGGAGGCCGGGCCGGCGCCCCTGCGCCGGCCGACCGCCTGACCGGGTCTACTGCACGAGGCGCGGGCCGCCGCCCTGGACCTTCTCGTTCTCCGACATGATGCCGAGCCGCTTGGCGACCTCGGTGTAGGCCTCGATCAGGCCGCCGAGATCCTTGCGGAACCGGTCCTTGTCGAGCTTGTCGGAGGACTTGATGTCCCAGAGCCGGCAGGAATCCGGGGAGATCTCGTCGGCGACGACGATGCGCATCATGTCGCCTTCCCAGAGGCGGCCGGTCTCCATCTTGAAATCGACGAGCCGGATGCCGACGCCGAGGAAGAGGCCCGACAGGAAGTCGTTGACGCGGATCGCCAGCGCCATGATGTCGTCGATCTCCTGGGGCGTCGCCCAGCCGAACGCCGTGATGTGCTCCTCGGAGACCATCGGGTCGTTCAGCGCGTCGTTCTTGTAGTAGAACTCGATGATTGAGCGCGGCAGCTGCGTGCCTTCCTCCAGGCCCAGGCGCGTCGCCAGCGACCCGGCCGCGACGTTGCGCACCACGACCTCGAGGGGGATGATCTCGACTTCGCGGATCAGCTGCTCGCGCATGTTCAACCGGCGGATGAAATGCGTCGGCACGCCGATATCGTTGAGGTGCTGGAAGACGAACTCCGAGATCCGGTTGTTCAGCACACCCTTGCCGTCGATGACCTCGTGCTTCTTCGCGTTGAAGGCCGTCGCGTCATCCTTGAAGTGCTGGATGAGCGTGCCGGGCTCCGGCCCCTCGTAGAGGACCTTCGCCTTGCCCTCGTAGATGCGACGGCGGCGATTCATAGGCGTGTACCGTGGTTTGAGGAAGTCCATGGGCCGAGGCTCCTGATGCGCGACGATTGGGAGGAATCCGCGGCGCGGCGACCGGACGCGAGGTCGGGCCGCCGGACGGCCTCTGCCCAAGGGCCCCGGCGACCGGCCGCCAAACTAGCGGAAGCGGGCTTCCAGCACAACGCGTTAGCCCGCAGGGCGGGATTGCGGAGACCGGTCGGGACGTGCCCGGAACGACCTTCGCGACCCGTCACGCGGTCGTCTTGGACGGGTAGCGGCAGAGGTCGGCGATGAGGCAGCGCGGGCATTCGGGCCTGCGCGCCTTGCAGGTGTAGCGGCCGTGCAGGATCAGCCAGTGATGGGCATGCAGCCGGTAGGAATCCGGCACGATCGCCTCGAGTCCGGCCTGAACCCTGTCGGTGGTCGCGCCCACGAAGAGCGGGATCCGGTTCGAGACCCGGAAGATATGGGTGTCCACGGCGATCCGCGGAACCCCGAAGGCGATGTTGAGCACCACGCTCGCGGTCTTGGCGCCGACCCCGGGCAGAACCTGCAGGGCTTCCAGGCTCGCCGGCACCGTGCCGCCGTGCTCGTCCAAGAGGATGCGCGAGAGGGCGACGACGTTCTTCGCCTTGGTGTTGAACAGCCCGATCGTGCGCACGAGGTCGCGGACCCTGTCCTCGCCCAGGGACAGCATCTTCTCGGGCGTGTCGGCGACCGCGAAGAGTGGGCCGGTGGCGAGGTTGACGCCGCGGTCGGTCGCCTGGGCCGACAGCACCACCGCGACGAGGAGCGTGAACGGATTGACGTAGTGGAGCTCGCCCTTGGGCTCCGGCTCCGCCGCCTGGAAGCGGCGGAAGATCTCGGCGAGGGTCGCCGCGTCGACGGCCTCGGGGGCCGTGTCCACGCGCGCGGTGGCGGCCGGCCTGATCGCACCCCCGAGCCGCGCCGGGGCCGCGCTCTTGGCCAAGACTTTGGCCGAGACTTTGGTCGAACCTTTGGACGCGCTCTCCGACTTGCCCTTGCCCCGCTTCGGCGGGGCCGTCCGGGATACGGCCTCAGACGAGGCCTCGGTCGGTCCCGCGGTGCCGCGACCGACGCGATCCGTCACGGGTGGGGGAGTCTTTCTGGCGGGCATCGGCGCGTTATATGGATCGCATGGCGAGCGGCAATCCTTCCGTCCACCCGTACGGGCTCGATCCGGACACGATCGACCGGCCCGTCTTCACCGCGACGATCCGACCGCACCAGTCGTTGAGCCGGCGGGGCTTCCGGGTGGTCATGACCGGCTGCTGCGCGGTGTCCCTCGCCGTGTCGATCTGGGCGTGGCGCATGGGATTCTGGCCCGTGGCCGGGTTCTTCGGCCTCGACATG